>CAKQKT010000215.1 GCA_934249275.1 uncultured Sutterella sp. | reverse complement strand
AATACCCTCTTTTCCAACCCCTCGGACTTTCTCCAAATGTCACTCACGCTGATTTTTGCCCTGGTCGTCGTCATCGCGACCATTTACGCCCTCATCAAGCGTTACGAAACCAGGCTCGTGCTGATCACCGCCGGCCTGGCCATGGCGCTCTTTTCTCTGAAGCCCATGGTGGCCTTCCAGCAGTTCGACGCCTCCATGACGAAAGGCTCGCTCATCATCGCCATCTGCTCCGCGATGGGCTTTGCCGCTGCGGTGGCCCTGACGAAGTGCGACGTGCATCTCGTCGCGCTTCTGACGCGTCCGCTTCGCAAGCTCGGCTTCCTTCTTCTGCCCGCCTGCATGATTGTCACGGGCTTCTGCGCGGTCGCCATTCCGTCGACCGCGGGCCTCTGCGCCGCCGTCGGCCCGTCGATGATTCCGATTCTGATCCGTGCGGGCTTCCATCCCGCCGTTGCGGCCGCAGCCATCGTCTGCTCGACCACGCCCGCGCTCTTCAATCCGGGTGTCGCGCACAACGTCTTCATCGCCAAGCTCGCCGAAATGGAGATCATGGACCTGATCGGCCTCTTCTCCATGCCGCTCCTGTGCTTCAGCCTTGCAACCGTCGTCGGCCTCACGCTCGTCTGCCTCGTCTACCGCGACTACAAGAAGCCCGTCAAGACTCAGAGTCAGGATGACGCCTCCTCCGCGGAGGCCGGCAATCTGCCCGAACATCCGAACTTCTTCTACGCCATTGCGCCGCTCGTTCCGGTCGCCCTGCTGCTTTATGTCTCTCTCTTCACGAGCATGAAGATCAGCGTTGCAACGGCCATGATCATCGGCACGATCTATGCGCTCGCCGTTACCCGCTCCAATCCCGCCGAAGTCACCCGCAAGTTCTTTGACGGCATGGGCAAGGGCTACGCCAACATCCTCGGCATCATCATCGCCGCCGGCGTCTTTGCCTCAGGCCTGAAGGCCGCGGGCGTCATCGACCTGCTCGTCGAAGCGCTCACGTCCGCCAACGAATGGGCCCGCATCGGCGGCGCCTTCGGCCCCTATCTGATGGGCGTTCTCACGGGCTCCGGCGACGCCGCAGCCTTCGCCTTCAACGAAGCCGTGACGCCTCATGCCTCCGAATTCGGCCTCACGATTCCGTCGCTCGGATATCTCGCCGTCATTGCCGGCTCCTTCGGCCGACTGAGCTCCCCGCTATGCGGCGGCCTGATTCTCGTCGCCGGCATCGCCGCCGTCGAACCTCTTGAAATCGTGAAGCGCACCGCGCCCGTCATGCTCGTCATGGTGCTCGCCGCCTACTTCCTTCTCTGACCTTTTCCAGCCTCATCCAGGAGACCAAATCATGAATACGTTCCGCCTCACCGCCGCAGCGCTTGCCGCGCTTGCCCTTGCGGGCTCCGCCTCCGCCGCCGACGTCAAGATCTACGGCCGCGTCGACACGGGCCTCATCTACCAGAACTACTTCGGCGACTCCGCGAAGGACGACTCCTTCGCCATGCAGTCGGGCACCAACACCGCCACCCGCGTGGGCATCGAAGGCCTCGAAGCCATCA
>CAKQKT010000214.1 GCA_934249275.1 uncultured Sutterella sp. | reverse complement strand
CCTTCGTTCCGTCTACGGCGATGCTGTCGTCCGAGGGAGCGTCAACCGTCATGCCGCCGGTCACATTCGCGCCGAAGCAGCCCTGCAGCTCAAACGGCTCTGCCGTCTCCGCACTTCCCTCGGCAGGGAGATAGAGTGTGGTCTGTCCCACATCTTCTCTCAGTGCGGCCGTCGTCTTTTCCGTTATGCCGCTGACGCCGGAGGCATTTGCTTTGACGCTCAGGTACACGCCGTCGTAGCTCACACTCGCCGTGACCGCCCCGGCCGTCCGGAAGGTATTGCCGTTCGCCTCGCCCTGCGCGGCGTTGCCCCAATCCACGTTGTAAGGATAGAGGCCGTCTTCATTCTGCTGATACACGACCTCGCGCTCTGCGCCATTTTCGGTGAGCATCACGTGCACCTGATAGACATATTCGGTCAGCCCGTCATCCTCGCCCTCAACAACGCCGATCTCACGCTTTTCGGCCTCGCCGGTCCCGAGCGCAAGTTCTTCCGCGTCCTCGGGCGCGGGGGCCGGTTCCGGATCAGAGCCGTTCTTCTGCTCCTCCACCGCCGTCCATTCCAGATAGGCGCTCAGCCCCGTGATCGATTCCTCAGCCGCCGGCTGCTCCTGTGCAAAGGCGCTTCCGGGCACCATGCCGCCAAGCATGATCACGATCATTGCAAATGCAAGGAATCGCTTTGCAAGCTTATTGATATGTTTCATGGTTCTCCTCCTTTAGATTGACTCGTCTGTATGAATCAACACAGTTGTTTCTGTGAGTTCAAACTTGCCCAGCTTCACCGGCTGCTTGCTCAGCTTGGTCGTCAGACCGTCGTCGGCATCATCCTGCGCAGCGCGCTCCGCTGTTTCTTGTCCGATCGCCGTTTTCAGCAGGGTCGTGCTCTGCTCGTCCTCCCGGAGCAGCTCCGTTTCCTGCTCTCCGGGCGAAGCGCTCTGCCTCTCCGTCGCGGTGTCCGCGCCTCGGCCTCGCTTCAGATTGTCCGAGGTCGCCTTCGTCTGATCCAGCATCCGCTGTGCGTCCTCCCGCTTGCGAAGCTGACCGCTGTTGCTGCTATGCGCGATCCGCTCGATCGTTTTCCGTCTGGCGCGTCCGGTCATCAGGGCAAACACCGTTGGGATGTCCAGAAGAAAGAACAGGCCGACCGCCGCCACCAAGCCGACGATCGCAACCGTCATGCTGACATAGAACAGGATCGTATATAATTCAATCGATTGTGTCGCATTCATTCGTCGCTCACCCCCGGGGCATTATAAGTCGTTTGCACCTCAACTCGCGCATTTTCGATCTCGTTGCGCGCCTTTTCAAGGCTGTCCTGCCAGCTCTGCCCCTGCTGATCGAACTGGATGGTCGAGAGCGCCGAGGCCGCTGCATCCAGCAGCTTGTTCAGTTGCTCCTCGCTCACACCGTCTCCCATGAACCCGGCGCACTTCTGATACACAATGTTGGCAATTTTCTGGCAGACCGCCATGCCGTGTTTCTTGCTGGGCACCTTTTCCAGAAGATTTCCGTCCAAAATCTGAACCAAATCCTGATACAGATCCTGATTCGT
>CAKQKT010000213.1 GCA_934249275.1 uncultured Sutterella sp. | reverse complement strand
ATGCTGGGGCTTGCGGCACGGGGAACCCTAATTTCCCCAAAAGTCCAGAAGAGCCGGATTTCTTTACAACTGCCTCGGATGGCAAGAGTTGCCGGACGGGACGCTTGAGTCTGATACGACGCTGGCCTTCGGCGCAGCGACGTGCTTCGCGACGCCGTGCTGGCACAGCCCGATAAGATTGCCGGACAGCAAGGGCTGCGCCGCGCTTCCTGCCGGTCCGAAGAAGAAGGCCGAACACTGCCTCGAGCTCGGCGAATCCTATCAGGCCAACACGATCGAGGAACTCGCACGCAAGATGGGCGTTCCTGAAGCCAATCTGGTCAAGACCGTTGCTGAATACAACAAGGCGGTCAAGACGAAGCATGATGCTTTCGGTCGTGCCGAGGGCGTTCTGGTTGACGCAATCGACAAGCCGCCGTTCTATGCAGGCCGCATTTCCATGAGCGTGCACCACACCATGGGCGGCGTCCGCATTGACGTGAAAACCCGCTGCATTGGCCGTGAAGGCAAGGTCATTCCCGGACTTTACGCTGCCGGCGAAGTGACGGGAGGCATCCACGGCACGAACCGCGTCGGCGGCAACGCCATTGCCGACATCTTCGTGTTCGGACGCATTGCAGGCGAATCTGCAGTCAATCAGATTTGATCGGGAAATCTTCCATCCGGTCTAAGCTGGGGTGATCGCGGGTCGAAAGATCCGCGGTCATTGCGTATCTATGAAACGGAGACTGTCAGAAATCTGAATGGCGGGCTTGCGTTTTCAGTCGAGTTCTTGACGGGCAGACGCTGCCGGGGTCATTTGTATTGACTTTCTCTTGCCGGAGAGAGGAGGGATATTGAAAATTCGTTGAATCCAGGTGCTGGGAATTCGCGTCTCCGGTAAAGCCTTCGATCGATGCGAGGACCGGTCTGGAGCGAGGGAGACGTATTTTTGGAAACTCTGGCAAAATGACGGAAGCACGGCTAGGTTGTACAAAGTTGACCGAAATCCGCCTCTCTTTTCTTCGCGGGACCCACGAGTTTTCGATGTTGGAGTCCTTCCGCGTCGATGAGGTCCCCGCAAGGGGTTTAGATACGACAAAGCCCGGACGCTCCAACGCCGGGCTAAGTCTTAATAAAGGAAAGTAGTGATGGTTACTCCCTATGTTTCCTTGCAAGGAAGTTTAGCACAAGTGAACTTCGTTTGGAATGGCGACATCAACGTTGTTAACTGTCAGCGATTCTGAGACTCAATAACCGCATGCGACTTTGAGACTGGTACCCGCAAGCGAGACCACAACAACGGAACTCGTTGGCGGACAACACCGAAGTGGACATCGGCCAGAGTTGACGCACAACAACGCACGAGCCGCTACGAGCGACACGTCAACCAGAGGACCTGGTGCGCCGCAGTGGCCTACGCGGTTGCCTGCGTAGAATCGATTCGTCAAGCTGTCGTGGAATAGCGCAGGCCATTAGGCCGAGCATATGCCGCGAAAGCAGATTGACGAGATGATTCTGCGCAATAGCCTGTGGCCCGAGGAAAGATCGGGCTTTGCCCGGCTTTCCTCCGAGCCACGTGGCGGCGAACGCAGGGGTGTCGGGGGCAGAGCCCCTGACGGATGATCTCATCTGGG
>CAKQKT010000212.1 GCA_934249275.1 uncultured Sutterella sp. | reverse complement strand
GGCTCTGCACGACTGGATCCGCTCCCGCCCGGCCAACGTCTTCTTCGTCGTTGACAAAGCCTATGCCGAATACGTCCGCGATCCGTCCTTCGTTTCCTGCAAGACGCTCGTCGACGAAGGCTTTGACAACCTCTGCGTTCTGAAGACCTTCTCCAAGATCTTCGCCATGGCCGGCATGCGCGTCGGCTTCACCTACGCCGTGCCCGAAGTCGTCAAGAAGGTCCGCGCCCATGTCGCCTACGACATCATGATCAACAACAGCGCCATTGCTGCCGCTCTTGCCGAGCTTGAAGACAAGGACTTCATTCCGAACTCCCGCAAGCTCAACGAAGAAGCCCGCAAGATCACCTGCGACGCTCTTGACGAGCTCGGCATCGAATACCTCGACAGCCAGACGAACTTCATCTTCATGAACCTCAAGGCTCCGCTGAAGCCCTTCCAGGACCGCATGAAGGCCGAATTCATCCTCGTCGGCCGCCCGTTCCCGCCCGCCGTCGAATGGTGCCGCGTCTCGCTCTCGACACCCGATGACATGAAGTACTTCGTCCAGAAGCTCAAGGAGTTCCTCCGGAAAGGCTGGGTGTGATCCTTTTGCCGGAACAATGAAGAATCCCGCGTCCGTCCGAGCACGGCACGCGGGATTTTTTGATTCTTCGGGTCAAGCCTTGAGGAAGTCCTCGCCCGCCTTGGTGAGCGGAATGCCGGCCGCCCGGATGCTGCCTGCGATTTCAGCGATGCACTGCCGGATTTCGGGCCAGAGGCTCTCCGACGTCACCGGCCAGAAGACGTAGAAGGGAATCGTGAGCGGATTCTCAAGAGGCACGGCCGCGCAGTCGTCCGAAACGCTCATGGCCGCAAGCTCGTCCGTGATGTGCACGCCGATCCCGCGCTTGACGAATCGGAGCGCAACCTGCGTCGAGGAAAGCTCGGCCACGATCCTGTCGGGCGTGAGCGGCGGATGGAGGGCTCGAATGTATTCGCGCTCGAGCTTGTCCGCGGAGAGCAGAATGAAGCCCTCGTTCTCGTAGTCTCTGATCCCGACCCTCTCCTTGCGGCTCAGAGGATTGCTCTTGGGCACCACCAGCCTGAAGGGCAGATGCGCAATCGCCACCTTCTGCAGATCGTCATGGCTGCTCAAAAGCGTCCCGAACCCCACGTCGAAGGGATGCGAAAACTTCGAGTAGTAGATGTCCCGGCTCTGATGCACGTCCATCGTAATGCGAAGCGTCTCCTCGTGCGCCTTCAGAATCTTCGCCACCGCCGGGATGATCACGTTGCTGCAGTGGCGCGCGAGCACCGCAATGCGCAGCTGCTTCTTGGTCGACGCCCTCTGCTTCGGAAAATCCTCAAGCATGTGCCAGGCGCGCATCGATTCCTTCGCCACGCGGTAGAACGCCTTGCCGTCCTCCGTGATCGTCAGATTCTTCGTCGAACGGTCAAATAACCTGCATCCCAGCCGATCCTCGAGCTGACTCACCGCTCGGCTCGCTGCCGGCGCGCTCATTGCATTCTGATTCGCCGCCGAGAGAAGCGACCCGGTCTCCACCACCGCACAAAAAAGCTTGATCGACTTCGCCTTCAGTTCCATTCACCACCTCGTCATCAGTTTCAATTTATGCAATCTGTAATGCAATATTTGCATTTTACAAAATAAACGAAGCAGA
>CAKQKT010000211.1 GCA_934249275.1 uncultured Sutterella sp. | reverse complement strand
GGATGGCGATGGAGACCACGCCCGTCACGGCAGCGCATGCCGGCAGTAGCATGACGCCCATCTTGCGAAGCGGCTTCGTGAGAAGCGCCACCAGATGAAGGTCGCACTTCGTCACCGAAATCACCGCGGCAAAGCCCATTGCCGAGCAGATGGCGATGATGAGCGCCGGGTTCGTCATCGACTTGTCGAACTGCTGGAAGGCCATCATCGGCTTGAGCGACAGCAGAGCCATCACCAGGCCGGACACCAGCAGAACAAGTCGGGTTTCATAGCGCTTGATCAGCGCCCAGACCGTCGCGATCACGACAACGACGGCCATGCAGACATTCCAAGTCATGTCGGTTTCTCCTTTGATCCCGGCTTATCGGCCGTTGATTCGGTTGCAGAGGCCCGTAAAGACCTTGAGCGCGAGCGGAAGGCTTTCGGTGTCCTGAATTTCAAAGTCCGAACGGTGATGGCCATGATGACGGCAACCGAAGAGGAAGAAGCCCGTCTGAGCGCCCTGCTCGACCGCACGCCTGCAAAGCCACGTGCAGTCTTCGGAGCCGTTGCAGCTGTCAAACGTCTTCACATGGCCCGGCACAACTTCATTGCAGACGGCATTCAACATGCGGCAGCCTTCTTCAGTCGTCTTGAGCGTCGTGGCTTCGCCCGCCTTCGACACTTCGACCTTGACGCCGACGGCATCGGCGCAGCCTTCGGCAATTCTGCGAACGTTTTCAGCCATGAACTGGTTGATTTCGTGCGTTGAGCCGCGGGTTTCAACCTGCAAAAGCGCATGCACGGGCGTCACGTTGCGGCCTTCGCCGGCAATGAGCTTGCCCACGGCAATGCGCGTCGTGCCTTCGCCGTGACGCGGAATGCCCTGCATCATGAGGGCGGCGGACGCCGCGGCCGTCAGAGCGCTGCGGCCCTTCTCCGGATCGGAGCCCGCATGAGAAGGGATGCCCGTGAAGCGGATGTCGATCTTCGTCGTTGCAAGGAATCCGCCCGTGCAGACGCCAAGCTCGCCAGGTCCACAGTAAACGCCGACATGCGCGCCGTAGAACCAGTCGAGACCGTCGACGGCGCCGGCCTGAGCCATCGGATAGCCGCCGCGCGTGCCTTCTTCAGCAGGCTGGAAAATCAGGCGGAAGCGGCCGCAAAGCTTGTCCTTGTTGTCCACGATCCAGTGCGCAAGCGCAAGGCCCGACGCCGTATGGCCGTCATGGCCGCAGGCATGCATCGATCCGGGAATTTCGGACCCGAAGCCTTCGGCAGCGGGAAGATGAGAAGCATCCTTGCTTTCGTCGACCATCACGCAGTCCATGTCGAATCGGAAGCCCGTGAAGGGACCCGGACGGCCGGTGTCGAATTCGGCAATCACGCCCGTATAGCCTTCGATCTCGTCGAGGAAGGCCTGCGGAACGCCGTGCTCGCGGGCACGTTCCTCAGCCTTGGCGACAATTTCTTCGCTTCTGCCCATGACGGCTTCGGGCTTCACGGCCTGCGTGCCCGTCCTGAGTGTCCAGCCCAGTTCGCGAAGCTTGTTGACGACAAGCCATTCGGTTTCAAATTCCGTCCAGCCTTCTTCCGGGCGGCGGTGAATCTTGCGGCGAAGCGCAACGGCTTCACGCCCATACTGTTCGAGGTCTTCCATCTTTTTTTTGGCTCTTCTGGACTTTTGGGGAAATTAGGGTTCCCCGTGCCGCAAGCCCCAGCATAGAAACTAACCAA
>CAKQKT010000210.1 GCA_934249275.1 uncultured Sutterella sp. | reverse complement strand
CCACCGGCGGATCGTAGCCGGTGTGCGGCGAACCAATTTGGCGAATTGACCAATCTTGTATATGCTCATAATGAGCATATATTAACATAATCATCTATGTTTTGCAAAACAGTTGCTAGCTCCAACCCGAAGTCGGCAGATCGGGCACAAGCACGTTGGCCGCCCCGTGCCGGCATTCAAGCTGCAAAGAACCGTCCTCCCGAACGCCCGTCTCCGCCGTTTCAGCCCATGCGCCGTGATGAAGCGCGATGACGCCGGGACGGACCTTCCGCGTCACGACCACAGCCGCACGAACCGCGCCCCTCGGCGTCGAAAGCCTCACGGCATCGCCCGAGCGAATGCCGAGGCACGCCGCATCGTCCGCATTGATCCAGCAGGGCTCGCAGCCGCTGATGTTGTGCCCGCCGCGCGTCACGGGATCAAGCTGGCTGTGCCGGCGCCAGGCCGACTTCGGACTCACAAGGCGGTATTCGCCCGGCTTCGAGGGCTTTCCGAGATAGGCGGGAAACCCCGGGCAGTCGTCAAGCGCCGCATCGGCAACGCGCCTTGATGCCAGCATGATCCGGCCGGTTTCGGTCGGAAGCGACGCGCCTTCCGGATCCGCCGCAAAGCGCTGCAGCGTCGTCGGTCCCGAAGACGCTTCGGGAAGAAACACAAGTCCCTTCTCGACAAACTCCTCCCACGACGGAAGCTCATGTCCCGCCTCGGCCTCGCGTCCGGCCGCCTCTTCGTAGAGGCGCCGCTGCCAGCCTTCCTCGTCCAAGCCTTCGGTGAAGGCGGACTCGATCCCGAGTCTGGCGGCAATGCGCCTGAAGATCTCGAAGTCATTGAGCGCACGCCCCCTGACCTCGAACACGCGTTCGCTTCTCACGATGCCGCGTGCGTCATAGCCGCCGATCCCCGCCACGTCGCTTCTTTCAAGCGGATGCGAAGCAGGCAGCAATATGTCGGCATATTTCGTCGTAGCGGTCCCGAACACGTCGCACACGATGACGGCGTCGGGACGGCGGAAGCCGGCCGCCAGGCGGCCCGTGTCGGGATGATGCGCGAAGGGATTGCCGCCCGCCCAGAAGACGAGGCGGATTTCCGGATATGCAAGCACCTCTCCGCCGCAGCGGATGGTCTTCCCGGGATTCATCAGGACGTCGGCGATCGAAGCGACAGGAAGAGGCTTCGGAAGACGTTCGGGATGCACGACCGGCACCGCCGGAGGCACATTGGCCGGCAGGCCGAAGAGGCCTCGGGATGCGGAAGCCGGACCGCCGCCCGACGAGTAGTGATAGCGCGTGCCAATGCCCGTGCCCTTTCCGCCGATTTGCCCCAGAGCGGCCGCAAGCGCCCAGACCGCCCAGACGGCCGATTCGCCGAAGCGTGCTCGCTGCGAGCCCCACCCGAGCATGATCATGGTGCGATGGCCTGCCAGCTCTTCGGCGAGCGCCAGAATGTCCGCTTCGGAAAGGCCGCAGGCTTCGGCCGCCCACCCGGCATCGCGCACGAGACCGTCAAAACGCCCGTCGACATAAGCCTCAACCGTTTCGAAGCCCGTCGTGCGGGTTTCGAGGAATTTCCGATCCGCCCTCCCCGTCGCAAGCAGTGTGTGCACCAAGCCGAGCGCGAGCGCCGCGTCGGTTCCGGGCAGCGGCGCGAGCCACCGGCCGCCCGTGACGTCCAGCGTTTCGGGCCTGATGGGATTGATCGCCAGAACCTCAAGGCCGGGCTTCACCCTCATCGCCTCAAAGG
>CAKQKT010000209.1 GCA_934249275.1 uncultured Sutterella sp. | reverse complement strand
GCGGTGTCGGTCATGCCGGCAATGGTTTGGACTTTGTAAGCCATGTGTCCTCCTAGGAATCTGATACCTCAAGTATAGAAAACTGTGCTGAAGAACGGCTAGAGGGATTTCACGGCAAATAACCTGCGCACAATCAATGGTGAGCGCATGTTTACTTTAATTTACGTATCTCACAATGGTCTTCAATCCTGAAGTTCCATTGCACCACAAGCAATTTTTGATTTACCTCACCCCAAAAGTCTGAAAATTACGATGCTCGGCCTGTTTTCTTAAAAGTCATCCATTTGCCAAGCTTCATACGCTACCGTATCTCAAAACGCCCGTGCGAGTGGCGTTACTGAGACATCTAAATTTTCAGCTCCTTCCAAAACGCTATTTCCGAACGATATTCAACCGTTTCTTGATCGTGATCAATAGAACAGTCTTTTGTGTAAACTTTCCTTTACAGTTTGTTGTGTTTCCGCCACCTTTTTGGCTTTTCGACATTTTCTCATCTCTTCGGATCACCTATACGACGGGCGATCCGAGGCAGTTAGGAAAAGAAAGGAGCCGGACCTTTTGATTGGATCCGACTCCCGAATTCAGCTGTCGTTTCTGCTGAAAATGTGGAATCAGCTCATGCGGGTGCGATGCGCGCAGTTCGGTTCCACGAAGTTCAAGTTCTCGTAATCGATCTTGCTGATCGTGCCGTTGCCTTCATGAATAAAAGCCGAATGAGGCGCAGCCTGCAGCCAGGGCATCACGTAGGGCGCGAAGTTGGCAACGACATTGAGGTCGGTCTGAGCCATGGTTTCGCCAAGGTCCTTGTCATCCGGGCGCTGGCCTTCAGCTAGGAACACCCATCCGGAGAAATCGCTTTCTTCATCACGCTTGAAGAAGTAGCCGACATCCTTGCCTTCGAGAAGAATGTATTGGCTCACGAAGGCGTACTCGTGACCAAGAGGCGGCTCGACGAGATCACGGATCTTTTCCCTCGGGATAAGCGGCTTCCAGTTCCGTTCGGCGCAGACATTCGGACGATTGCGTTTCGACGGAAGGAATTGAATCTTTTCCAAGCGTTGGAAAAGCTGACCCACCGTGAATATGCTGGCATAGTCAAGCTCCTGCGTGTAGAGCGGCACCAGTTCTACAATCGTTGCTTCGTCCTCTTTGGGCTGCGGAAGATTTCCGGGTTGGTAGACTGCCACGCCGGAAAACTTCGAACCGGGGAATGGCGAATCGTCGGCAGTTCTGAGCGTATTATCCGAGCTCAGCGGAACGTTGCTCGCGAATATCTGACTGCCCAATAGATTGAGAATCTGAACGCGCCAGTCAGCCGGCTTCACCCTCGGAGCATCGATGGCTGGTATAAGCATGGAAAGAACGCGGCCCTTGTTTGCCATTTCTTCATCCATATTATCGACGTCATCGGTCTTCAGCTTGAAATCCAGATCAGTTTTGAAGCTGTTGCGGCCGCAAGCGACAATGCGGGCGAGTCCCTTTTCGGCCGCGTGCGTGCAGATCAAGAGAATGGGGCCTTCGGACTGCTTCACCGTACGTACGACGGTAAAGCCCGAGCGCTCCATGAAGGCCTTGGCCTCATGCTCCATATATCCGCGAATGCTGCCCCCGCAAGCCTTCACCTTCTTGACCATGTCGATCTGTGTGTCAAACTGCTCGAGCAATTCCTGATCGCTGATGTCTTCCGGATCTGTCTCCACGCCGGAGAATTCTTCGACCATCTCCGCGACTATCTGTCGGCCTTCCTTGAGGAGCTTCAGTGCCCCCGCGC
>CAKQKT010000208.1 GCA_934249275.1 uncultured Sutterella sp. | reverse complement strand
CAAGATCGTCGACAAGGTCATTGGCCTGCGCGTCGCCGCCGACGACGAACGCATGGGTCTCGACCTCTCGCTCCATGGCGAACGGATTGAGTAAGGCTTGAGCCACCCAAGCTCCACGCCAGGAGGTGCTGAGCCGTCCGGCTGCCACAAGCGGCCGGGCGGCTCTTTCCTTATGCCTCAACGCTCCTTACGGCTTTGAGCCGGGACGTCCGGCCTGAGAGGCGTAGTAGACGGCTAGCGCGTTGATCTCGTCCTCGGTGAGCTTCTGCGCGAAGAAGCGCATTTCCTTCAGGATGTCGTTCGTGCGTCTTCCGTCGCGGTAGTCTCTGAGCTGGCCCGCAAGATAGGCCGGGTTCTGGCCGTGAATGACGGGTACGCTTCCGGTGGCCCTTCCCTTCCCCGTCGTACCGTGACAAGCCGCACACGGCGTGATCGCACGCTTGGGATCTCCCTTTCGGACAAGCCCGGAGACATCGATGCCAGAAGCTTCGGGCATGTTCTTCCTGCCGACCTCAAGCTTCGTTCCGTCGGGGCCGGGAAGCATGGCGTACATGGCGGCGACGTCAGCGATCTGCTGATCGGTCATTTTTTTAACGGCCGCGACCATCAGCTTGGCGCGTTCGCCGCCCGAGCGGCGTCCGTCGCGATAATCCAGAAGCGCCTTGGCGGTGACCTCGAAGGGCTGTCCGGCTACATGCGGCCACGCGGAAGTCTGAGAAATGCCGTTCGGTCCGTGGCAGCTCCCGCAGAACTGCTTGCTGTGCACGGCAAAGCCGCCGAGCGGGTTGGGTTTCGGAAGCGAGGCGACGGCCGCGTCGAACGCCTCTGGCGTGAGCGCAGGAGCGTCGGGATTTGCGGCCGGCGAAGCTGCCGCCATCACAGGCAATGCCGCCATCATCAACATGCAGAGTTTTGCTGCTTTCATCTTGTGTCCTTAGCCGAAGCTGTCGGCCGTAATAGTGTTCATCCAGCTGTGCAGGTAATGTGCGGCAACGGCCTGCTCCTGCGGGCCCGCCGTCAGGAACTGATAGCGGGCTCGCGTGTTGACTCGGGCGATTTTGCCGTTGACGATTCGGAAGACGTCGGCCACGAAAAGACCGTAGTCCTCGCCTGCAAGCGCATAGCAGGTGTTCGACCAGGCGGGCTCTGGAATCGGCCGGCCCGCGAGCTCCTCGACGATGGCGCGAGCCGTCGTCTTCGCCTGCGTATTGGCTGAAAAGCCCGACTTCGGCATGGCATCCGCGATGGACGCATCCCCGAGCACGTAGACATCGGGAATGATCGAGCTCTCAAAGGTCCGGCGATCGACAGGACAGAAGCCCGTCTTGTCGGCAAGATCCATCTCAAGCGCGATGTTTGCCGCCCGCATCGGCGGAATGATGTTGATCACGTCCGCCTTGATCATGCGCGCTTCGGTCCGCACCGTCATGCCGGAAGCATCGAGTTCCAGAGGCTTGCCGCCATCGTGCGCCTGAATCCACGTGAGCCGGCAGTCGTCCCGTGCAGGCTTTGCAAAATTGGAAAGCTTCGCCGAATAATCGGCAGGAATCGGGAACCCATAGAGGCGGTTCCAGCCGAGGATCATCGTTTCATCGGTCACAAAGCTGTTCTTCGGATCGGTGATGATGACCTTTGCCGTCGGATTGTGCTTAGCGCACCATTCGGTCACGAGCGCGGCGCGTTCGTAGGGACCGGGCGGACAGCGGTACGGATTGGGCGGCGCAACGATGAGGAAAGTGCCGCCCCGGCGCATCGACTGAAGCTGATCGGCAAGGAGCTGCGTCTGAGGACCGGCGATCCAGCCGCTCGGGATTCGGGAAGCCGCCAGATCCGCGCTGTA
>CAKQKT010000207.1 GCA_934249275.1 uncultured Sutterella sp. | reverse complement strand
GCCCATGGCGGCGGTGCCGACAACCTCTGCGCCCGGCATGGCCGAGGCGAGGTCGCCCGTCACGGTGCCGGTCTTGAGAACACGAGCAACGGCGGCTTCGATGCAGTCGGCAGCCTCGGCTTCGCCGAGGGAGTGGCGCAGCATCATGGCGGCGGAGAGAATCTGGGCGATCGGATTGGCGATGCCCTTGCCGGCGATGTCGGGGGCGGAGCCGCCCGCGGGTTCGTAGAGGCCGAAGCCCGAGCCGCCGAGGGAGGCGGACGGGAGCATGCCCATCGAGCCGGTCACCATGGCGCATTCGTCGGAAAGAATGTCGCCGAACATGTTGGAGCAGAGCACCACGTCGAACTGGGACGGGGCCTTGAGAAGCTGCATCGTCGCATTGTCGATGTAGATGTGGTCGAGCTTGACGTCCGGATAATCCTTCGCGACCTCATCGACGACTTCGCGCCAGAGGCGGGACGTGGCGAGCACGTTGGCCTTGTCGACGGAAGTGACGTGGGAGCGGCGGCCGCGGGCAATTTCGAAGGCGAGCTTCGCGATGCGCTTCACTTCGGCGCGGGTGTAGGTTTCGGTGTCGAACGCGCGTTCGGCATCGCCCTCGCCTTCGCGGCCCTTGGGCTGGCCGAAGTAGATGCCGCCCGTGAGCTCGCGCACGCAAACCATGTCGAAGCCCTGTTCGGCGATGTCGCGGCGCAGCGGAGAGAGGCCTTCGAGACCGGCGTAGAAGCGGGCCGGGCGCAGGTTGCAGAAGAGCTCGTAGCGCTTTCTCAGCGGGAGCAGAGCGCCGACTTCGGGACGATCCTTGTGCGGAAGATGATCCCACTTCGGGCCGCCGACGGAGCCGAAGAGAATGGCTTCGGCCTTGTCGCAGGCTTCGACGGTTTCGTCGGGAAGCGGCCTGCCGCAGGCGTCGATGGCGGCGCCGCCCACGAGGCGCTCCTCGCGGGTGACCGTGAAGCCGAATCGCTTCGCGGCGGCGTCCATGACCTTCAGAGCTTCGGCCATGACTTCGGGGCCGATGCCGTCGCCGGCGAGCACGGCGATGTGATGAGTGCGGGTCTGCATGATTGTTTCTTCTTCAGTTGAATGAGTTCGGAATTGAGGGGAAATTCATTTGTGGATCAGGCGCCTATTCGGACGCGTGCTGATCCACAGCCTTGTCGTGATGGCGCGTTTCGCGGATGCGGTCTGCGCGGTCGATGTTGTTGCAGGCATGGATCAGAGCCAGCGCGGCGGCTTCGAGAATGTCGACCGACATGCCGATGCCGTGGAAGATGCGGCCCTCGTGCTTGACGTTGACGTCGACCTGGCCGAGAGCGTCCATGCCCGCGCCGTTGGCGGTGATCGTGAAGCTTTCAAGCTCGCAGCGAATGCCGGTGAGGCGCGTGATGCAGTTGAAGACCGCGTCGATCGGACCGTTGCCGATCGAGGAGTCGGTGCGGGTGCGCTTGCCGACGCGAAGGCGCACGGAAGCGGTCGGGATGGAGTTCGTGCCGCCCGTCATGACGCTGAGCATGTCGAGCTCGAACGTGCTCTCCTCCTCTTCGAGCGCGGAGCAGAAGAGAAGCGCCTCAAGGTCGTAGTCGTAGACCTGGCCCTTTTTGTCGGCGAGCTTCAGGAAGCGGGCGTAGATTTCGTTCAGATCGTATTCGTCCTCCGTGTAGCCCATGTTGGCTAGGGAGGCGCGGATCATGTGGCGGCCGGAGCGGGCCGTCATGCGCATCGTGTTGCCCGTGAAGCCGACGCTTTCGGGCGTGAGGATTTCGTAGGTCTCGCGGTTCTTGAGCATGCCGTCCTGATGAATGCCGGACGAGTGCGCGAAGGCGTTGGAGCCCACGATCGC
>CAKQKT010000206.1 GCA_934249275.1 uncultured Sutterella sp. | reverse complement strand
CGGTCCGAGAACGACCGTCCGTCCTCCTCGACCGTCACCCTGCCCGCATGAGGCAGAAGACCGGCAACGGCCTTGAGAAGCGTCGTCTTGCCGCCGCCGTTCTGCCCGATCACGCTCACGAGCTCGCCGCCCTTCATGCGTGCGTCGATGTCGTGAAGCACCCGGCGGCCGGCGAACTCCACGCCCAGGCCTTCAAGAATCAATTTCCTCGTCATCGCCGGCTTCCTCGGTCGCGAAGCAGCAGCGCCAGCAGAAACGGCACGCCGACGAGCGACGTAATGATCCCGACGGGCAGCATTGCGCCCGCCGACAGGGCCTTGGCAATCACGGAACTGGCCAGCATGAGCATGCCGCCGGCAATCACCGTGCCCGGGAGCAGAAACCGCTGGTCCTCGCCCAGCACGAGCCTGGCGCAGTGAGGCGCAACCAGCCCGACAAAGCTCACCGTTCCGATAAAGCCGACCGCAGCCGCCACAAGCACTGCGCAGAGCACGAAGACCGTCACGCGCAGCCCCCTGACGTCGACGCCGAGGCTCATTGCGCGCTCCTCGCCCACGGTAAGCGCCGTCAGCGCCCAGCTCTTCGCGCCCATATAAAGGCCGCAGACGACCGTGGCAATCCCCCCCGCCGCGGCGCTCAGCCACGTGCTGCGCTCGAGATTGCCGAAGGTCCATCCAGCGATCACCTGTGCGATTTCGGGGCTCGAGCGATACTGCAGCACCTGCTGCAGCGCCATGAAGAAAAAGTTCATCACGATGCCCGCGAGAATGATCGACGTGGGAGACATGCCGCGGAGGCTGCCGAGCTTGTGAATGGCCCCCGAAACGAGCAGTGCGGCCGCAAAGGCCGCGGCCGACGTGCCGAGCCACAGCGCGCCCGCAATCGTGAAGCCGCACGTGATCGCAACGGCCGCGCCGAAGCTCGCCGCCGACGTAATGCCGAGCGTCGACGGACTCGCGAGCGCATTTCCCGTGATCGTCTGAATTCCGAGGCCCGCCGCCGCAAGCGCCGTGCCCACAAAGAGCGCCGTCAGCGTCATCGGCAGTCGAATCGACCAGACGATCACGCCTCCGACGCCCTCGGCGTCCGGTCCGGCCAGCAGCGCCGAAACAACCTCGGCCGCCGTCAGGCTCGACGAGCCGCTTCCCAGATCAAGAACGATCAGGGCAACGAGCCCGGCCAATCCGGCGGCGAGAAGACCCGCGCGGCGCATCACGCCCGCGCGGTATGCGGCATGACAGGTCATTTCGCGAGCTTCAGGAAGAACGTGCCCTCGGCATCAAGCTCCGGAAGATAGGTCTTGTAGAACGCTTCAAGCTCCTTCTTCGGATCCCAGTCTGCAAACGTGTCCGGATAGAGTACCTTCGCGAGATACATCGAGAACGTGTAGTCAAGCATGCAGCGCAGGCTGCCGTGGTCGACCGCGTAGACGTCGCCCGTCTTCACCGCGTCGATCTTCTGCCACAAATCGCGGTGTGCAAAGCCCTTCAGACGAGCCTGAGCCGTCGCCTCGTCAACCGTCAGGCCCATGCGCATCTGGTCGCTTTCAGCCGCGTTCTGCCAGATGCTGCCGGCAATCACCACGGTCTGCGGGTTCGACGCCACCACGAATTCTCGGTCAAGCACGCCGTAGGGCACCTTCATGCCCGAGGCAATGTTCGCCGCACCCAGATTCTTCAGAATGGCACCCCAGAGAATTTCGCCGTTGTAGGAATTGCCGTACTTGCCGACGCCCTCATTGCCGCACTCGACATACACGCGGCGATGCTTCTTTTCATCAGGCAGCGCGGAGATGCGGCGGTCGATCTCGGCGAGCACCTCCTTGTAGCGCTTGGCCTGCGCGGCGGCAACGTC
>CAKQKT010000205.1 GCA_934249275.1 uncultured Sutterella sp. | reverse complement strand
AGTCGCCGGCGTCTTGCCGCCGCAATGTAGTGCATATGATCGTTCTGTCCCGTGATGTTTCGCTGGAACATTGGGTGCGGGTAGACGGTCGAATAGGCAAGCACGGCGAGACCGCGTTCGGAGAGGCTGTTGACGAAGCTGAGCGCCGAGCTGCTGGTCGTGGAGCCCGCGAGAAGGCCCGCGATCGTATGGAAGTTGAGCTTCATGAAGCGGCGCGCGACGACGGACATGATGGCGAGCGGCACGAAGCTGATGACCAGGCCGAGGCCCATGTAGGCCCAGCCGATGCCGCTTACGAAGGCGTCGATGAAAAGGTCGCCGGCGGCCAACCCCGTGCTGGCGAGGAAGAAGGTCAGCCCCCATTCCCTCAGCATCAGGTTGGCGGAGATCGTCGTATAGGTGACCAGATGGAAGCGCGGGCCGTAGTAGCTCAGCAGAATGGCCGCAATGAGCGGACCGCCCGCGAGTCCGAGCTTGATCTCGCTGGGCATGCCCGGGAAGGCGATCGGAATGCTGCCGAGCACGAGGCCGAGAGCAATGCCGATGAAGATCGCGAAGACGTTGGGGCGCTCCAGGCGCTTTTCCTGATTGCCCATCATGGCCGCAAGGCGCGCGCAGGCATTGGCCGGACCCACGCAGTTGAGCGTGTCGCCGATCTGCAGGCGAAGCGAGTTATAGGGGAAGAGCTCGACGCCCGCGCGGTTGACGCGCGTGATGTTCACGCCGTCCATGCGGGACAAGTGCAGATCCTCGATGAGCGTGCCGTTGACCTCCTCGCGCGTCACGCTGATGCGGCGCGAGACGAGCGGCGAGTGCGCCGTGGCAAGGTCGATTTTCGTGTCCTCCTCGCCGCAGAAGGCGACGATCGCCTCCTTGTCCACCGGACCCGCAACGATGCGGAGCTTGTCGCCCTCATGCACGACCGTTTCGGCCGTCGGGCTCGTGATGACCCCTTCATGCAGAATGCGCGAGCAGATGAAGTTGCGACCGACCAAAGCGCGGATCTGGCGAAGCGTATGGTTGTCAAGCGCGTGATTGGTGAGCGTGACGTGGAAGTAGATCGGCGTCTGGGCGCGCTTTTTCTGCGCCTCCTCCCAAAGAAGCTCCTCATGCTTCACGTCGATGTTGAAGACCTTTCTCACAAAGATGAGCGTGAGAATGATGCCGAGAATGGAAACCGGATAGGCGCAGGCATAGCCGACGGTGATGTCGCCCTGATAGCCCATGGTTGCAAGCGCTTCCTGCGTCGCGCCGAGACCGGGCGTGCTCGTGATGGCGCCGAAGTGAACGCCCATAAGCTGCGGCAGCGAAAACACGCCGCCCGCCACGGCCCAGATGCCAACCGTGAGCAGCAGGCTCAGCCCCACCGCCAGGCACATGAGGCCGTTCAGGCCCCAGCCGCTGTTTCTCAGGGTCGAGAAGAACGACGGACCGACCTGCAGGCCGATGAAGAAGACGAAGAGAACGAGGCCGAAGTTTCGGAAGAAGGAAATGATCGACGGATCGACGTCGACGCCGAGATAGCGCGCAAAAAGACCCAGAAACAGCACACAGGTGATGCCGACCGAGACGCCGAAGAACTTGAAGCGTCCGATCCAAAGGCCCGCCGCGATGATGAGCGAATATGCGAGAAGCGCATGCGCGAAGGAGCCCGAGTCGGTGAGTAATGACTGAAGCCAGCTCATGACAGATTTGTACGGTAAAGAAGATCCGCGATCAATTGCAATCTGTCATTGTAGATCAGCCGTCTCCAACCCGCCACACGCGTCTGCGGGACTCAGGGACAAAAGACCCAATAAAAACGGCTCTTCTGGACTTTTGGGGAAATGAGGGTACCCGCGCCGCCAGCCCCAGCACAGAAACTAACAAAAAGCGCGTT
>CAKQKT010000204.1 GCA_934249275.1 uncultured Sutterella sp. | reverse complement strand
TCAGGCTCACCATTACAAGAACCCCGGTTTCGAAAGAAGCCGGGGTTTTTGCTATTTCAGGCTCCAAATGCGAAAAGCCCCGCTCTCGGCGGGGCTTGACGGCCGGTTACTCGGCTTGAGCAGCGGATTCGTCTCCAATGACCTTTTCGATGGTTTCGAGGATTGCCGGATGTGAGGCATAGGCTTCGCGCAGGACATGCATCTGCATGGCGTCCATGGCCTCATCCGAGAGCGTCATGACACCCATCTTCGACGAATTGAAGAAGCCGTCGAAGACCATCATGGCAACGTTGCCCTTGACCGTATCGGCATGGGAGCGTGCGATTCTGTCGTAAAGGGATTCGTACCATTTCCTGATCGGTTCGACGAGTGATTGGTCGCGGGACCAGAGGCTCAGGAGCTGCGAGCCGATCCCGACCCAGCCGTGCCGGTCGTTGCAGAAGCTCAGATACCAGAGGCGCATGCCGGGCAGAACGGCATCTTCGGGAGAAAGCCCCGCTTTGATGAAGGGAGTTTCATGGCGGTCTTCTTCGACCTGCAGATGATGAAGATAGTCGTCAATCAGGGCGCGAAGCAGATCGTCCTTCGTCGGGAAGTGCCAGTGGACAGCGCTCTTCGTAATGGTGAGCATGTCGGCAATTGCGCCGTGGCTCAGCTTGTCGATGCCGTTTTTTAGAATGATGATGCGGCACGCATCCAGAATGTGCTGTCGGCTCTGCTCGCCCTTTGTGGCCATCTGCCCCTCCTGCCTTGATGAAAAAGGCCCGTCTCCTTAAGGATGACGGGCCATAGGAATGACTTAAGTATAGATCGTCCGAGCGGTCGATCGTGTCAAGTCCTTACTTTGCAGCTTCCGCACCGGCAATGCGGCCGAAGACGATGATGTCGGCATATGCGTTCGAGCCGAGGCGGTTTGTGCCGTGCGTGCAGCCCGTCACTTCGCCGGCGGCCCAGAGACCCGGGATCGGCTTGTCGTTGGCGTCAAGAACCTGAGCCTTCGGGTTGATCTTGAGGCCGCCCATCGTATGGTGGACGCTCGGAACGCCTCGGTAGATCCAGTACGGGCCGGTGCTCAGATCAACGAAGCGGCTGCGGTAGTTGAAGTCGAGGTCCTTGCCGGTCTTGGCAAAGCCGTTCACGCGTTCGATCGTGGCCTTGAGGTTGTCGACCGGGATCTTGAAGAAGTCAGCGATGCCTTCGATCGTGTCGGCCTTATGCAGGATGCCGGTCTTGGTGAAGACTTCCACTTCGTCCTGATGGTGCGTGATGGCATGGGAGCGCTTCTCGATTTCACCGTTGAAGATCGCGTAGCAGTACTTTCCGGTCTGTTCGAGAATGGCCTTGCTCATCACGTCGCGGCGCTGGAGTTCTTCAACAAAGCGCTTGCCTTCCTGGTTGACGAGGATGGCGCCTTCAAAGCGTGCGTCGGCAATCAGCTCGATGGCGCCCGAATTCGGGTCGCACATCGGGTAGGTCTGGATGAGGCCCATGTTGACGGCCTGAGCGCCGATCTTCGTGGCCATCGTGATGCCTTCGCCCATGGCGCCCGGCATGTTCGTGGTCTTGAAGCCTGCGCCGTAGAACGGATTGGCTTCGGTGCGCATTGCAACGTTGGCTGCAAAGCCGCCGGTGGCGATCACAACGCCCTTCTTGGCATTGAAGGTATAGGTCTTGCCGTCCATCGTCGCCTTCACGCCGACCACGCGGCCGGAAGCGTCCTTGACGAGCTCTTCAGCCTTCATGTTGGTGATGACAGGAATGTTGCGCTTGGCGGCGGCTTCGGAGAACTTGCTGATGAAGCCGAGGCCCGTAGCGCCGACCGGGATGAGAGAACGCTTGACGGAATGGCCGCCGAAGAAGAAGAGGTTGTCCTCCTGGAATTCAACGCCGACCACGTCGCGGCACCATTCGGCAGCCGGAAGAGCATTTTCAACCATCGTGCGAACGACCGCCGGGTCGCCC
>CAKQKT010000203.1 GCA_934249275.1 uncultured Sutterella sp. | reverse complement strand
GGCGAGCACGGCGCCGACTTTGGCCATGGCGTGCGCAAGGCCTTCGATGAAGTCGACGTAGCCGTAGTCCGTCTCGCCCGACGAGAGGAGATAGCGGCGCATGCCGAAGAGCCAGGCTGCCGTGACGGGAAGGCTCAGCAGCAGGAAGAACGCCACGCGTCCGATCGTGAGGCTGTGCAGTTCGCGGCCGTAGGGCACGATCGTGCCGCCGGGAGCGTACCAGCTCATCCATTCGGCGGGCTGAAGCGACTGATTGACGACTGCGTGCATGATGGCGCCGCAGACGATCATCAGAACGAGCGAGCCGGCCAGCCAAAGGCCGCCGCGCGGAGCGCCCGAAAGGCTCGACGGCGTGCCGTCATCCGCATAGGAATGATTCAGGCCGTACCAGCGGTAGAGCGCCAGATAGGCGACCGTGAGGATGGCGAGGAAGCCGAGAAGCCACCAGGCCGAAATCACGTTTGATACGTACCAGAACGGATCGTAGATGACCTGAACGAAGAGAAGCGGCGCGACGCCCAGCACGATGGCGACCGAGACGGCAGCCTTGGCGGTCGTGCCCAGCGCGCCGGAAAGGCGCTGCCAGTACGGATTCGAAGAGAAGCTTCCCCAGGCGGCAAGGCCGAGCGTGCCGAGCATCACGTTGACTGCCGTCATGTGAAGCGCGAACGTCACGACGCCGAGCACGAGGAAGACGAGCGGATGCGCCGGCGCGCCCGCAGGATCCATCAACGCCAGAAACACGGATTCATTCATTTGGCGTCTCCTTTCTTGACAAGAGTTTCGATGTAGGCGGCCATGGCTTCACGCTCCGCTTCGGGGAGCGGAACCGCCGGCATGTAGACCGTGTGGCCGCGATGGAGGCCTGCGCCCAGATAGTCGGCGATGAAGCGCCTGTCGGCATCGGACGGGAAGAAGCGCTCAAGCGGTCGAATGCCCGTAGAGGTGAGCGAATGACAGTTGCTGCAGAGCGTGAGTGCAAGCACTCGGCCGGCTGCAACCTCGTTTTCAGGCGTCACCCTGCGAAGGCTTTCGGGCACGAACGGATGCTGAGCGAGAATGCCCTTCTCCGCCATGCGCGGAAGTTCGCTTTTGATGCCAAGAGCCGGAACATCTCGGTCGATGATCTGATTGCCGTAAACATATTGGCCGGCCACCCACGGCTTGCGGATGATTTCTCGGGCCGTTTCCTCAGGCGCAAGGCCGAGGACGAGAATGACGATCGTCATGACGCCGGCGAGCCACGGACGCAGAACCGCGGGCTTCCAGGCGGTGATGATGAAGTACGCGGCCGAGACGGCCACGGATGCCGCCATCATGAGGCCGAACTGCTCGGGCAGGCGCGTGGCCGCCAATTCATGCGCATCGGCCGGAATCGTGGACAGATACCAGTTGAAGGCAAGACAGCCGAAGACCGTGCCGATGAGGCCTGCCGCCGAAAGAACGCGCACGATCGCCCTGCGGTCGTCCGCATCGCGGATGCGCCCGGCCACCATGCCGCCGACGACGCCGGTGATGGTGAGCATGAACATGAAGCGCGCTGCAACCTGAGCGAAGGTGTTTTCGCCGAAGAAGGCATTGAGCACGCCGCCCGTCTGATGCCAGTCGGCCTGGCCCGGCCACAGCATGAAGGAGAGAATGCCCGCAATCACCAGAAGCGTTGCGACGGACGACAGCCCGAAGATCGTCGCAATCCGCGTATGGGTCTTCGGATCTACGCGGCCGGCCAGATAGACGAGCAAATACACGCCGACGACCTCAATGAGGAAGAACACCCATTCGCTGGCCCAGAGCCAAACGAAGCTGTGGATCAGAGCGGAAATGCCGCGCGGGCTCGCAACCGTTGCGGCAAACCAGATGCCGGGCCCCGTGATGGAGCCCAGCACGTAGCTGAAGATGAGTAGAAAGAGACCGTAGCGGCGAATGAAGCCGAGATAAACGGGCCGGTTCTTGCGAACGGCATAAGGAACTGTTAAACAATAATTAGGTGTCGGAAGAAGGCAAAAAACCCCTGATCTTGTAATTCCATTTGCCAAATT
>CAKQKT010000202.1 GCA_934249275.1 uncultured Sutterella sp. | reverse complement strand
CCGCAAAGCCTGATCGCCTCGATCAGAATCAGCGCTCCAACGCCTCGGCAGGCATCAATCCGTCCGGGGCGTTTTCGATTTGGCTTCATGAACGTTGACTTTCGTTCGCCTCCGAACTACTATCGGTCTTATGAAAGAAACCACCCGCATCCCATTTCTGGCCGGACGCCTTTCCGAAGCCGCGTCCGAATTCATTGTTGAGGCTCTGAAGCGCGAAGGCTTTACGGATCTGCTTCCGTGCCACGGCGACATTCTCCATGTGCTCACCATGCAGGAGTCCGCCACCGTGCTCGAGCTCGCACGCCTCACGCACCGGTCCAAGTCCACCGTCTCGGCGCTTGTTTCAAAGCTCGCGGACCTCGGCTACATCGAGCGCAAGCGCTCGTCGCTCGACTCCCGCGTCGTCCATCTCTCGCTCACGCAAAAGGGCAGGGACTTCATTCCGGTCGCCGAAAAAATCTCGTGGGAACTTCACGCCCTCATTACCGAGGGGATGACGCCTGCCGAAACCGAGGCCGTTGAAGCGCTCCTCAAACGCCTCATCCTCCGCTTCGAAGAGAAGAAAACCATTTGAGCGTTCTTCTTGCAAAATGGCGAAAAGAGGAATAGGATATTCCCTACCATCTCACTAGGTAATAAGCTCTTAGCCCTGAATTGCAGGCGATCTTGGCTGTTTTACCTAGATCGTTGATATTCGGCGCATGGACTGCGAAAGGAAATCCTTCGAACCCGCAAGCGCAGTCCGCCCGCTCCAAACCTCCGAAACGCACATGGGAGAACAATCATGATTTATCAATCGAGCCTGGACCTTGTCGGCGGCACGCCGCTTCTTCAGCTCAACAACTGGGCGAAGAAGAACGCTCTCGAAGCAAACGTCATTGCCAAGGTTGAAGCCCTCAATCCCGCCGGCAGCGTCAAGGACCGCGCCGCCCGCCAGATGATTCTCGAAGCCGAGAAGGCCGGTCTCATTGGTCCGGGCGCCGTGATCATCGAGCCGACATCAGGCAACACGGGCATCGGCCTTGCCAGCATTTCGGCCGCCCGCGGCTATCGCGCCATCTTCACGATGCCCGAAACGATGAGCGTCGAACGTCGCATGCTTTTGAAGGCCTACGGCGCCGAAGTGGTCCTCACGCCGGGTTCCGCCGGCATGAAGGGCGCCATTGCCAAGGCCGAGGAGCTCGCCAAGGAAATCCCCGGGAGCTTCATCCCCCAGCAGTTCAAGAACCCGGCCAATCCGCTCGCCCACTATCTCACCACCGGTCCCGAAATCTGGCAGGACACGGAAGGCAAGGTCGACATCTTCGTGGCGGGCGTCGGCACGGGCGGCACGCTTTCCGGGAACGGCAAGTATCTGAAGGAAAAGAATCCGGCAATCAAGGTCGTGGCCGTCGAGCCTGACGCCAGCCCGGTGCTCTCCGGCGGCAAGCCCGGTCCTCACGCCATTCAGGGCATCGGCCCGGGCTTCGTCCCCGGCAACTATGAAGCCGATGTCGTCGATGAAGTCTTCCGCGTTCCGAACGATGCCGCCATCAAGACCGCTCGAGAATTCCCGAAGGCCGAAGGCATCCTCATCGGCATCTCCGGCGGCGCCGCCCTCTATGCCGCAACGCAAATTGCAAAGCGGCCGGAAAACAAAGGCAAGAACATCGTGGTAATCTTCCCTGACAACGGAGAACGCTATCTTTCGACCGTTCTCTATGCCGAATAACCACTGATGATCAATTAGAAGGACAAAATGACGGATCAGGGACTTGAGGAGCTTGAAGACGCCTTCCCGGGCGATTTGAGGGAGCGGGTGAGCCGCCAGATGGCGCTGCGCGAACTCGGTGAAAAAGGCCAGGAGGCCATTTGCCGCGCACACTTTCGGGTTATCGGAGCAGGGGGCCTGGGTTCGCCCGCGATTCTCTACCTCGCCGCAGCAGGCGCGGGCACCATTACGGTGGTCGACGCCGATACGGTCTCTCTTTCAAACCTCTCGCGCCAGATCCTTCATACGACGGCAACGCTCAACGTCAACAAGGCCGAAAGCGCCGCCATTGCCGTTG
>CAKQKT010000201.1 GCA_934249275.1 uncultured Sutterella sp. | reverse complement strand
TTACAGGACAGCCCGTTATCCGAGCCAGTTCACCAATTTTCACAACTACACCTCAAAAAAAGACTTGAATCTCTAGTAACTATAGCTTTTATGATTCCTTTCAGCAAAGTTTTTCAGTTTTGCGAAGGAGTATTTATCGTGAAATTTCAACAGATTCGCAGTGCGACGAGCATCGTTACTTTTGGCGGCAAGCGCTTTTTGATCGACCCGATGCTGTCTGATCAAGGCAGCTATCCGTCCGTGCCGGAAACTGCCGACACGGGGCGCGGCAATCCTGATTGCAATCTTCCGTGTTCGGTTGAAGATCTTTTTCAGGTTGATGCCGTTATTGTGACGCATCTGCATTTCGATCATTTCGATGAAGCCGCAGCCCGCCTGCTTCCAAAGCAGCTGCCTGTTTTCTCGCAGTCTGAAGAGGAGGCTCGAATCCTCTCCGGCTATGGGTTTGCCGACGTGCGTGTTTTGCTCAAGGAGGGCACGGAGTTTGAAGGCGTCAGACTGTTCCGTACCGAATGCGACCACGGTTCAAGCAACTACGTGACGATGGGAGGCTATGAAGCCATGGGGCTCAGCGAAAAGGCTTGCGGCGTTGTATTTGAAAGTCCCTTGGAGAAAATGAAGTTTTATCTGGCTGGAGACACCGTTTTCTGCGGACTTGTTGTCGAGACGATCGAACGGTTTCACCCCGGCGTTGTCGCTGTCAATGCCGGAGGCGCTCAGTTTCCGCTCGGACATCTGCTGATCATGAATCAGTATGACGTTTGTTCGCTAATGCAACGATTCCCGGATCTGGACGTCATTGCCACGCATGTGGAAGGTGTCTCTCATGCGACCGTCAATCGTCCCATGCTGCGCGATTTCGCCGTGAGCCACAAGCTTGACCGTCTGCGGGTTCCCGATGACGGTCAGGAATTGTCATTCGTCTGAGGGCGGTTTCATCGAACAGCACGATTTCTGGTGGCGGCGTGCAAGATAAGCGTCGCCCCAGCGGTACATGGCCGTGAGGATCGGCTTGATGCTCAGTCCTGTGGGCGTAAGTGAATATTCCACCTTTGGCGGGACGACAGGCCAGATCGTGCGCGTGACGAGACCGTCTGCTTCAAGCTCGCGCAGCTGCTGCGTGAGCATCTTGGGCGTTGCGTCGGGAACGGCGCGGCGCAGTTCAGAGTACCGCATCGTGCCTTCGAGAAGGTTCCAGAGAATGAGCGCCTTCCATTTGCCGCCGATAAGGCTGAGCGTGAGCGCAACGGGACAAAGCGTTTCTTCAACGGGCTTGTTTTCGGTCATGACGGTATCTTTTTGGGTACTGGGTATGGAAATGGTGCGTTCTTGCGAAAAGGAACATGTCAAGGATACACTTCGACGATCTAATATTCATTCTCATTTGAGAGGGTCGGATCCGAATGGAGACCAAACAGTTCAACGTGACGGGCATGAGCTGCGCGGCTTGTTCCAGCCGTGTGGAAAAGGCCGTATGCGCCCTCAAGGGCGTGAGTGCGGCGGAAGTGAACCTGCTCACGAATTCGCTCAAGGCGACGTTTGACGAGAAGGTCCTCAGCGTTGAGGACATCGAGCGCGCTGTGGGGGATGCGGGTTACGGCGCAAGCGAGAAGGGGGCGAAGCGCGGCACGGTGAAGAGTGCCGGCGCGGCGGCTCCCGAAGCGAATGCCGAAGCGGCGGCTCAGGCCATGAAGAGGCGCCTCATCTGGTCCTTTGTACTGCTCGCGCCCCTCATGTGGCTTTCAATGGGTCCCATGATGGGTCTTTCCGTGCCGTCCGGTCTTGCCGGCATGCAGGGTGCGCCTGCCATGGCCTTCACGCAGTTTCTGCTGACGCTGCCCATCGTTCTTCTCAACAAGCACTACTTTACGGGCGGTATTCGCGCACTCGTGAACCGCGCGCCCAACATGGACAGCCTCATCGCGGTGGGATCGGGCACGGCTCTGATCTTCGGAGTCTACGTGATCTACCGGCTGCTCGGCGCTCAAGCGGCGGGCGACGCCAAGGGGCTTCATCATTTTGCGCACAGCCTCTATTTCGAGGGGGCGGCGACGATCGTCACGCTGATTTCGCTTGGCAAGTTTTTCGAGGCCCGCGCCAA
>CAKQKT010000200.1 GCA_934249275.1 uncultured Sutterella sp. | reverse complement strand
GGGCTACTGGGGTGCCTATCTGGGCACGCATTACGACTTCAATATTTCAGATTTACGCACGCGAGCATTTGTTTCCTACTTCTATGACGCCCGCGAATCGGAAACCTATCGTCAGAGCGGTCATGACAATGTGGGCAGCGCGACTTTCCATTACGACATGGGCCATGCGCACCGCGCTCAGGTTGGCACGATGATGGAATACCGCCATTCCGAACAGCATCGTCCGTACCTCGGCATTACGTACGAGCAGGTGTTCGCGGCCAAGGCCAAGGGCTATGCAGTCGACAGCAAGGGTCGTCTGGATCTGAATTCGAGCGACATGGAAGGTGGCACGGGCATCGTGTCTGCAGGTTGGACGTACGAAAACTCTATGCGTGACTTCAACTGCGAATTTGGCCTCAACGGCTACTTCGGCACGCGTGAAGGTGTAAGCGGCCAGATTCAAGCGAACTTGAGGTTCTAACGGTCTTCAAACTCCTGGCGGAGTGAAGAAGGGGGCTCGGGGCAGACATTCGGTCTGCTTCGAGCCCTCCCGAACTCTTCAACACGACCGCATTCAGGAAGTCCTTTTCAATTCCGGCGCGGTGCGCGTCCTTGACCGATCCGCAACGAGCTTCGACTACATCATGAAGTCCGAAATCACGGACATCGTGACGCGCTCGTCCGACGGCTAGAAGCTCGTCGACTACACGATGAAGATCAAGCTATTCAACGTGGACGGCGAGCTCGTCGGCCAGTGGCCTGACGACCTGTCGCTCTTCAAGAGCCGCTGATTCTGATGATCGCGTCCATGCACGCCTGATGGTTCATGGACGCGGTTTGCACCCAATCTCCCACAGAACATCCATGACCGACAACAAAAATCAGGAAGCCGTGCATGAGTCCGCGCAGATGGACGAAGCGCTGAGAAAAAGGATCGTGGTCCGGCTTGACGCAGACCGCGCGGCCGGAAAGCCCGTTCTCCCCGCGGGCGTCTTCCGCAGGACGCTTGGCGAAGACTGCAGTCTCGAGCTGATCGGCGATTGCATCGTACTCTGGTGTCGCAAACGCCTTGACGAACGCGTAGCCATCAGGGAGGCGCGCGATTTCGAAAACCATATGTCCTCCATTCGGCTCATGCTCTCAAGGCATGAAGAGGAGGAGCGCAACAAGCTCGAGCAACGCGACCGGGAGCTCGGCCTTTCGGACACGGTGGATCACGACAACTGGTACGAAGTCAATCTGAGGGACCGCATTCGCGATCTCGAGGCCGAACGGAACGCGGCCATGAAGACGATCAGCGGCCTCATCCATGAGCTCAATCGTGAAAGGACGGTCCGCGAGTCCGCCGAGGAGGAGCTCGAGCGCTGGTCGCACGCGTATCAATCCTCCCATCGCGAGATTTGCTGAATTTCTGATCCGGAGAAATCAAATGCTGAATTTCTTCAAAACCCTCAGAGGGCATGTCATTCGCCTCAATCTCTCTGAAATCGAATACGAACAGGTGCTTGCCTGCGCGCTCTTTCTCGCCTATGCGCATGCGTGTCTCAAGAAGGACATCAGCGATGTGCGCGAGCTTTCCGCCGTTGCCGGCCTGATCGGCCTTGACGAAGACCGCGACGAAGTCCGCGCCCTTCGCGGCCGGCATCTGACGGACGAACTTCTTGAGACGCTGGGCCTCGAGCTCAAGTCCAACTACACCTGCGAGGATCCCGGCCGCTTTGTGGCCGAAGTCTTTAAGCAGCTCGGCGAAGAGGGCAGCCGCGACGGCAACTGGAGCGGCGCATCCTTCTCGCTTCTCGAGACGATGGTTGAATGGACCAAGGGGGCGGGCCGCGTTGCCGTTGTCGATCGCGCCGTGAGTGCTCTCGCACCGCTCTTGGCATCCCGATCCGTTCCCGTCGATCTCTATGTCAGAACAAAGGAGATGGCATGCCTCGCAAGGGTTGCCTCTCAATACCTTGGCCTTGATCTTCACGAACACGTTCTCGAATACGACGAAATTCGCCAGCTGTCTTCGGAATTGAGCGGAAGCACCGGTCTCGTTGAAATGCATCCCCGCAGCCAGAGCGACAGCCGCTCCGAGATCGACAGGCTCGCAGACATCGTCCCGGGTCCGGTTGCCGCTGCGCTCTCTCCGACGGTGGCAAGCCA
>CAKQKT010000199.1 GCA_934249275.1 uncultured Sutterella sp. | reverse complement strand
GGAAATTGAGAAAGGGAGGCCTTCGGTGATGGGCGAAATGTCGGGCTCCGTTGCGGCGATGGGCGTCTTTCTCATCCTGCTGATCCTCTGGCTCGTCCGCTATGTTGCGAAGCGCCGGCGCTTTCCGCTCGTCTTCGAGGCGAAGGTCGAGCATGTCTGCGACGGAGACTCCATCTGGGTGAGAGGCAAATACGGCCGCGTCAAGCTTCGCATTGCGGGCATGGACGCGCCCGAAACGGAGCAGCCCCGCGGGCGCGAGTCCGAAATGTTCCTGAGGTCCCTGATCCAGGGCAGAACCGTCATGGTGCGAAGCGTCACGGCGGACCGCTACGGCCGATGGGTGAGCATCATCAGAATGAAGGGCCTCGACGTGGGGCTCGCCATGATTGAGGCGGGCGAGGCCTGGGCCTACGGCACGTACATGCGGGCCGTTCCGAAGGCGGATCGAAGCCGCTACGTCGAGGCGGAGGCAAGGGCGAGGCGCGCCAGGAAGGGCCTGTGGGCCGAGAAGAACCCGGAGGCGCCCTGGCTCTGGCGAAAGCGCCACCGCTCGATCCTGCAGCGGATCGTCGACTTCCTCTGGAGAATCGGCCGGGCAATCAGGCGAATGCTCGGATTCCGCTGACGGGCCGAATCGTCATCGGGTTCCCGTTAGGGCGTGAAAATGACGATTTGCAGCGCGTAGGAAGACTTGGAAAATCCTTGCAATTTGCGGTATTTCCGCCGGTTTCGAGCGGTGCGAAAATGAACGAATGATCCCGCCCTCAGGCGGGATGTTCAATCCATTTGCAAAAGGAGCATTCGTCATGTCGATCAACGACCTTGAAACCGCCACGCAGCTCGTGCATGCGGGCCGCGACTGGGACCCGGACTGGGGCTACATCAATCCGCCCGTCGTGCGCGCCTCCACGGTACTGCACAAGAGCTGCGAGGACATGATGGACCGCGTGCGCGACGAACAGGCCTGCCGCGACGGCAAGCCCTGCTACGGCTCCTACGGCGGTCCCGCGCACAAGGCCTTCTATTCGGCCATGAAGACGCTCGAAGGACCCAATGCCGCGGGCGCCTGGGCCTTCTCAACGGGGCTCGCGGCCACCACGACGCCGCTCTTTGCCTTCATGAAGGCGGGGTGCCATGCGCTCTTTGCCGACTCGCTCTACGGGCCCACGCGCGAATTTGCAACGGAGATTCTCGGAAAGATGGGCGTGGATGTGGAGTTCTTCGATCCGACGGCGACGCCCGAGGAAGTCGAGACGAAGATCAGGCCCGAGACGACGCTTCTCATGCTTGAGAATCCGGGCTCGCATTCCTTCGAGATGTCGGACGTGCCGGGCATTGCCGCCGTCTGCCGCAGGCACGATGTCGTGACGGTGATCGACAACACGTGGGCGACGCCTCTCTACTTCAAGCCGCTTGATCACGGTGTCGACGTTGTTGTGCATGCCGCCACGAAGTACATCGCGGGTCATTCCGACGTGCTGATGGGCGTTGTGGTCTGCAACGAGCGCACGTGGCCCGAGGTATACCGCACGGCTGTCAGAATGGGCCAGGCGGCATCGCCCGATGATGTCTATTTGGCATACCGTGGAATCCACAGCATGGGCGTGCGCGTGGAGCAGGCAGCAAAGTCCGCGGAAAAGATCGTCCGCTGGCTGCTGACGCGTCCTGAAGTCGAGTCCGTGCGCTGGCCTGCGCTCGAGACCGATCCGGGGTATCCCATCTGGAAGCGGGACTACACGGGGGCGACGAGCCTCTTCGGCGTGGTCTTCAAGCCGGAGTACGACGGGAAGCTTTCCGCTTTTGTCGATGCCTTGAAACTCTTCGGACGCGGATACTCGTGGGGCGGGTGCGAATCGCTTCTCATCATGGGATACGGTACCCGTACGGTGCATGAGACGCCGTTCTCCAGAATGATTCGCATCGCGGTGGGGCTGGAGGCTCCGGAAGACCTTATTGCAGACCTGAGCGGGGCATTCGACGCTTTAAAACGCCGAGGACAGTAAGAATTGTTAGGCATCAATTAACCCTTTCGGGGCTTGAAAAAATTTGCAGGAGCCTTCATAATTTCGGCTCTTCTGGACTTTTGGGGAAATGAGGGTACCCGCGCCGCCAGCCCCAGCACAGAAACTAACAAAAAGCGC
>CAKQKT010000198.1 GCA_934249275.1 uncultured Sutterella sp. | reverse complement strand
CCTCGATGCTGTCGATCATTCGGTAGGAAAAGATGCCCGCGCCGATCATGAACAGGAAGACCGGAATCAGAGACAGAACGATGAACTGCCTCATCGTCATGGGCTTACGGGAAGAACCGGGTTCCTTATGTATGTGTAAAGCCATGCAGACGAACTCAGTAGTTGATATACGGGAAGTACTTCAGAGAAAGCTCCTGATAGCGGCCGCTTGCCTGAAGGCGGATGAGCGCAAGATTGATGCGGTCGATCCAGTCTTTGTGCTCGATGCTGACGGCAATGCGCGAATCCGTGAGCGCAGAGTCGACGAACGGATAGTTGCCTGCAATGCGCAGGTCACGACCGAGCGGACTCTTGAGAAGCGCATAGCCCGAGAGTCCGTCCGTGAACATCATGTTGATGTCGCCTTCATGAAGCGCTTTCGGAATGTCCTCGTATTTCGCATATGTCTTGATCTTGATGCCGGCTTCGGCATAGTCGCTCATGAGGCGCTTGTACTGCATGCTTTTTTCCATGACGCCGATGACGAGACGCCTCGGATCCTGTTCAATGAACGGAATCAGCGACGAATGGTTCGTTATGAAGAAGGGAAGGGACCGGTAGTAGGCATCCGAAAAGGCAAACGTACGCATGCGCTCGGGACTTGCACGAAGCCCCGCAATGGCGACATCCACCTTGTTGTCTTCAAGGAGAGCCCGAATATCGCCCAGGGGAAAGGGCTTGAAGACGCAGCGAACCTTCATCATGCGGCAGATGTCATGCCCAAGATCGAAGTCGTAGCCCATGCGCTCGCCGTTCTCCGCCACGTAAGAAAAGGGCGGATACTGATCGATGACTGCAACAACAATCGGGCTGTCGGGCAGGGTCTCATGCGTATTGCGAGTGCCGAAATACGTTGTCGACAAGACGCCGGCAAAGACGACTGCGGCAAGGATGCCAACGGTGAAAAGTCGCTTCATGCGGATAAAATCTCGGACAACTGCGCAGGAAAATCAGGCCGCAGACGCGGTCTGCGACTCGATGGCGGCGACATACGGACAGCGCTTGACTTCCACAACCGCTTCGGCGATGGGACGCGGGCGGGCGAAGGCATAGCCCTGGAAGATGTCGACGCCCATGTCGGCAAGACGCTTGTGCATGGCTTCATCCTCGATTCCTTCGGCGCAGACGCCAACGCCGATGTCGTGGCAGCCGGTGATGAGATATTGGAGGAAGCGCAGCCGGCGCGGATCATCAAGCGAAGACACGACGAACTTGCGCGAGAACTTCACGACGTCGTAGCGCATCAAAAAGAGCGTGTCGATCGAATTGTAGCCCGTGCCGAAATCGTCGATTGCGGTTCGAATGCCGAGCTCGCGAAGCGCATGAATCTGATCCGCGAGGCGCCTGCTGCAGACGGGCTTGGCCGTTTCGGTCAGCTCGATCATCAAGTACTGAACCGGAATTTTGAAATTCTCAAGACAGCGCCTGATGAACGGAATGAAGCCGACGTCTCGCGCCTGGCAGGCGCTCATGTTGAAGCTCACGCGAAAGCCCGGCTTCACGTCATGCTCGAGAATGCGAGCCTGATCGAGCGCCGTTTCCACAACCCAGCGTCCGAACGGATGAATGATGTGCGTCTTTTCCAGAATCGGAATGAAGACGTCGGGGCCCACCGTGACATTGACGAAGTAGGGCTTGAGGCGCACGAGGAATTCGCCGCCCATGAAGCCGAGTCGACCGACCTGCGGCTGGAAGTAGAGCTGCAGCTGCTTGAAGTTGTGACGGAAGGCAAGCGCCAAATTAACGATTTCAACGACCGTGAGGCCGGTTTGAACCGGCACATGAGCGGCAAGCCGCTTCATGAATTCGATGCGCAGGAAGACGGCCTCTCTCAGGAAGGGCGAGCGGCCCGACGAGAAGGAGGCCTCCTTGTCGACCGTGCAGCAGCCGTCGAGCTTGTGAAAATGCTCAGCGAAGGCTTTCGCGTCAGAGCGGAAGGACACAATAATGGTGCCGTTGTAGAGAGGTTCCGCAAAGATGACGTCGCAGTCGTGGAGCTCGTGCTTCAGACGCTCGCAGAAATCATGAGGCTCGCAGCAGAGCTCCTTGAACGAAAGGAGCAAGGCTTCGCTGTCGATGGGCACGCGGGCGAAGGCGGAAAGGGTGTCGCGATCCTGCTG
>CAKQKT010000197.1 GCA_934249275.1 uncultured Sutterella sp. | reverse complement strand
AACCCGAACCGCCTGCTCTACCCGATCAAGCGCACCGCTCCCAAGGGCGCCAAGGATCCGGGCTGGGTCCGCATTTCGTGGGATGAAGCGATCAAGACCATTGCCGAAAAGCTCACGGCCGTCAAGGCCAAGCACGGTGCCGACCGCGTGATGTTCTACTGCGGCGACCCTAAGGAGCCGCGTCCGCCCGTCATGCGTCTTGCACGCTACTTCGGCTCTCCCAACTACTGCTGCGAAAGCTCCGTGGCCTGCAACCTCGCCATGGTTCATGCGCTTGAGCTCTCCTACGGCGCCGAAATCTCGGGCGGCATGGGACCGAAGACCAAGTGCCTGATGATCGTGGGCCAGAACGGCGCATGGTCGAAGCCTCACGGCTACTTCCGCAATCTTCTCGCCGCGAAGGCCCGCGGCATGAAGCTCATCGTCATGGACGTCCGCCGCACGAAGGTCGCCGAACAGGCCGACATTCATCTGCAGCCGCGCGGCGGCACGGACGGCGCCGTTGCCTGGGGCATGATGCGCGTGCTCATCAAGGAAGGCCTCGTCAACAAGCCGTTCATCGACAAGTGGTGCATCGGCTACGAAGAGCTCGTCGCCTATGCCGAAAAGTTCACGCCCGAATACGTCGAAAAGGAATCCGGCGTGCCGGCCGAACTCGTCGTCAAGGCCGCCCGCATGTTTGCCGACGGGCCTTCCGGCGTCTCGATTTCCGGCCAGTCCATCATGCACCAGCATAACGGCTGCAACAACGCCCGCGCATGCTCCCTGCTGATGGCTCTTACCGGCAACGTTGAAAACCCGGGCGGCGGCACGTTCGCCAACTGGCCCGAAGACTACATTCGCTGGGACGAAGGCTATACCCGCACCTTCATCGACCAGAAGTGGTTCAACGAACCCGAACAGAAGGCCAAGCGCATCGACCGCGACTTCGTGCCCGTCTGGAACGACATGCAGGTGCTCTGCAACCCGAACATGCTTCCCGAAATGGTCAAGGCGGGCCGCATCCGCGCACTCGCGGGCTTCGGCATGAACGCTCTCATCTGGCCGACGCCGGCCGAATATCAGGAAGCCATCCGCAAGATGGACTTTGCATTTGCGGCCGACAACTTCTACCGCGACGAAACCCATCACGACATGGACATCGTGCTTCCCGCCGCCCTCAACTTCGAGCGCTATGCGCCGTTCGGCGTCCACGGCCGCAAGGTAAGCGTGCGCCGTCCGGTGAAGCCGCAGGGCGAAGCTTGGGAAGACTGGAAGATCGCCTGCACGATCGGTGCGGCCGTCTGCGATCCCGAAACCTTCTTCCACGGCGATCCCGTCGCCGCGTGCAATTCGATCCTCAAGGGATGGGGCATCTCTTATGAAAAGCAGCAGGCCGTCCTCCCGAACCTGCAGGTTGTGGAATTCTTCCCGCCGCAGACGGGCGCCAAGCACGAAAAGGGCATTCTTCGCTACGACGGCAAGCCCGGCTTCCGCACGCCTTCGGGCAAGATCGAGCTCGCAGCCTCCCTGCAGTCCAAGCACGGCTTCCCGGGCCTTCCGGTCTATATTGAACCGCCCAAGCCCACGGCCGAATACCCGTTCAAGCTTCTGAACGGCACGAGGCGCCCGTACATCACGCACTCGAAGACCCGCAGCGACCAGCCGTACCTGCTTGAGCTCGAACCCGAAAGCATGATCAACATGAACCCGAAGGACGCTGAAAAGCTCGGCATCAAGGAAGGCGACGCCGTCTGGCTCGTCTCTCCCTACTGCGACCACAAGGTCCGCGCGAAGGCCCGCGTGACGATCCTCTGCCAGCCCGGCCTCATCGACGCCCAGTACGGCTGGCGCGGCGATCAGGAAACCCAGCACCTCATTCCGCGCAAGAACTGGGACCCGATCTCCGGGTACCCGTGCTGCAATGACGTCTGCATCCGAGTAGAAAAGGCTTAAGGAGGTTCATCATGTCCCGTTACGGCATCATCGTAAACGTCGACCGCTGCGCCGGATGCTTCGCCTGCGCCGTCGCCTGCAAGGAAGAAAATCAGGTCGCGCCCGGCATCTTCTGGGAAAAGATCAAGCGCGACGAAAACGTCCATGACAACGTCATCAACTGGTTCCGCATGAGCTGCATGCACTGCGACGACCCGGCCTGCATGAAGGTCTGCCCGATGAAGGCGATCCACAAGGGCCCGCAC
>CAKQKT010000196.1 GCA_934249275.1 uncultured Sutterella sp. | reverse complement strand
ACGTTCACCATGTTGGCCAGATTGGATTCTCCACCAACTTTCAGAAACCACCGTTTCTGCCAATTGGCAAACACCCAATCACATCGTTTTCTGTATAGTCCTCAGTCGTACCCGTTCGGGTACTATCTCTAAACGACTGTGCTAGAATGCGATTCGACGAAACGCATTTCCTTCTGAGAGCATTTCGTCATCTTCCCTAAAAACAGCAGCCCTGACCAGATCACCCTGGCCAGGGCTGATTGTTCATCCACTCAGGCAGGGCGTATGCCGCCCATGCTTCACTTTTTTCTCAATAGGCAACCAAATCCGTGCCAGCCGGCACGAACAGGGTTCCCGAGAGATAGAGGACCGTTCCGTCCTTCCGGGCAATCGAGCTGTAAAGCAGATTGCCGTCGAAATCACGGAGCTCCCCCATAAGATCGCCCGTCTTGACGGCCATGCCTGCCTTGACGGTCGGATACCAGCAGCCGTCAGAAGGCGCTCCGTCATAGAGCGCCTCAACCTCCATCTGCTCCACATCGGTTTTGCGAGCATTGACGGTCTGCTCATCTACGTCAAGCGCCCCCAGGGAGAAGAGGACCGAACGAACGTCTCGGAGATAGGCCTCAACCTCGGCTTCGGACCACCGTCCCGCACAGCCTCGTTCGATCAGAATCGCCGGAGTGCCGCGCAGGTTTGCGCTGTTGTATGCACCCGTTTCCGCCGAGGAACGGACTCGAACAGGAACATCAACCCAGCGGCAGGCCTCGCGTCCCTTTTCAGAGATTGCAGCTTCACACGTCCCCTGAAAATAGACGTAGGGCGACAAGTTTTCATGCAGATCGCCGCCATGCAGATCGAGGTAAAAATCGCTTTCTTCCTGAAGAGAAGTCAAGGCTGCGGCAACAGCTTCGCTTGAGGAGCCATCGGAGTGTCCGGGAAACATGCGGTTGATGTTTTTCCCGTCAAGCGGATTAATGGCCGGCACTCTTGCCCTGAATGCCGCCTGATTGACGCAGGGCAGAATCGTAATCCGCCCGTGAACAGCCGACGGATTCAGCTGCAGGCTCAGGCGCCTCGCCGTTTCAATGCCGACATATTCCGCACCGTGGATTCCGGCTGTCATAAGAATCGAAGGACCGGCTCGTTCGCCCGTTACCACGACCATCGACATGGTCATGCCGCCGGCAGCAAGGGTTGTTCGGACGATGCCGGGTGCATTGTTTTTCTGATTCATTGTGAGGTTCTCCTTCATGCCGCTTCGAGTTCCGGTTCGAAATCTTCAGCAATTGCCGGCTCGTCGATGCCGACACCCATCACGGCATTGAGCAGCGCCTTTGCATACGGATGACGAACTTCGGCAATTCTCCGCATGTCGTCGACGCCTTCGACCAGAGTGCCGCTCTGCATGAAGCGCACGCGGTCGCAGAAGTAGGTAATTGCCGTCAGATCGTGCGTGATGAAGAGGTAGCTCAAGCCGCGCTCTTCGCGCAGATCCTTGAGAAGATCCATCACCTGAATCTGAGTGGCCGCATCAAGGCTGCTGATCGCCTCGTCAAGAAGGAGCATCTTGGGCTCCAGAGCAACGGCGCGGGCGATGGCGACACGCTGAAGCTGGCCGCCCGAAAGTTCGTGAGGATAGCGAGCGAGATGTGCCGCAAAAAGGCCGACGCGTTCCAGAAGCTCCACGCCTCGCCTTTCCTCTTCCCTTGCCGACAGAGGCGTTCCGGATCGTCTCAAGGCGCGGAAGGCTTCGCTCAGAATGCCGCGTACGGTCCATCTCGGATTCACGCTTGTCGTATAGTCCTGAAACACGACGGCGAGAGGATGCCCCTGACCGGCCAACGCATTGGCATTCCAAAATCTGCCGCGATTTGCATAAAGACGGTTGCCGTCAATCGTCACCGTTCCGGAATCCGGCGCGAGGAGCCCGGCGACCACGCGGCCCAAAGTGCTCTTCCCCGACCCCGATTCGCCGATGATCCCGAGGCACTCGCCCTCGTCAATCGTGAGATCAATGCCGTGGAGAACCGTTTGTCGCTCCCGGCCGAACAATGTCGTCTGGTGCGCCTTTTTGAAGGAGACGCGCACGTCCCTCACCTCAAGCAGCGGCATGATCAACCTCCTCGCCTCTGACAGCCTTAAGAAACGCCGACGTCACGGCGCAGTGTTTTTCAATGAGCAATTTGGCATAGGGATCCGTGGCAGAGCGCATGACGATCTGC
>CAKQKT010000195.1 GCA_934249275.1 uncultured Sutterella sp. | reverse complement strand
CCGCTACACGCTCGTGAAGGCTGAAAAGGGCGTCATCGTCGCCACCGGCGGCTTCGGCGCCAACGTGAAGCTCCGTCAGGAAGTCAATACGGGCGTCTTCAAGGATTATGACCTCGGTCCGAAGATCGGCTGCACGAACTTCCAGCTCTCCGCTCAGGGCTCGGGCATCATCATGGGCAAGGAAATCGGCGCGAACGTGATCGGCATGCCCGACATTCAGGTCCATCCGTGCGGAACGCCGGGTACCGGCCTGATGGAAATGATCCGCACGTCGGGCCGCAACCGCGTGTTCATCAACACAGACGGCAACCGCTTCGTGAATGAAGGCGCAGCCCGCGACGTCCTCGCCAAGGCCATTTTCGCCCAGAAGGGCTCCACCTACTACGTGGTCGTCAACCATCTGCGCTATCCGAGCCTCACCTGGGTTGACAACAACGGCGCCAAGGTCGGCGACATGATCGACCTCGGCCGCGTGGTGCCCGCCAACACGCTCGACGAACTTGCCGCCAAGCTGAAGATGCCGGCCGCCAACCTCAAGGCCTCGATCGACACGTACAACGCCGTCGTTCGCGGTGAGAAGAAGGATCCGCTCGGCTTCGTCGCCAACAACAAGGCCGACAAGGTCATGACGGAAGGCCCGTGGTATGCATGTCAGAAGGTCCCGACCGTGCACCATACGATGGGCGGCCTGCAGATCAACACCGAAGCCCAGGTCCTTGACGCAAACGGCCATGTGATTCCGGGCCTCTATGCCTGCGGTGAAACCACCGGCGGCATCCATGGGTCGAACCGCTTGGGCGGCAACGCCATTGCCGACGTCATGGTCTTCGGCCGCACGGCCGGCACGAACGCAGCTCAGGGCAAGTAACCTCAGTCCGGCAAATGCGTCCGGCTCATAAAGAGCAGGGCGCTCAGCGCTGATTGAAAAAAGCCCCTTCAAGGCTCAGGCTTTGGAGGGGCGTTTTTTTGCTATCGAAAAGGCAATCCGGAAATTCCTGCGGGAGAGAGCCCTGTTGATTAAACATTACGTGCGAATTCTCAATTGGTATAAGATGAATGCCCTAAGCGAACGGCATCAAACTTTGCGACCATAAATCCTGCAGGTATGCCCCGCGCTTCGTTTTTGCCGGACGAGGCGTTCGGAGACAATTTGAAATGACCACCGAGAACACACAAGACATCCATACTCTGAATCCCGAACTTGAAGACCTCAACATCGAGAGCTTCACCCCGATGCCTTCGCCCGCCGAAATCAAGGCTCAGGCGCCGATGACGGACAAGGCCGCACAGGTCGTCAAGGCCGGCCGCTCCGCCATCCGCAAGATTCTTCGCGGCGAGGACAAGCGCATTCTCGTCATCACCGGCCCGTGCTCCATTCACGATCCGAAGGCCGCCATCGAATACGCGCAGAAGCTTGCGCGTCTCCAGGAAGACGTTTCCGACAAGCTCTGTCTCGTGATGCGCGCCTACTTTGAAAAGCCCCGCACCGTCACAGGCTGGAAGGGCTACGTGAACGATCCGCGCATGGACGGCTCTTTCCGCATTGCCGAAGGCATGCTCAACGCCCGCAAGCTTCTGTTGGAAATCAGCGAGCTCGGCCTTCCGATCGCAACAGAAGCGCTTGATCCGTTCGGTCCGCAGTACCTCGGCGAACTCATCAGCTGGTACGCCATCGGCGCACGCACGTCCGAATCCCAGACGCACCGCGAAATGGCCTCCGGCCTTTCCGCTCCGGTGGGCTTCAAGAACGGCACCGACGGCTCGCTCGATACGGCCATCAACGCCATCAAGTCCTCGATGAGCGGCCATCACTTCCTCGGCATGTACGAGGACGGCCGCTCCGCCGTCGTCTTCACCCGCGGCAACCGCTACGGCCACCTCGTGCTTCGCGGTGGCGGCGGCCGCCCGAACTACGACACGGTCTCCGTCATGCTCGCCGAAAAGGCCCTGGAAAAGGCCGGTCTTCCGAAGCGCATCGTCGTCGACTGCTCGCATGCCAACTCCATGAAGAACCATGAGCTCCAGCCCTTCGTTCTTCACGACTGCCTCACGCAGCTCAGGAACGGCAACGAATCCATCTGCGGCATCATGCTTGAAAGCAACATCAACGCCGGCAACCAGAAGATCCCCGAAAACCTCGCCGATCTGAAGTACGGCGTCTCCGTCACCGACGCCTGCATCGACTGGGAAACCACCGAACGCATCCTTCG
>CAKQKT010000194.1 GCA_934249275.1 uncultured Sutterella sp. | reverse complement strand
CGGCAGCTCGATCGGCTGACGTAGCGGGTAGGCGATCCGGGCTCTGTCGGCGACGATCGATACAAGATCGAACAGGAGGAGTTCGAGAAGCTTGTCGCGGAGATGAAGCCGCTCAACTTCAGAACGAGCGGCCAGCTCTCAAGGTACATCAAGGAGAATCGTCTTGGAAGGCGTTATCCGCATATCTCGGGCTTCCTGACAATGGGCTATGAAGGCCGGGAATGGGAGTTCGAAGGCGGAATCTCCAGACGTTGGTATCGGGAGCTTTGCGTGAGACTGAATCTCTCTAATCAGTGCAGTGGTGCGGAGGTGATCGGCTTCAGAAGCTATCACGATCAATAAGACGCAAAAGGCGCGGCTTCGGATTCGAGGCTGCGCCTTTTGCATCATGAACGAATGACGGATCAGACCGGCTTCTTGCAGTTTTCCCAGCCGGTCTTGAGTTCCCAGGTGCGGGTGCGGCTGTCGCGGTAGGTGCCGAAGGCTTCGGGCGGACGAGCTTCCTTCGCGTTGAGCGGAATGACCGTGTAGTCCTCGGTCTTTCGCCAATGAACGACGAGGTGTTTGAGATCCGGCGTGAAGAGCGACTGCTGAAGAAGCTCGTTGAGGCGCCAGCCGTATTCGAGAGTGGCGCGAACGGTGTAGTGCTTCGACCAGGTGTCGTCATTTCGCAGATAGCGCATGCAGATGTTGATGCGCTCGGAGCCGAGCTTCGAGGCAAGTCCCGTCGTGATGTGCTTGTACTCGGCAACGGCCTTGATGTCGTCGGAATTCACGGGCACCGGCGGCTCGGGCGGCGATTCGATGCCGGCGTCCTCGGGCTTGAAGAAAAGCAGGCCGAGACCGACGATGGCAATGGCGGAGGCGAGAATGCCGGCCCTCATGCTGCGAGCGACAAGCGGCGTGCAGAGGTTGGACCCCGCAGCCTCGTCCCGGCTCAGAAGCCGGATGGCCAGACGGGCCGACTGCTCGAGATGCTCGCGACGCTCTTCGTCGAGAACGAGGTCGGGCTGATGTTCGACTTCATTGCGCAGCGTCTTGAGTGAGAAGAGGTAGTTCGTGAACTCGTTGCCGATCCCGAGCGACGGCCGGAGCGTGTGCCAGTTGTGGTGCACGATGCTCACGAGAGCCGGATAGTCGAACTGCTCGAAGCTGCCGGTGTCGCGCGCGTAATCGCGCTGAATAGGTGTGAGCGCATTGAGCACGCAGGCCTCCCACCAGTTTTCGCCGCCGATTTTCGGGAGATGCTCGGCGAGCATGAGTCTGATGAGCGGAGAAAGTCCGAGCTCGAGTCGATGGTAAAAGTCGCGTGGCGATTCGCTAAGTGGCATGGGCATCGTTCGCGGGTCAGGAGTTTCGGTCGGTAAAGATGCCGTCGGCCGTTCGGAAGCATTCTCGAATCAGGCCGTCGAGCGTCCGGTATGGCGATAGCTGTTCTAAAAAAGTTGTTCAAAATTGAACATCATAATTTAGATTTATCTGCACTCTGTTGACGGCATTGGCGGTGAGGTTAGTCACTGCCGATGTCCCAACTAGAGCCTATTGATGCTCAGTTGCACCGGAGAGACGTCCGAGCAGGATTCTCTTCACCTCTTCTTTCGTGGCGTACCTTGAAATTTGAGTATCGTAGAATCTGTCCAGGACGTTCAGAGCAGCATTCTCGTCGGCCTGCAACACAACCCCGTCAACGCCGGTAAAACGATCGCCTTTCCTCGTGCCTTCAAGACGCTTGGTCCGACTATCAATTTGCGATGTGTACGCAGCGTTCACCTCATCGTGATAAACACCGCGCTGCAGGAAAACAGTTTTCAGAGCCCCCGTCAGGGAGCCCTTCGCCCAGCCACTCATGCGGCGATTGTAGGTCTTTCCTTTACTTCTCCATTTGTTCGGCGACATGCCCCATGTCAGATCTTCAGACACAATGTGCCCGTATTCATCTGCCAGAGCATGAGCCGTTTTGAATGCAATGTCCTTGATGCGATTGCGAAACCTTGTTCGCATTCGCTCGATTTTGATTTTTCCGAGATTGTTGGCGCGAATCCGTTGAGCCTTCGCATGATTGCCGTTGGCCTCATGCTTTTGGGCGAGCGCAAAGAGCTTGTTGCGATTTCGCATGATCCGATCGTTTCGATCGGAATACTCCGTCAGAACCTTTCCGAAATTCGTTCCGTAATGCTTCTTGTTGCTGTCAACGACCGCTTCCGTATATCCCTTGTCGATGCCGGCTTCCTTGGTGCCGCACGGACGAGAACAAGTTTTAGTGGTCGCATA
>CAKQKT010000193.1 GCA_934249275.1 uncultured Sutterella sp. | reverse complement strand
GAGCGAAGGTCGAAGAGATGGGTCTTGTCACCGTGACCGACATCCTTATAGGTGTAGCCGAGGCCCGTATCAACTGAACCGTAAAGCGTAACGTTGGCGGCGAAAGCGGAACCCGCGAAAGCACCGAGAACAGCGACAGCAGCGAGAGTCTTCTTGAACATGATTTGTATCCTCATTAATTTGCCGGGCATTCATCTAACGGAATGCTTCAGCAAGCCGGCAGTCTTGTCCTTGGAGGTGCTGCCGTAAAAGAAGCGGCTTTGGTGGTCCTTGACCGCCTCTGGTCATTGGTCCGTGAGAACCTGTGTTCATTCTCACAAAAATGACTCTTTCAGCTCGATGAAAAAACACGCTCAAGAGTTGTGGATTTAACAAGAACGACTGCAGGCGTAGCGTTTGCACGTCAGCTCAGGAAAATCCCTAACAAATCGGATTCGCCCAAAATTCTGTTGTTCATGTGCAACAAACCTGCAATTTCTCTCACTTATGGGCTCCTGCGATATCGATTCACGAAATTGACATTTCGTTCAGCTCAAGTTCCCTCTTCCACGATGATTTCAAGTGAAACGGATCCCGTTTACAAACCAATTCCCTGGACGTAGAAAGCCCCGGATTCCTTGCGGAATCCGGGGCTCCGAGTCCAATCAAACTGTTGTTCTATGCGAACGGACAGGTATTAGAACTTGTGGACGAGGCCGCAGTCAACAGCGATGACAGAAGCCTTGTCATCGTAGGCAGCACCGGCAGTCTTGTCATAGCTGTCCATGTAGTAGCCGGCACCGGCGTAAACGAACGTGCGCTTGGAGAGCGGATATTCATAGCCGAGAGAGAAGGTGTAGCGCTGCATGTCCATGGCAGCAGCAACCTGATCTTCAGCATTCATGTAGCCGACAAGAGCCTTGGCCGTACCGCCAAAGACCGGAACAGCAGTGCCGACCGACACGCCGAAGCCGTCAAACTTGGAACCGGCGTTCTTAGACTGAACAGCTGCGACAGCAAGAGCGGAATCCTTGAAGTACTGGCCGGCAACATAAACCGTGGCAACGCCGAAGTTGTAGTTACCGCCGAGGCTGACCGTCAGAGGATCGTCAGCATCAGCCTTGGCGCCATTGCCGGACGTAGCAACGTTCGTCTGAGTCACAACGCCGGACAGGAAGAGATCGCCGGCCTTGTAGCTGACGCCAACGGCGTACTGACGATCAACACCGGAGGAACCTTCACGCTGGTCCTTCCAGGCCTTCTTCGCTTCAGCAGTCAAATCCTTGTAAGCATCGCTATCGGCGTAAGCAGAACCGTAAGCCTTGCTCTTGTTGTCCTTCTTGAAGGAGTACTGAGCAAGAACGTTCACGCCGGCAAACGTCGGGGTCTTGTAGGTAACGGTGTTGTCCATGCGGTCAAAACCGGCACCCATCACATACTTGTGACCGGCGATGTTGGTCCAACCCGTAGAGAACGGAGAAACGCCACCACCGAAGATGCCATAGCGACCATTGCCGGAAGCGAGTTCACCCTGACGGCCCATGCCGAGTTCACCGAAGGCGCCGTTGACATAGAGGAGAGCTTCACGACCGAAGAGACGGCCGTTGTTGGCAAGCTGACCATCGTCGGAGTTGAAGCCGTTTTCGAGAACGAAACCAACCTTGAGACCGTTGCCGAGTTCTTCTTCACCCTTCAGGCCGAAGCGAACGCCGGAGTTCTGACCGGTGGCCATTTCGAACTTATGGGTGTTGTCGCCGTAGCCAGCATCCTTGTAGGAATAGCCGAAGCCCGTATCGATAACGCCATACATCGTAACGTTGGCAGCGAAAGCAGAGCCGGCGAAGGCGCCGAGAACGGCGACAGCAGCGAGAGTCTTCTTGAACATGATTTGAATATCCTCAATTTTTGGATTGCCCCGCGCCGTCTTGTGCGGCGTGCAGGCTCGACAGCTTCACCCCGAAGGGCACCGTCGAAATGGCGTGCGCGTTCTTTTCATCACGAACACACCGTTGTCTGGTCTTTCCTCAAGACCTGTGAGTCATTTTTCCAGAGAACAGAGAACGGAAAAAGTCCCCGAATGTCATCTAAACACTTCTCTCACAGGCGTTAAGCCGTCCAAGAGTCCGCTCGAAGACGCACTAGGGAAAACAGCAATGGCGAAAAACTTGACAGAATCCGTTGCGAGCTAGCCACATTCTTCTATTTTTGTCACCTATGAATGACACTTTAGCCTGCCCCACAGACGTTATTTATCTTTTAAACGACAGAGATCAAACCCTGAAATCGGCTCATTTTTCGACCGTCGAACGGCCTGCAC
>CAKQKT010000192.1 GCA_934249275.1 uncultured Sutterella sp. | reverse complement strand
CCCTATACACGAAGGACAGCCGTGATTGGCTGCCCCCTTGAAAACCACCCTGGACACAAAAATCGAGACACTCCCTCGAAAACCAGACGGGCCGAAATCTTCCCCTTCATCATTTCAATCGCCGCGGCCTTGCAGGCCTTGATGTCGTTGAGAATGTCCTTGATCGACTCATTGCGCACAGTGCCGTCGATCTTTCCAAAGCCCATCTCACTCAAATTTTCATACAAGCGCGTGGTTTTGCAGCGGATATCCTTGAAAGGGAACTGCATGATCGCCTTCCCGCCGAAACGATGCCACAAGTCCTTTCTTAGCCAGCCGACGGCTTTGGCATGACGAGCAAGGACATCGAAATCTTCCTTCGAGGTCGCTGCTGCGTAGACGATGCGGGTAATGGTGACGGTGGTGCTCATGAGAAATCAATCCAGTTCAACGGTTGTCTTGGTTACGTCGGGATAATCTTCCTTTAGTTTCTTTTCGTACTCGCGCATGCCATCAAGTCGGCAGCTGAATGTGTGGGCAATGGCAAACATGTCGTCAACCATTTCCTTTTCCGGGGAAAGCCTGACTTGATTGACGACAATGAGCTCGCAGTCATGCTCGTCACAAATGTGACGAATGAGTTCGAAGCCGAAGCGCACCAGTCGATCCTTATGGGCAACGATCAGACGGCTAATTTCACCACGGCAAATTCTGTCTACAAGAGCAAGAAACTTGGGCCGCTTGAAATTCATGCCACCGCCGATTTCCGTAATCCACTCGTCGACCACCGTTCCACTGCCCACAGCCCACATCTGCATGGACTCAAGCTGGCGCTCCAAATCCGGCTTTTGCCCCTTGCTGCTGACTCTGCAATAGACAACAGTAACCCGCTGTTCAGCTTTGACGCCCATCACTGCACGCAAGTCTGAATCATCAAAATACCTGTGTCCGGAAGGAAGACGCTTGCTGGTGATCTTTCCTTCAGCCTCCCACCGCCGGATCGTAACCGGGGTGCGGCGAACCAATTTGGCGAATTGACCAATCTTGTATATGCTCATAATGAGCACATATTAACATAATCACCCATGTTTTGCAAAACAGTTGCTAGCTCCGGGCAATCAGCCGGCGTAGCGGGAGATAGCCCTGAGGCGACGAGTAAAACGCATGCCTTTCAGGATACTGGCCGACCTTTTGAGCGAGGCGGCTCCAAGTTTTCTCAGAGGCGGATGAAAATAGCGGCACGTTGATCTTGAATGCGCGCGCCTGCGTCGACTTTCCCGAAAGCTGAAACGCGGCATTTCTCGCGATCTCCGAGCGCGAGCTGACCGGAGGCAGATCGGCCGCGGCTGCCCCGGCCGGCTGCTTCACTGGAGCCGCCGGGCCTTCGGCCACGCTGAATCCGACTTGACGACGCGCCTGAATCACGCCAAGACCGCGCAGAAGGTCATACGCCGACGCAGCGGTGTTGGGCGAGATGCCAAGATCCGCAGCCAGCCGACGAACACTCGGAAGCGCATCGCCGGCTCTCAGCTCGCCGGTCTCAACCGCCCGGCGAATCCGCGCAGCCACCTGATCTCTGGGACAAACGACTGCATGACGGTCAATGCGAATCTTCAGAAAACACTCCTGCGTGCCGACAGACATGAAAGCCTCTCAAACTGTATCAACATATCCACATCCTACTGTATCAACAGCTCATCCTCAAGTCCTCATACAATCACCTCATCGATTGGACATCGAGCCTCTTTTGAATCTTTCTCATGGAGTTGAGCAATGGAATACATCTGCACGAGCTGCGGCAAAAAGACTGCCGTCGACACTCTCAGCCTGCGCTGCGAATGCAGCGGGCTTTTCGAACTTCCCAATGACTTTCCTGCCTGGGATCCCGCGCTCATCGATCAGAACGAATGGAGCCTCTTCCGCTATCGCGCGTTCATGCACGTTGACGGCGAATCGTGGCGCGGCGTCACCATGGGCGAAGGCCGCACGCCGATCATCGACTTCGACAGCCGCGTCAAGGTGAAGATGGACTACATGATGCCGACGCTCTCCTTCAAGGATCGCGGCGCCGCCACGCTTGTCGCCCACATGAAGGCCATCGGCGTTCGCAGCTGCGTTCAGGATTCGAGCGGCAATGCCGGCAACTCCGTCGCGGCCTACTGCGCCCGCAGCGGCATCAACTGCCGCATCTTCGTGCCCGAAGGCACGTCTCCCAACAAGATCGCCATGATCGAAGCCTTCGGCGGCGAAGCCGTCGTCGTGCCGGGCTCGCGCGACCATTGTGCGGACGAATGCCGCCGACAGGTCTTTGAAAACGGCGCGTACTACGCCAATCACGTCTTCAATC
>CAKQKT010000191.1 GCA_934249275.1 uncultured Sutterella sp. | reverse complement strand
GAGCATGTCCCGGGCAACGAGCTTCACGATGAGGCGCTCGCGCTCGGTGAGCGTTTCATAGCGCCCGCGCTTTTGCTCCACATCCATGGCCCTGCGTCGGTCGGCGATGTTCCTTTCGATCATGCGCTTGACGGTCTCGCGAAGCTTTGCGGGCTCCACGGGCTTTTCACAGAAGTCCTCCGCACCGCGCTTCAGGGTCGAAACCGCCATTCCGATGTCGCCGTGACCCGAGAGAAACAAAATCGGCAGATCGATCCCGCGCCGAATCATCTCCTCCTGCAGCTCAAGCCCGCTCATCCCGGGCATGCGAACGTCAAGCACCACGCAGCCGGGGTGCCTCAGATCATCGCGCTCGAGAAACGCCTCGGCGCTTTCGTACGCCACGGCATTGATCCCGCCCATGCGAAGCGTGAACGCCTCGGAATTGCGAACCGTCTCCTCATCGTCGACGATGCGGGCGAGCGACGGATAGAGATCGGGATTGGGCACGCTGTGAAACACTTTTAATTCTCCTTATTGGCCGGCGTGATCTGCGGAAGCGAAAGCGAAACGATCAGTCCCTGAGGCTCCGCGCGCCTGAATGTAAAGCGCCCGCGATGGCGCTCCGCAATGACGCGGCAGATCGAAAGCCCCAGTCCAAGGCCCTCGAACTTCTCGCTCGTCACCGGATGCGAGAGCTCGGCAAACGTCTTGTCGTCGAGCGGCTGGCCGTTGTCCTCAACCTCAAGCACCCAGCGCGGATCCTTCTCAACCGACAAATCCGCCTTGAGCCGCAGCTTGATTTCGCCTCGCTCAATGTTACCCTTCTGGAGTGCGTGGAGCGCATTCTTCAGCGTGTTCACAACAAGAAGCTCCAGTTCGAGCGGGTCGCCCTCGATGGGCGCGCTCTCCACCAGATCGGCCGACACGCGCACGGCGGAACTGGCCGACCCTGACCTGAAAGTTGAATACGCGGACTTCACGACGGCGCAGAAATCGATCTCGCGCTGCAGCCCCTCCTTCTGCTTGGCGTAGCGGCGAACGCGCTCGACAATGCTCGAGACGCGCTCGGCCTGGCGCCCGATTTCGCGGGTCGCCTCGTCGATCACGGGGTCGTGACCCTTGCCGCCGAGATAGAGCGACAAGCCGTCGGCATAGTTGATGAGCGACGCCACCGGCTGACGCAGCTCGTGAGCGAGCATGCTCGAGAGTTCCGAAACAATGCCCGCGCGCTCGAGCTGCGACAATCGCTCGCGGTCACGCTTGGCGTGGTCCTCAAGCGCGTCCTTCTCGTCGATCACCTTGACGAGATCCTTCGTGCGGCGCGCAACGATCTTGCTCACCGACACGCTGTAGAGCATGGAGGCGATCAGAATCAGCAGGCCGATGACGAGCGCGTACTTGTATCGCTCCTCAACGACCGAGAACTTGGCGTTCGACGTTTCGCTCGTGGGCGAATAGGTAAAGCGCTCTACCACGCGGCGCACGGCGCGATAGTCGTTCGCCAGGCTCCAGCCATAGCCCGACTCGGCCGAAGGCATCGTGTAGAGCACGCCCGCAATGCGGCGGCGCAGCTCTTCGGGCACATGAGTCTGTGCGGCAAGCACGCGGCCCGGAAAGAGCTCGGTCGAGCGGCGGCAGGCGAAATCCTCCGAGGGCTTCTCGCCCACGATGCGCAGGCTGCCGGGCTTCAGCATTCCGGCGGCCGTGAGATGCTCCAGCTCGCAGACGCGCATGACGCCGACGTCGACCGTCCCCTTGAGCACGGCCTCCGCAATCGGAAGGCCCGTCTCTCCGAGAAAAGTCGTCTTCCCAAAGAAGTTCCTCGGATATTGGGTTACGTTGGCAACCTCATTGAGCGCCACGGTCCAACCGTCGAAGGACGCCATGCTTGAAGCCGCCACGAATGCGGTTCTCAAATCGGATATTAGGTTGTAGCGGGCATCGTCATGGCGCACGACGAAGACTGCGCCCGCAGCCTTCTCGGGATTGGGCGCCTGCGGGGTCTTCAGCGTTGAAAGCCACTCGACGCCTGCGCCGAGGTCGGAGAGATAAATATAGTAGCCGCTCGAAATGAGGGAAAGATCGGTCTCATGATTGACGACCGCAAGCTGAAGATCGAGCTCAGAATACTTTTTCAGCTCGACCTTGACATCCCTTCCCTCGGGGCCGGCCCCCTTGAGCGAAGCTTCGATCGCTTCAGCCGTCTCTTGAATGAAGGCGTCGCTGTGACCCAACCCGAGCGGATCGGCGTATCCGATTCTCAGCACGCCCTTGAACTGACGGCTAGGCTTCGGAGGCGCTTCGGGCGTCGTCACGGAAGCATCCTCCTCGACGCCCGGCACGGCCAGGTCCGCAGAAGCGGATGACGATAGAAAAACGGCCGCCAGAACGGCAGGCAGGAAGAATGG
>CAKQKT010000190.1 GCA_934249275.1 uncultured Sutterella sp. | reverse complement strand
CTGCACCGTTTCCTTCTCAAGAGCCAGTTCTGACATCGACCAATGCGCCTGGTTACCCCAAAAAGTCGGAAGAGCCATTTTCTTTCCTTGCGCCCTAGTGGTTTTCCATTGCGGTTACCGTACGGGTCTCAAAGATGTGCAGATAGTTTCAAGAGAGGAATTAAGGATTGAGCCGAGCGGCTGAGCGCATTTCTCGGAGACTGGTTGCAAAGGTCGCAAGGAATTCCAAATAATGAAAGCCGGCTCCATTTCCAAAAGAGACAGGGTTATGAAGGCGCCCTTCCATTCACTCAGATATGATTAGGTTATCTATCGCGATATTCTGATATTTTAGAGGACTCCAAATTCAGATCGTCTCCTGCGTCAGGTCATAAACTAAAAAACACACGCGCTTCGACATCATCAAAACGCCTGTCATTTAGTTCCCGTACGGTGCCTAATTTTTAGATTCCCTTTCAGGAAGACGGGCTGCGTAAACACGGCCGCAGCGGGAGCGCCGCCCTAGCCGGCAGAAGGGATCATCCGCCGGCGTCTTTAGTTAGACTCGTTTGCAATCAAAGAACAAATGCTGATACACATTTTCGAAATAACGAAAAGACCGTAAAGCAAAGGGCTTTTCCTGCAAGAGAGGAATGGACGATTACCCAAAGACACTCAGCGCAGAGCCATTACACCTAAAGACGACAACCTGGGGAAATGTGTCGTTTTATTGACACGACGATGAAACTCCTGACGATGCCGATTGCCGGCACGGACCTGAGGAAAAGACTCGTCGGAGATGTACGGACGCGGGATGTGAAGCGGACGAGTTGAGAAGATGCGCGCGGGACAGATTGTTAGAAATGCGCGTAAAAAAAGCCCGCAGCCGATGAGTTCGACTGCGGGCGCTGTCTTGTGGATTCAGGCGTCTGCCGGATCAGATGAACTGGGAGACGACGATGCCTGCGACGAGAAGGGAGACGTTGTATGCGAGGAAGGTCGGCACGCAGGTGTCCCAGATGTGGTTGTGCTGGCCGTCGGCGTTAAGGCCGGACGTCGGCCCGAGAGTCGAGTCGGAGGCCGGGGAGCCCGCGTCACCCAGAGCGCCTGCGATCGTCATCAGAAGGATCGTGGCGGGGACGGAGAAGCCCACGGCCGAACAGAGCGGCACGTAGATGACGGCAAGAATCGGCACGGTGCCGAACGAGGTGCCGATGCCCATCGTGACGAGCAGGCCGATGAGCGTGATGATCACGGCGGCGATCCACTTGCTCGAGCCCATCAGGGGCACGACGCCTTCGATGAGCGTGTTGACGGCGCCCGTTTCCTTGAGGATCGAGGCGTAGCCGCCGGCGATCAGCATCACGAAGGCGATGAAGCCCATCATGGAGATGCCGCTCGCGATGTGGTCGTCAAGCTTGCTGAAGCGGAAGGCGCCGCCGGCGAGCATGATGACGAGACCGAGAAGCGCGGCGAGCGGAAGGCTTTCGAGCATGATCTGCACGCCCACGGCGGCCACGATGGCGCCGAGCGTCACCCAGTGCTTGAAGCCGAACTTCACCACTTCGTTCGTTTCGGCCACGCCCACGATCTCCTTATCCTGATAGGTGCGGGGACGGCGGGTGAAGGCGAAGACGGAAATGACGAGGCCCACGAACATGGCCAGACCGGCGATCCAGGCGACGGACGCAACGTCGTTCACCGTGACTTCCATGCCGTTCTGCGTCATCGACTGGGCGACGATGCCCTGGAAAATGAGGCCGAAGCCGATCGGGAGCGAGACGTACGGCGCCGTCAGGCCGAAGCCGAGCGCACAGGCCACCGCGCGGCGGTCAAGCTTCATCTTGTTCATGAGCTTGAGAAGCGGCGGAATCAGCAGCGGAATGAAGGCGATGTGCACCGGCACGACGTTCTGCGAAAGGCAGGCGATGAACGCGAGGCCGAAGCAGAAGACGAGCGGCTTGCCGCCCATCTTGGCGCCGATGAAGCGCACGAGCATCTGCATGAGGCCCGTATGCGCAATCGCGACGGCGAAGGTGCCCAGAAGAATGTAGGAGAGCGCGGTCGTTGCGTTCGCGCTGAAGCCGCCCGAGAGCAGCTCCATGGACTTGGTAAGACCGATGCCGCCCGAGAGGCCCGCAACAAGCGAGGCCGCAATCAGGGCAAGCAGCACGTTGACGCGCATCAGGCACAACGCGCACAGCACGACGACCGATATGACGATCGGGTTGAGGATGAATTCCACGGCTGATTTTCCTTTTTGTCTGTCTTTGTCAGGACCTCGACGTGCAGGCGTCCGCGGGGGAAACGAACGCATTTTTCGAGGCAACGCCGTCGATTATGGCACACGAGATACGTTTGGTCACATTTACCGGCCCGATTTTCCTGCCTGCGAGCCGAGGATTTCTCCCAAAAGCGACAAATGCGAAAGC
>CAKQKT010000189.1 GCA_934249275.1 uncultured Sutterella sp. | reverse complement strand
GAGCCAGGATCAAACTCTTTAGTTCAATCTCTGTTTGTCGCTCTTCGCCGGAATTGAAAGAGAAAGAATTAACTTTCATCTTTCGGCTTTCCTTCAAAGCGCGAACTTCGTAAGTTTTTTGAGTGCTTTTGAATTCACTCTTGAAACTGCCGATGTTCACACTTATCGGTTCGTTGATTCTGATTTTTAAAGAGCAGTGCTTCGTAAAGCACAGAATTGAGAGTTTAGCAACTCATCAACTCTTTGTCAAATTTATTTCGTTGACGACTCGTTGTCGTCAGCGAAGGATGTGAATTAAATACCTTTTGCAGACATTTGTCAAAAGCGTTCCGCAAAAATACCGCAAACACGGTATTCGCACCATCTCACCTCCGACGCTCCATATCCGCATTCTCCAACTCCTGCAGTTCTTTCGGCGAATTTACATTGGCGAATGCCTTCTCAAAACCGTCCCATGACACGCGTTTTCGTCCCTGCATTTGAAACCAGAAGCCCAACTTTCGGTCCCCGCCCGCCAAAAACGGCCGAACAGTCGAAAGCCTCGACACGTGCACCAACGAGATCGCATTCTGGTCATAGCCCCCCGCCTCTATCGTATATGCCGTCTTGCCGTCGAAATCCTTAGCGAACGTTTCAAGCAGCACTTCAGGCACCAGAGGCACGTCGCACGGAACCGTCAGAACCCATTCGACATCCGGCAGACTTTCCGTCTTCAAGCATTCATTAAGCGAATCCAGCGCCGCCAGAGGGCCGGGATAACCTTCAAGCACGTCGGACAGAACTTTCTGAGCCCCGAGTTCAACAAAGGCATCCGCATCCCGATTGGCCGAAACCCACACCCGGGACACCTGCCCGGAGAGCGTCCTGATGACTCGCCCGGCCATAGGCTCTCCCTCAAAAGGCACGAGCCCCTTGTTCACGCCGCCCATTCGAGTGGCTCGTCCGCCGGCCAGCACAAGACCGATCGTATTGTCCTTGTCGGGCGCCGCAACAGCCGTTTTCGTCATGACTCGTCTCCGCCGGCAGTCAAACTGCCGCTAAAATCCAAGGATGGCCGCAACGGCGGCCATCTTCATTGAAGGATTTTGACATGTCGAAAGCCATCCGTGCCGATTTTGACGAAGTAACCCGCGCACTTCGCGATGCCATAGCCCCTCTTGACGGAACCTGCGAAGCCGTGCCTCTTCTGAATGCCCAAGGCCGCATTCTCTCCACAGATGTCGCCGCAGGGTTCGACTTTCCGCTTTTCGACAATTCGGCCATGGACGGCTTCGCCCTCCGAACCGCCGACCTTCCCAAATCCGACGCCTGCCGCCTTCCGGTCTGCGGCATCGCCACCGCCGGCCATCCCTTCGAAGGAGATATTCCGCAGGGCGCCGCGCTTCGCATCATGACCGGCGCTCCCGTCCCTGCAGGACTCGACGCCGTCATTCCCGTTGAAAAGATCACGGAAGCCGACAACGCCATTGTCATCGACCCCGACGGCCTCAAGCCCGGCGCCAACATTCGCCGCCAGGGCGAAATCTTCCGTTCCGGCAGCGTGCTGCTCTCCGCACCGCGCCGACTTACCCGCGGCGACTTGGGACTTGCCGCAAGCCTCGGCTACGCGAACCTTTTGTGCCGCCCGAAAATCCGTGCCGCCGTTTTTTCAAGCGGCGACGAACTTGTCGAACCCGCCGACGGCACTCCGCTCACCGACGGACGAATCTACAACGCCAACGGTACATATGTGACGCTTGCCGCCCGTGCGCTCGGCGTTGATGCCGAATACTGCGGCATCCTTCCGGACAACGCCGAAACCATCGAAGCCCGCTTCAGAGAAGCCGCCGCCACACATGACATCGTCATCTGCTCCGGTGGCGTCGGCCCCGGCGACTGCGACTTCACCGCCGCCGTGCTCAACCGGCTCGCCGACCTGCACCACTATCATGTGGCGCTCCGTCCCGGCAAGCCTTTCTCGTTCGGCTACTTCAAGGAAACCCGCACGCTCATCCTCGGTCTTCCCGGCAATCCGGTTGCTTCCGCCACGAGCGCCGAAAACTTCCTGCGCACCGCCGTCGAAGCACTTCAGGGCGTATCAAGCGAACAGCTCGTTTTGACTGCCGTTCTGAACGGCACCGTCAAAAGCCGGCTGGGCCGCCGCGATTTCGTCCGAGGCGTCTTGAAATCATCTGAAGACGATTCGCTCGTCTTCACACCCTGCTCGCAACAGAGCTCCGCCTCGCTTCTCAGCGTCTCGCAAAGCAATGCCGCAGCCATCATCCCCGAAGAAGCCGTTCTTCTTCAACGTCCGAACAAGGTAAGGGTCGTTATCCCGTAAACAAAATCCGTCTCAAAAAAATAAAAGTTTCCCAAAGATTGGTACTATTGGACCTTACGCGGTCTACCGCGCGGCCGCGGCGGGCCGTAGATGATC
>CAKQKT010000188.1 GCA_934249275.1 uncultured Sutterella sp. | reverse complement strand
GTTGAAGACATGAAGACGGCTCTTCGCAATCACTACGAAGGCACCGATCACGATCAGTACACTCCGGTTCTGAACTGCGAAGAAAAGTGGCGTCCGATTTCGGTCTTCCGCACGTATGAATCCCACGTCATGCAGGTTCGTCCGTGGCTGCCGAAGGAAATCGGCGAAGTCTCCTACGTCGGCATCGGCATGGCCGATCTTTCCTGCTACGTTCCGTACTATCACGGTCTCGAATCCTACCCGGCTCACTACGGCATGGGCACGGACAAGGCCGACAACAAGTCGATCTACTGGAAGTACCGCAAGCTTCAGACGCTCGTCATGACGGACTATCAGAAGCTCGCGCCGGTCGTCAAGGCCGCCTACAAGACGTTTGAGGCCGACACCGCCAAGGCTCAGGCCGACATGGAAAAGAAGTACATGGAAATCGTCAAGAAGGATCCGAAGGCTGCCAAGAAGCTTCTCAACGAGTTCAACCTCAAGGTCATGAACGACGCCGAAGCGCTCACCGACGATCTGACGAACCAGGTCTTCACGATCCGCACGACGGACATCCAGGCTGCCAACTTCTTTGCCAACAACAAGCGCAAGGACTAAGAAGCCAAGCTGTCTGATCCGGGCTCCGGCGCCTTCGCAATGAAGGCAGGGGAGCTCGGGACCTGACAAGAAAGCCTCGCAGGCTCCGTGCCTGCGAGGCTTTCGTGCATCTTGCGGCAGATAAATCAAAAGAGCTTCATGATCGTCCAGCGGGCGCCGAAGGCGAGAAGGGCAAGCCCCGCAATGATCATGATCACGCCCTGAATCCCGAGCGTATTGCCGTGAACGGGCGCCGCAACGGTCGGATCGTCATGACGGTAGCGTATTTCGATCGGATCACCGGGCTTGCCGCGCGTCTCCTCGTCGCTCTTGTCCGGAAGTCGGGCCTCAACCTTCGTGCCGTCCCAGGCAACAAACGAAACCACCTCGGTGTAGTAGTGGACGATGACGTTCTGCTCGTCCTTTCTCATGTGCGACTCGCGCACCTCAACGCGCTCGATCGTGGCGGTCGTCTGTTCGCCGCTCGTTCTGAGCGTCCATGCCGTGGAGGCGTTCTTGATGCCGCCGTAGAGAAAGGCGGAGCCCGCCAGAAGAAGAGCGGCGGCGAAGATGTAGGGAAAGATTTCTTTCATGTTGAGCCTGCGGAGACGAATGCGATGGTTGAGAGCAACTTTAGCAATTATCCGGCCGGCAGGAAACAGCAGGGCGGGGTACGCTTTCCGAAGGCAAAAAGAAGCCCGCCCGGCGTTCAACCGGGCGGGCTGTCCTCAGACCCAGAAAACACGATCGCGAACGCAGGAGATGAACGTTCGTTGTTCCGGCGGTACTCATTCGCCGGCCACCAGCGCGACCCCTCACGCTCTTTTTCGGTGGAACCGTGTTTCGTTGAAATCAACTATATAGAACAAGAGAATGACTCGCAAGGAAAATACCCGAGTAATTGACTCGGGTATTGTAAAAAAGTTTTTCTGCAGGGCGAATTGAACTTCGAATTTGTTGAGGGGATTCAAAAGATTGCTGTGGCATAGATGGTTTGAGACTCGGGAGGTTGCAAGAAGCCGCAACATTTGCATGAAGGCCGTGACAGCGCAGAGGCATACGTATTGAGCGGTTTGTCGGTATGATGAACGGCAATCCTTCCCGGAAACCAGGAGAACAAATGAATTTTGCACGCACTGCCGCGGCCGTGATGGCCGCCACGTTCGCTCTCGGCGCGTTCGCCGCGGGGAACACCACGAATGAAGACTTCCGCAACTCGAAGAAGATGCTTGAGCGCAAGGTCTACGTCGACCATCGCGTCACGCTTTACTGCGGCTACACATACGACAAGCAGAAGAACATCGATCTGCCCGCAGGCTTTGTCGCTCCGGTGCACAAGGAGCGCGCAGGCCGCGTCGAGTGGGAGCATGTCGTGCCCGCCGAAAACTTCGGCCGCGCTTTCAAGGAATGGCGCGACGGCGACGGCCGCTGCACCAACGAGAAGGGCCACTTCTACAAGGGCCGCCGTTGCGCCGAGAAGATCTCGGCCGAGTACCGTCTGATGCAGGCCGACATGTACAACCTGTTCCCGGCTGTCGGCGCCGTCAACGGCATGCGCCTGAACTACAACTACGAGCTTCTGCCCAATGTGCCCAACACGTTCGGCACCTGCGAGATGAAGATCGACGGCCGTCGTGCCGAACCGCCCGAACGCTCCCGCGGCGAAATCGCCCGTGCCATGCTCTACATGGATGACGCATACGCGCCCGTCTACCGCATGAGCGAGCGTCAGCGCCGCCAGGCTGAGAACTGGAACGAGAAGTATCCGGTTGTGCAGTGGGAATGCACGCGAGCCGCCCGCATCGAAAAGCTTCAGGGCAATCCCAATCCGTTCGTCAAGGATGCCT
>CAKQKT010000187.1 GCA_934249275.1 uncultured Sutterella sp. | reverse complement strand
TAGGGAAGTGCTACCCTATAAGATGAAAAGCTAAAACACTCGCAAACCCGCGCGTGGCGCGGGTTTGCGAACTTTTAGCCTCTAAACTCGGGTAATAGGCGTCAAGGCGCTGGAAAGCACCTCATGAAATGGCGCAAGCATCTCGCCTCCATGCTATCCGTTCTCTGGAGGCGAGACTATAGACCTGTTTTACCCGTGCGGTAGAAGCTAAATGCTGCCCATTAGCCTAATGTCAAGGTGTTGGTCCGGCTTATCACCAATGTCCTACTGAACAGGCATGGCATTGTCAAACCCGTCTCATTACCGCAAGCGTTCTTTGAAAAAGCTCTTCATCACCCGTAGAGAAATAATGCCGTTGACCGGTGTTTCCTTCAGAGGTGCCTCGCCAAGCGTCATATTGCGAAGCTTCCATGCAGAAAATTGCCCGTAAACAGCATAGACCTCGTCAAGCAGCTCCTTATCAGATTGCGAGAATTTCTCAAGGTTCAAAGAGATCGGAGCAGGAATCCCTGATGCACAATCCCCGTTCTGGAACTTCTGATAGAGAGGCACGCACACAGGGCCGTGCTGCCATGCGATCAGGTCTTCTTCAAACAAAGGCTTGTCGTACACCGCCAGTGAAAAACCCTGTGCGTAGTAAACCATTTTCTGAAGCATCAGATTGGATATGACGTCACCAGCCTCTTCATCAACCTTTGACAGGAAGTAGTCTGCGACATCAAAGCATGAAAGTTTGGCCATGTCATTTCCAGTTTCATAACAAAGGAACGCGATAACAGTTGTTTGGAGTATAGATGCAGGCTCAATCCGTTGCTTCCCTGTAGAAGCCGTAGCCAACTTATCCAGTTCAACGACTTTGAGTCTCACTCAAATCCAATCCGTCCCGGCGAGCGCCCTCTTCCAGACGCTTTTTCCACGTTTCGGCAGCCTCAATAAGGTTTCGGCAGCTGCGTTCGCCGAGACAGTTCTTTTCGCCTCGCGGCGCCCCAAAAAGAATCGCAAGATCAACCTCAAAGCCGGCAATGCGGCGCTGGCGGCAGCGGGTTTCGAAATGACGGGTCTTGTACATGACGGCTCCTCAAAAGCTGTTGTCTCAAGCGTAAGAATACGGCGCCATTTTCAATCCGGTCGAGCCGCAAATTTGCGAAACGGGCGCCCGTCACTCAGCCACTTAAAGTTCATCGTGTACCCAACCCATTTTGAGGAGATCGCCATGAGCCGAACCTTTCACCTGAAGCACATCAACCGAACCGCAGCGGAAGATCGAATCCGCAAATTCCTGCTTGACGCCGCCGAGCGTCTCGGCCTTGGAACAGAGCTTGATGCCGACGACTGCCGCCGTCTTGCAAAGCTTCTTGGCAACCTGCAGGAAGAATTGAAGGCCACGTCCCGCCGGGGCGGCCTTGTTCTCGTATCTCAGGACGATTCGCTGATTACCGCCTATCGCTGCAACAGCTTCAATCCGATGCACATTTGCCACGACACCGCAGGCTTCAACCTATCGTCCGATGAACGAAAGTTCCTATGTTCCGTCGGCCTGCTCGTAGGAGGCCGGCCAACCATGGCACCGATGCCGACTCGGCCTCACCGGTCGCACCGAAAGCCCTGGAGCGCACTTTCCGAACCATGCAGCGCCTTTGCCGCATAGAAAACCTTTCTCCACCAACTCTTCACCCAAAGCAAATGAATATCATGCACTTCATAATAATCATCATTTGGTTTTGCATCGGCTGCTTTTTACTTTTCTGCACTCCCTTGGGAGCCATCTTACTGGCAGGCGGATTGATCTATTTTGCCTTCATGGTCCTCTTGTTTATCGGCGTATTGATCTATTCGTTGTTCAAAGGCGAATGACCGCTCTGGAGAAATTTCAAAATGTTTGACTGGCTCTTCAAATCCAAGCCCAAGAAACCCGGCACCTGGCAAAGCGTTTATGAATTGCTTCAGGATCTCTCGCATTACCCGGGCGGCGATATCAGAAACCGAGCTTATTTCCGCGAGCGAAACTTCGAGCTCTTCATCGACGTGATTGAGAAGGGCGGCGGCGAATGGATTGAGTGGTCCTGCTCGCCGGAGAACGATCTGCAGCACCGGATGTATTCGACAGTGATAGTCGACAGAAGCCAAAATCCACTGGTGCTGCTGGAAGTCCTGCAGTATCCGCATTGCGACGGCACTCTGGTCTACTACATTGACATGGCGAAGGCCTACGCATGCCAATGCCAATTGATGCAGGCCTGTCAGGAGCTCGAACCGCATCAAACAGTGTCCGTAAAGTACAGCATTGAAGATGCACTGTGCGCCATGAATCTTCTCGTCGATTACGACATGCTGTTCACTCAGCCCGGCGAAATTTCAGGGGAGTGTCTCGATTTTTGTGTCCAGGGTGGTTTTCAAGGGGGCAGCCAATCACGGCTGTCCTTCGTGTATAGGG
>CAKQKT010000186.1 GCA_934249275.1 uncultured Sutterella sp. | reverse complement strand
AGTTGCCTTGAATCAAAACTAAGCCGGGATATGAATTTCTTTCAGACTCTGTTAACGGATTCCTGGGAATTCACGAAGTAGCAAAAGTACCGATAAGGCAACACTTCAATTCCCGATCGGTAACACACAGCCCAAACCGCACTCCATGGCCCGCTTCGTCAAAAGCACGAGCGCTCGCCATCGGCCGCCGACTTCAACGCACTGAGCCTACATTGTTGCTTTCCGATTTCTTGCTAAGGCTTGCCCCCGCACAGACGTCAAGAAACCATTATCTCCGACTGATTTTCAGCTATTCAATACCCGTTAGGGAATCCGTTCTTTTCTTTCGTCCTCAACCACCATCATGCGGCAGTTCGTGCCGCCTCAACAGTCCTTGCAGCCTCGATCAGACCGGCGTCATCGCCAAAGGATGTACCGAGCAGAAGGCCGATCGGCTTTCCCGATTGCTCCTTTCCGATCGGTACCGTCATGGACGGAGCTCCGGAAATAGACCACCAATCCACGAAGGACGTCGAAGCCACAGCGTTCGCCTGCGTTTGGGCGAGCAGCTCGTCAATCCGGGCCTTCGCCCGGGCGATGCTCTCTTCGGCAATGCGGTCGATCTCATCCCTGGGGAGCATGGTCATCGCCAGGGCATCGTCAAGACGGTCCATCCCGAACGGTCTCGCAGCCGGATGGCTTCGGTAGTACTCGCAGAGCTCGGCAAACGAGTGCGGCGTTTCAACACCGGCGTAACGTCCGAGCAGATCGTCCATGTCGTTTCGAATGTCGAGCGACGTAATGAGCTTGTAGTTGAAGTCCGGCTCCTCAAAAGGCGCAGGAATGAGATCGGCAGCCTCATGAAGCCACTTGGGAAGGGAAGCCACCGCCTCCTCTCCTCCAAGAACGGCAAGGCGCAGCCTTCTCTTTTCACTCACGGACTTCCCGGCCTCACGCATCAGTCGTCCGACCTTCAAGGTTTCCGGATCCTCAGGATCCTCTCCCATCATCAATTGGGCAACGTTCGCTGCGGTGTCAACCGAGCGGGCGATGACGCCCGGCGCGTCGAAGTGGTGCGAGATTGGGACAATGCGCGTGCGCGAAATCAGTCCTCTCGTGGGCTTGTAGGACACCACGCCATTTGCAATGCCCGGGAGCATGAGACTGCCTCGGGTTTCCGTGCCGAGCGCCGCATCGCAGAGTCCGGCCGCAACGGCCACGGCCGAGCCGCTGCTCGAGCCTCGCGGCGCGAAGTCGCCGTGCGGATTCTTCGGGAAGCCGCCCATGTGCGAATAGCCGAGATGAGCGTTCTGCGTCGTCAGAAAGCCCGCCAGCTCCGTCATGGCGGTCTTGCCGAATACGTCGCATCCGGCCTTTCGAAGCAGGCTCACGCAGGGCGCGTCGGGCAGCATCAGATTGCGAAGCGCCTGAGCACCGGCATCCGTCGGAAATTCGGACGTGCCGATGTTGGCCTTGGCCAGAATGCGATAGCGGGCGTCTTCAGCGGGCTTGCGCCAGACTTCCACCGCATGGAGCTCCCTGGCATAGCGGTTGAGACGTTCGTTCATGACATCGGGAGTCAGGACGGCTTCAAGCGGGAAAAGTGCGGAAGACATGGCAAAACCTCAGGCATCGACAAAACACGGCGCAGCGGTCAAAGCCGAGGCGCCGTACATAGGCTACATTATCCGCCATCCCAAAGAATTCTGATATTTCCCCTGATCTCCAGAACATTTTCATCAACCATTCACTCTCGGAGCGCCCCGCAGTACAATAGATTAATGGCTCTTCGGCCGCAGTATCCGAGCATTATTCTCACCATCGGCCCGGAGCCTCCTTCAACCGACATTTTCAAGCGAGAACGACCATGAGCACGACCGCCGTATCCAGCCTTTCCCAAGTCATGAACGATATGGACCTCGGTCCCACCGGAAGCGTCCAGTTTATGTTTGCCAAGCTTCAGCTCGCGCAGTCCCAGCTCTGCAAGAATCAGGCTGAGGACTACATGAAGCAGATTGAGGATATTCAGAAGGACCAGCAGGCCGTAGCGGACATGATTTCGCAGGCCCGAGAACTGCAGAACAAATGCGAGTCCGGCGAAGGCGACTGTTCAGGCGACGCCAATGCCTGCTACATGCCGCCCGATATGATTCAGTTCTTCAACGACCGCGGGCTTGCCATCGAATCCACCGGCAACGACAACCGCCACAACTCTGACGAGTGGACCTACAACATCGAGTCCCTCACCAACTATCAGGAATCCATCAGCAACAAGACGCAGACGCTGATGGTGTACCTGCAGGACTTCATCGGCCAGTACAACTCCTATCTGCAGGGCGCCAACTCCGCCATCAGCACCGCGAACCAGACGCTCACGTCCATTGCACGCGGCCAATAACCGCAGTCAGCCCAAGGATGAAACGACAGGAGGAGCCATTCGGCTCCTCCTTCTTTTTTCACTCACGCTCCGGCAGCGATTCGTCAATA
>CAKQKT010000185.1 GCA_934249275.1 uncultured Sutterella sp. | reverse complement strand
AGAAGAAGACCGACCCAATACGCCGGCATGGCGGTCGTTGCAAAGACCACGCCGCGCATCACTCGGTCGAACCAGCTGTCCTTGTAGACGGCGCTCAAAAAGCCGATCGGGAGGCTCAGCCCGATCACAAAGACCAGAGAAAGGCCCGCCAGCTGAAGCGTGGCCGGGAGGCATCGAAGCAATTCACCGGCAACCGTGCGGGAGGGGTTCGTGTAGCTGACGCCGAAATCCCCTTGAAGGCAGGCGCTCACCCAAAGGAAAAAGCGCTCCAGAAAAGGGCGGTCAAGCCCGAGCTCATGACGCATCTCGGCAATGGCTTCGGGCGTGATGATGGGAGTTTGGCGAACGCGAAGCGCTACTTCAGCAGGATCTGACGGGATCAGATGAATGAAGCAGAAGCAGAGAAACGCGATGATGAACAGAAGCGGAACGGTCGCAAGCAACCGCTTGATCACGTAGTTTTTCATGTGGAGGGGCAGCGGCGCTCGGCATGCGGGGGGCTCTCCGAATGCGAGCGTTCGAGAAGAGAAAAATCGGCCTTCGCCCTGCGCCGATCTGACGCCGGCTGCACAGAGTGAAGGCTTAGTCGATGAATCGCTTAAAGCGGCTTCATGTCGCCGAACGGAACTTCGTACTGGTTCGAAAGGAACCCGACGCCGCCGACGGTCTTTCTGAAGAGCGCCTTGTTGGTCTCGTACGTGATCGGGAGATAGACCGCGTCCTCATGGAGGCGCGTGAGCACGCCGCGGTAGAGCGCCGCACGTTCGGCCTCGTCGGTGGAGACCAGAATCTTCGTGATCGCTTCGTCGATGGCGGCCTTGTCGGGCAGGCCCTGCTGAGCGGCAAAGTCGCCGTAGACGCGCTGGCGCATGGCTGCGAGCGAGGACTGCGGGTCATAAGGCATGCCCCAGCAGATGTTGAACACCATGTCGAAGTTGCCGTTCTTCATGTTGTCGCGATAGCTCTGCTCCTCTTCGCCGCGAATGCTCACGACGATGCCGAGCTTTCCGAATTCGGACTGAAGGAATTCGGCAATCGTCTTTTCAGAGACGGAATTGGAGTTGTAGAGGAGATTGAGCGCGAGCGTTTCGCCGTTTCGCTTGAGCGGATCGCGGCGGCCGCTGCGCGTCCATCCGGCTTCCTTGAGAAGCGCCTCCGCCTTCTTCACGTCGTAGGCATAGGGCTTCAGACCGATGTCGCAATACGGAATGGTCGGGCTGTAGAGCGTATCGGCCACAGGCTCCAGGCCATGGAAGACGCCCTGCGAAATCACAGCCTTGTTGGTGGCATGCTGAATGGCATGACGAACGCGAACATCCTTCAGGATGGGATGCTGAGTGTTGAGAACAATGTGTCGAGTCGAGGTCGGACTTGAAACGGCAATGCCGAAAGTCTTGCTGGCGCGGTACTTGTTGAGCGTGTCCGCGTCGACCATGTTCTTGCCCCAAATCAGATCGGCTTCTCCCTTTTCGAGAGCCAGAATGCGGGTCTGATTGTCGGGGATCACCTTGACGATGATGCGGCGGTATGCGGGCTTCGGTCCCCAATAGGCTTCGTTGCGCTCGAATACGGCGTATTCGTCGATCACGTGCTCCTTGAGAATCCACTGGCCGGAGCCCACAAAGGCGGTGACGCCGTTGCGGGTCTTGCCGTCCTTCATAACGCGCGGCGAAACGAAGGCAAAGGGTCGCGTCACAGCGAGCTCGGTGAGCATCGGATAGTACGGCGCCGACATTTCAATCACGAACGTGTGCGCATCCGTGGCCTTGGCCGAAACCAAAAGACGCATCATCTCAAGCCAGGTATGACGGGCCTTGTTGTCGATCAGAGCATCGAAATTCTTTTGAACCGCATAGGCATCGAGCACTTCGCCGTCCGTAAACGTGAGCCCCTTGCGGATCTTGAAAGTATAGACGCGGCCGTCGAGACTGACGGTCCAGCTTTCGGCAACGGCCGGGTGATACTTGCCGTCGGTGCCGAGCGTGACGAGACCTTCAAAAAGCATCTCCTGCGCAAACATTTCTCCACCGTAGAGATGAGGGTTCAGGTCGCGCAGGTCGCGATAGTTGAGAAAAACAAGCGTGCCCTTGTCGCGGGCACCGGCAAAAGCCGGCATTGACATCCAATTGGAACAGAGGCAGAGCGCTCCGGCGCTCATAAGAAGTCGACGGCGTGTCAGAGCATGGGTCGGCATGAGAGATCCTTTGTAATGTTTGCGAGAATACGAATGAGAATGTTTCTCGTTTACGTTTAGATCTTAGCAGACATCGACTGCCTTTGGCAAAGACTCCGGTAAAAAAAGACTATGGCAGACGGATTTTTAAGCACCACCCTATTCTTGTTCCGTCTGCCGAATCGTTGTCCGGTGACTTGTGCCAAATATCAAAAAACCCGGTGCGGCATCAGCCGGCAACCGGGTTCGTGAGTTTTACCCGTCTTTAGTACCTGATCCAACCGACTGCCTCCCGTAAAGCCTGATCCCATAAGGGATTGGGCTGTTTTTTGA
>CAKQKT010000184.1 GCA_934249275.1 uncultured Sutterella sp. | reverse complement strand
CGCCGCCACGGGCTCCTCCATCGGCACGCTGCTTGCCGCCATGCCGATCTTCTTCCCGGCAGGCGTAGCGCTCGGCGCCGACCCCGCCATGCTCGCAGGCGCCGTCCTCTCTGGCGCCATCTTCGGCGACAACCTTGCACCCGTCTCCGACGTCACGGTGATTTCCTCCGTCACGCAGCGCTTCAAGAACGGCACGCCCGCCGACATTGCCGGCGTCGTCCGCACCCGCACGCCTTATGCGCTCGTCGCTCTTGCGCTCTCGCTTCCGGTCTACGCCTTCGTGGGCGAGGCCCGTCCCGTTGCCGAAGCGGCGCTGACCGGCAATGCGTCCGCGCTTCTCATGCTCGTCCCGGTTGCCGTTCTCATTGCCGTCGCCGTCAAAACCCGCGACGTGCTGATGGCGATTTCCGCGGGCGTCGTAACGGGCACCGCCGTCGGCCTTCTTGCCGGACGCCTCACGCTCGCCTCGGTCTTCACGGCCCAGGACGGCCAGCTCAGCGGCTTCCTGATTTCGGGCATCAGCAACGTTTCGCCCATCATTCTGCTCTGCGTGACGCTCTTTGCCTTCACGGGCATCGTCCGCGAAGCCGGCGTGCCCGAAATGATGGCGAAGGCGCTTGAGCACGGCGCCGAAGGCAAGCCTTCCGCCCTTCGCACCGAGCTCTTCATCTCGGCCGCCACGCTTGTCGTGACGACGCTCTTTGCCGCCGTGACCTCGGCCGCCGTTGCGCTCGTCGGCTCTCTCACCGACGACGTCGGCCGCGCCTCGAACGTTCATCCGTACCGCCGCTCCCACATTCTCTCGGGCTTTGCCAACAGCCTTCCCGTCCTGATGCCCTTCTCCGCCTTCGTGCTCATCACGATGGCCGCCGTCTCCGGACTCGAAGGCGCCGCAGCCGTCACGCCCTTCACGCTCATGACCGCCGCCTTCTATCCGATCGCGCTCTTCGCGGTCTTCGCCCTGTCCGTCGCCACCGGCTTCGGCCGCTCAGCCGAAACATCCGAAAAGTCCGAACACGTCGATATGAACGCCTCTATCGCAAAGGCCTCAATCTGATATTGGAATACTCAGCAAATACAGGAACCGAAACATGACAGCATCCGACACGTTTGAGCTCTACGACCTCGAAGTCACCGTCGAAGGGGATGAAAAGGACTTCGTCTGCCGCCATCACACAGGAAGCGGCTTTCTGGTCGAGGGCGAGGATCTCGTCTTTCCCGAGGGCGGCCGCTTCTCTATGTATGCGCTCGCGGCGCTTCTGCCTCTTCTTCCCGCCAAGGAGCGGCCCACGTCGCCCAACGATTGGATGACGACCGATGCGCTCATCGCCTGCCCGGATCCCAACTGCGGCGCGAAATTCCGAATCCGCCGCACCCGCCGCCGCATTCTCTCGCACGCCGAATGCACCGTGGTGCCGCTCGACGCCGGCGACAAGCAATAACCGAATTCCGCCTATTAATAATATGGAGAACAGCAAAATGACCGACACCGCCCCGATGATGGACCGCTTCACGCTCACGCCCGACTATTCGATTCCCCGCGTGATCAACGGCGGCTGGCAGCTTTCCGCGGGCCATGCGCTCGAGAAGCCTCTTGACATGACGGACGCCGCCGCGGCCTTCAACCGCCTCATCGACCTCGGGTTCGACACCTTCGACTGCGCCGACATCTACACGGGCGTCGAGGACTTCTTCGGGAGCATCATCCGCGAACGCCGCAAGGCCGGGCTTCGCCTTCCGCAGATTCACACCAAGTTCGTGCCCGACCTCAACGATCTTGCGAACGTCAATGCGGCCTACGTCGAGAACATCATCACGCGAAGCCTCAAGCGCCTCGGCGTCGAACGCCTCGATGCCGTCCAATTCCACTGGTGGGACTACGAGGTGCCGGGCATGGTCGACGTGGCGGGCGAGCTTGTGCGCCTGCAGGAAAAGGGCCTCATCCGCCTCATTTCAACCACGAACTTCAACGCCGTTCAGCTCAAGAAGCTCATAGACGCGGGCATTCCTGTTGCCACCAACCAGTGCCAGTATTCCGTTCTCGACCGCCGTCCGGCCATGAGGCTTGAAAAGCTCTGCCGCAACACTGGCGTCAAGCTCATCTGCTACGGCACCGTCGCGGGCGGCTTCATGTCCGAAAAGTGGCTCGGCGCTCCGAAGCCCGCTCACTTCGAAAACCGTTCCCTCGTCAAGTACGCGCTCGTCATCGAAGATTCGCTCCGCTGGGAGGGCTTCCAGGGACTCCTCGCCCTCATGAAGCGAATCGGCGATCCGCTCGGCCTTTCGATTGCCAACGTCTCCACCCTGTGGACCCTTGCGCAACCCGAAGTGGCGGCCGCCGTCATCGGCACGCGCAATTCGCGACACGTCGAAGGCAATGCCAAACTCATCGGGCGCACACTCCCTGAAGAAGCCCTCGCAGAAATCAATCGTTACATGTCGGATTTTCCGACGGTCGACGGCGACTGCTTCGACCTCGAGCGCCTCGACGGCTCGAAGCACCACGCCATCATGCGCATGAACCT
>CAKQKT010000183.1 GCA_934249275.1 uncultured Sutterella sp. | reverse complement strand
CAAGCTAAATAGTTGCCATTCTTATGATTTATAGAAATGATCGTTTGTCAAGTCTAAATGTGTAAGCGTTCGCCCTGTTTGCCCCGGCAAACCTAACGAGTTAACGTATAATTAATTTACGCGCAGTTCCTTACGCCAAAGGCTCGCTTTCAGGCAACTGGGGCGATGTTTGGGGAAAGGCGTCTGAGTGACAGGTGAAAGAGGAGATGTGAGATAAAGCCTGACATGGCGAAGGACCGACTGCTCGTTACGGGCGGCCGGTTCTTTGCATGTGCGAATAAGTTCTACGGGTGAAATCCCTGTGTCGCTGTGCTATATTAATCGGAATTAAATCCAACTAATTACCGAATGAGGTGTAAAAGTGGAATTAATTCCAAGAAAAGACTACCTGCGACAGCTGCGATCGTTCCGTGAAAAGCAGTTGATCAAGGTCATCACCGGCGTTCGTCGCTGCGGCAAGACGACGTTGATGAAGCTCTTCATCAATGAACTGAAGGCGGGCGGCGTCGATGATGATCGGATCGTTCAGGTCAATTTCGAAGACTACGACGCCATCGAACTGACTGAGCCCAAAGCGCTCCATGCATACCTGAAGTCCAGGCTGCAGCCGGGAAAAACCGTATTCTTCTTTCTCGATGAAATACAGAACGTTCCTGATTTTCAGCGCGTGATCGACAGCCTCTACATTCGAGAAGGCGTGGACATTTATTTGACGGGATCCAACGGGTCGATGCTGTCATCGGATCTGGCAACGCTGCTGACAGGGCGTTATGTCGAAATCAAGATGCTGCCTTTGTCCTTTGCCGAATTTGTCGAAGGCAGTCATGCGGCCGGCGCGCTCGGCGAGCAGTATCGCCGCTATCTGGAGGTCGGCTCGTTTCCGTATGCACTCTCGCTGCCGAACGAAGAAGCGGTGCGCATCTACTACGATGGCATTTTCAACACCATTCTGCTGAAGGATTTGCTGCAGAGGATGAAGCTTTCCGATTCTTCGCTGCTGATCAGCATCTGCCGCTTTCTTTTTGAGAATATTGGAAGCATCGTCTCACCCAAGCGTATTGCCGACTATCTCACGACGCATGGGCGGAAGTGCGATGTCAAGACTGTAGACAAGTACATGACCGCTCTCACGGACTGCTTCGTCTTGTATGAAGCAAGGCGCTTCGACATTCACGGGAAGGCTGAGCTGGCTCGGCTCGAAAAGTATTATTTGGTGGACCTCGGCCTTCGTCGCGCGGTGCTGGGAAACAAGGCGATGGATGTCGGGCATACGCTGGAAAACGTTGTTTATCTTGAACTGCTGAGGAGAGGTTTCGAGGTCTACGTGGGACGGGTGGAGGAGACAGAGGTCGATTTCGTGGCCAAGTCGGCAGAAGGCTTTCAATACATGCAGGTGTCGGCAACCGTGAGGGACGCCGATACGCTCGAGCGAGAATTGAGGCCCTTGCAGAGTATTCGGGACAATTATCCGAAGCTCCTTCTAACCCTGGATGATGATCCTGACATGGACTACGACGGGATCGTCCGGACCAATGCGCTGGAATGGCTGTTGAGGAATTCGCCGCAGTAGAGAAGACCGGCGCGGTTGTATGTGGAAACGAACCGTGCGATGCCTCACAAGTTTCTATTTCGCTAATAAAAATATCACGGCATGAGTGTGATCTCTCTGTGGGATCAATTTTGCGTCTTTCTTCGTGCTTGTGCTCTGATGATTGATGACAGAAGAAATCTCCCGCGGCACAGAGAATATTTGTTTTGCGACTGCGGACGAGGCGAGGGTTTGCGGGGATGCCTCTACGGGTTAACACGCGATGGGAAATTCCGTGCCTGGCGTAAAATATCAAGCTTGGTGAAAGCTTGAAGCTCGGTTTCCCGGATTGTTCTTTTCGCTATGGATTGGATCACTCATCTGCTGACGGACGTCTCCTCGGTCCCTCACATTCTTCTTGTCTATTCCTTTGTCATTGCCCTGGGGGCCGTTCTCGGCCGTCTCAAGATCTGCGGCGTATCCCTCGGCGTGACCTTCGTGCTCTTCGTGGCGCTTGCGGCGGGCCATTTCGGCTTCACCGTGGACAAGTCCGTCCTTTATTTTCTTCGCGACTTCGGCCTGACGCTCTTCGTCTTCTTCATCGGCCTTCAAGTCGGCCCGTCCTTTTTCTCGTCCTTCAAGAGCGGCGGGATGGTTCTTAATCTTCTGACCGTGCTTCAGGTGTTTCTGGGCATTGCCGTCACGATCGGGCTCTATTTTCTCTTTTCAAACGAAGTGACGCTCCCGCAGATGCTTGGCGTGCACTACGGCGCCGTCACGAACACGCCGGGTCTGGGCGCAACCCAGGAGGCACTCGATCTCTTCAAATATGACGGCGAGAACATCGCCGTTCCCTATGCCTGCGCCTATCCGCTGGGCGTGATCGGCACGATCGGCTCGGCCATTCTTCTTCGCTTCGTCTTTCGCATCAAGCTTGCCGAAGAGGACAAGGCCTGGGACGACGAGGAGCGCGCCAATCATCAGGAACCCATTTACTTTCACGTCGAGGTGACGAACCC
>CAKQKT010000182.1 GCA_934249275.1 uncultured Sutterella sp. | reverse complement strand
GAAATGGTTGGCCGTTGAGAAAGACCGTTGGAACGGCCATGACGTTGCGTTTAGCGGCTTCGTCTCTAAAAAGCGCGCCGTCGATGATGGTGACGCTGGCGTTCGAATTGAGAATCGAAATGAGATTGAGCGCCTGAACGACCTCAGGACAGTTGTGGCAGGAGAGGGAGATGAAGATTTCGAAATTCAGCACCCCGGCGAGGCCGGCGATTTGCCGTGCTTGCTCATCGGAAATTTTGGCCGGATGGCCCCCGGTCTGCAGAAGTGCGAGCACAAAGCTTGTGAATTCGTGGCCAATCGGCAGACAGGCGAAGCGGATGCCCTCATGGCCGCCCTGAGGGGCGACTGTAAAGCTGGGACGGCGAACGGAGGCGTCGGACTCGACTTCATAGGAAATCTTGTCAGAGAGCTCGGTGATTTCCTTGAGGAGCGCTTCGATGCTGGCACTGTCCTGGGAGCCGTCAAGAGCGGCCCTGAGCACGATGGGACGGCGGAGTTTGGTGAAGTAGCTTTGAAGCTTGGCTTTGATGTTGGCGTCAAGCATGATGGATTAGGGCATTCGCTTGTGTGGATAAGGAAACAGGCCGCGACCGTACGGGGCAGCGACCTGTCTGAATCAGCCGATCCTTAAATTAGATCTTGCCGACGAGGTCGAGAGACGGCGTCAGGGTGGCGGCGCCGGGCTGCCACTTGGCCGGGCAGACCTGGCCGGGATTGGCAGCAACGTACTGAGCAGCCTTCACCTTGCGAAGAAGTTCGGAGGCATCGCGGCCGATGCCGCCGTCGTGATGTTCCATGATCACGATCTTGCCTTCGGGGTTGACCACAAACGTACCGCGTTCAGCAAGGCCGTCAGCCTCGATGAGTACCTGGAAGTTGCGTGCGAGCGTTGCCGTCGGGTCTCCGATCATCGGGAACTGGACCTTGCCAACGGCGGCGGAGCTCTCATGCCAGGCCTTATGCGTGAAGTGCGTGTCCGTGGAGACGGCATAGACTTCAACGCCGAGGGCCTTGAATTCAGCGTAGTTTTCAGCGAGGTCTTCAAGTTCCGTCGGGCAAACGAACGTGAAGTCGGCCGGGTAGAAGAAGACGACGGACCAATGACCCTTGAGGGAGGCTTCGGTCAGTTCGACGAATTCGCCGTTAGCATAGGCCTGAGCCTTGAAGGGAAGGATTTCGGTGTTCAGAAGGGACATTTTTTAACTCCGGTATGAGACGAGTGAGAAGGAGTCTCATTTATTGATGGATGTATATTAGTCAGTTTCTATGTTACTGTCAATCGAATAAGTAAAAAACTATTGCCTGGGGCGGAAAAAAAGGAGGTGTTGCAAAGATCAGGAAAACCTGACTTTTGCAACACCCCGTTCTTCTTTTGTCAGAATGCTTGTGCGGATCAGGCCTGAGGCTCGATGAGCTTCGTAACGTCGATCCAGCCGAGGGCGCCCGAAGCCTTTTCCGTTTCTTCGGCCGTGAGCTCGATCGTGGTGCGGTCGTCGCCGCAGGCAAGGAACGTCGTCGTAAACATCTTGAGGGATTCGTCGAGCCAGACTTCGACGCCTTCCTTGATGCCGAAGGGGCACACTCCGCCCGGCGCATGGCCGATCAATTCCTCGACGCTTGCGCCCGGGATCATGCGGGCCTTCACGCCGAAGCGCTGCTTGTACTTGTGGTTGTCGATCTTGACGTGGCCCGTCGCGACGATGAGGACGGCCTTGTCGCCCTGGATGAAGGAGAGCGTCTTCGCAATGCGCTCGATCCCGACGCCGATCGTGGCGGCCGCGTTCTCGACGGTGTCGATTGTCGTCTCGCGTGTGATGATGCGGTCTCCAAAGCCTTTTCGAATCAGGTCGGCGCAGGCGGCGTCGTGCGACATGGGCAATCCCCCCGGGTAAATGGTCGATCTGTCGATCATACATCGCAGTCCGCATTCCTGCCTCAGGCAGTTGCCTTATGCCCGGCGCAGCCTGAACGCCGACGAGCCATAGAACAACGCTATGAAACAATAAGTGAAGATTTACTCCATTGCATGGAAGGGACTCCCTAAAGCCTCGATAGGGATGTCTTATATGCTCACATTTTGTCGTTATCCAAAAGGATTAGACGACTACGTCTTTAGGAGTAGTTTGTTTTTTCAGTTCATCTCAAAACGTCTCAAACAGACAGCGGCGCAGGCGAAGCCAATGATTTCGAAGAAGACGGGCAGAAGTCCTTGAAATGACGGGTATGCGGGTAAACCCGAAATGCATTCGAAGATCGCCTGATGGAAAAATGCATGTGTCGTGAGAGTCGCTCTCATTCTCGACGAGTTTGGAATGAGCGCGACCTTAAAAGTCTTTCAAACGTTTCTTCAGGAGCAATCTATGCTCGGACTCTATCCGACCTGGTTTGAGCCGGGCGTCGGAAGCGGCTGGATCATCGGCTTCATTGCCACGATTCACGTTCTCTTCTCGCACGCCTCGGTTGGCGGCGGCATCTTGTTTGCGTGGCTGGCCAATTAGAAACTGTTAAGCAATTACTAGGTGTATTAGCCTGTCGGACGTGGTATCATAGAGTCCTAACTTGAGGGGGCTGTATGA
>CAKQKT010000181.1 GCA_934249275.1 uncultured Sutterella sp. | reverse complement strand
CCACCATCGTCCCAACTTCGACATCCAGCCCGAAGCCATGGTCTACGGCTACGAGATGTTCACTCGAATGATTCTCAAGCTAAACACACCTCACTAAACCAACTCCAACCCAAACTCCAACCCCACCCCTTCAGGAGAGACAACCATGAATAAAACCGCACTTGCAACCGCAGCCGCCGTCTGCTCGCTTTCCGCCTCCGGCTCTGCCTTCGCCGCTGAAGCTCAGCTCTATGGCCGCGTCGACACGGCCTTCATCTTTCAGGATGTAAAAAGCGCCGACCACGCCACCTTCAAGCTCGAGAATGCCGCCTCCCGCATCGGGCTGAACGTCAAGGAGGAACTCACGAACGACCTGTCCGTGCACGCCTATCTTGAAACCGGCTTCAATTCCGACGACGGCAGCCTCTCCAACACGTCCGGCGGCGCCAAGTCCGGCTCTGCAATGCTCTTCGACCGTCGTTCGATTCTTTCCATCAAGTCCAAGACTTGGGGCGAAATCGGCTTCGGCCGCATGGGCACGGTTCGCTCCACCATGGCGCCCTTCGGCAACGGCCTCGTCACGCTCGATCCGTTCGAAACGGCCTACTCCATGGACTGCTCCATCTCCGGCATGTTCGGCAACGATGCGCGCGGCAACAATTCCATTTCATGGCTCTCTCCGAAGTGGGCGGGCTGGACGTTCGGCACGACCTACTCTATGGCAACCGTCGGCCAGGAAAGCGAACACACCGGCGAAAACGACCGTCAGCTCTCCGGCCTGGCAACGTATGACAACGGCACATTCAGGGCCGTACTCGGCGCAACGCAGCAGTGGTTCGGCGAAGTCGATGCTGCCGGCCAGCTCGTCAAGAATTACGACCGAAAGAATGCGCAGGCCTACACGCTCGGCGGCACCTGGCAGGCAACTCCCTCTCTCAAGCTGTTCACTGCAGTGCAGTATCACAAGAACTGGCGCATGGTCGGCGGCTGGAACGTCGACAAGTGGTACGCCGGCTCCAATCCGGCCGACGCCAGCCACGGCATTGACGGCACGACCGCTCTGATCGGCCTGCAGTACTGGCCCGCCAAAAACGTTCGTCTGATTACGGACTACATGTACTTTGACGGCGACCACAAGATGGCCGACGGCTCGACAATCGACGCCCGGCGCCATGTCGTCAACGGTGCAGCCGAATACCACCTTTCCAAGACGGCTCGCATTTATTGCTCGCTCTCGTATTCTCACGGCAGCGGCGCCCTCGGCAGCGATGAAACGTTCGATCACTTCAACAGCAGCGCCAACGACATCAACCGAATCACCAGCTACATGGGCCTGCAGGTTCGTTTCTAAAGGAATCGTGAAAAATGACGTCCCTGACCATATGGATGGCGCTTGCCATCACAATCGGCGCCGTTTATGCGCTGATCAAGCGTTGTGAGACCAGACTCGTTCTCCTCGCCGCCGGCTTCCTAATGGCGTGCGTTGCACTCAATCCCATGGAAGCCTTCAAGCAGTTCGACAAGTCCATGACCAACGGCGGCCTGATCATTTCGATCTGTTCCGCCATGGGCTTTGCCGCAGTCGTTTCTCTGACCAAGTGCGACATTCACCTGGTGGCTCTTCTCACCAAGCCGCTCAAAAAGGTCGGCCTGATGCTTCTGCCGCTCTGCATGATCATCACGGGCTGCATCGCCGTGGCGATTCCGTCCACTGCGGGCTGCGTCGCGGCCGTTGCGCCGACGATCGTTCCGCTGATGGTTCGTTCGGGTTTCAGTCCCGCAATTGCGGCCGCAACGGTGGTGGGCTCCATCACTCCTGCAGTCTTCAACCCGGGCAGCGCCCACAATGTCTTCATTGCCAAGCTGGCCGACATGGAAATCATCGAGTTCATCGGTGCGTTCAAGTGGTATTCTCTCGGCGCCGCCGCCTCCGTGATCTGCATCATGCTTGTCGTCTGCCTCGTCTATCGAGACTACCGAGGCGTCAATGCCGCCGCCGAATCCGACGTCAACCTGCCGGCCATGGATGACAAGAAACTTCCGACGCTCCCGGAGCATCCCAACGTTCTCTGGGCAATCGCGCCGCTCATCCCTGTTGCTCTTCTGATCTCGGTCGCCATTTGGATGCCTCAGCTGAAGATGAGCGTGGCTACCGCCATGCTGATCGGCACGATGTACGCCTTCCTCATCACCAAGACCAATCCGGCCGACGCGACGAAGAAGTTCTTCGATGGCATGGGCCGAGGCTACGGCTCGATTCTCGGCATCATCATTGCTGCAGGCGTATTCGCATCCGGTCTTCGTGCAACCGGCGTCATCGACATGTTCGTCAACTACCTGACCCAGGCCAATGAAGTTGCCAAGCTCGGCGGCGCCATCGGTCCCTACCTCATGGGCCTGCTCACCGGTTCCGGCGACGCTGCAACCTTCGCCTTCAATGAAGCCGTGACACCTCATGCAGCGAAATTCGGCCTGTCTCCGGATTTCCTCGGCTACCTCGCCATGATTTCCGGCCACTTCGGAAGACTCTCCTCGCCGTTGTGCGGCGGCCTGATTCTTGCCGCCGGCATCGCCGGCGTGAGCCCCTTCGACATCGTCAAGCGCACGATTCCCGCCAT
>CAKQKT010000180.1 GCA_934249275.1 uncultured Sutterella sp. | reverse complement strand
CCCGTGTAGTCCATCTGGACGGCGCCGAGGAGGGTCGGGTACGTCGGGAGAACGAACAGAGCGGACACAGCGGCGAAGGAAGCGACGAGCATGTAGGAGTCGCCCGGGTTGGCAGCGGTGATGCCGAGAGCAGCAACGATAGCCGGGGTGATGGCCTTGGCCGTAGCAGCCTGGGAGTACAGGAGCATGGCGGCAACGAAGAACACGACGGCGAGGAGAGCCGGGTACTGGGCAACGGAGTCAGCAGCCATGGCCTTGATTTCAGCGGAGTGGCCGGACACGAACGTGTCACCGAGCCAAGCCACGCCGAACACGCAGACGCAGGCGATCATGCCGGACTGGAAGACGGAGGACTTGCCAATCTTGCTGATGTCGATCTTGCAGCAGAAGGAGATCAGGGAGGCGATGATGAACATGAAGCACCAGATGGCGGCGTCACGCGGCACAACGACCGGCGAGATCAGGCCAACGGCCGGGGAGATGGCGGAAGCGTAGCAGACAACGCAGAGAACGCCAATAAGGAAGATGACGACAGACATCTTGGCGCCAGCCGGAAGAGCGGCCTTTTCGCCAGCGTTCGGAGCCTTGATGAGACCCTTGGCAAGGCGTTCCTTGTAGACCGGATCCTGGCTGAGGTCCATCTTGGAGATGAGCGTCATGATGAAGGCGGTGAGCATGCAGCCGACGAACGTCGTGGAGATCCAGACGCCGAGCAGAGCCGGGTAGGACCAGCCGAACTTTTCAAGCACGCCGGACATGTAGATCACAGCGGCGGAAACCGGGGAGGCCGTAATGGCGATCTGGGAAGCAACCACAGCGATGGAAAGCGGAACAGCCGGACGGATGTTCTGTTCCTTGGCGACTTCAACGATAACCGGAATCATCGAGAAGGCGGTGTGGCCCGTACCGGCGAAAAGCGTCAGGACATAGGTAACAACCGGAGCGAGATAGTTGATCTGCTTCGGGTTGCGGCGAAGAATGCGTTCGGCGATGCGAACGAGGTAGTCGAGACCACCGGCAAGCTGCATGGCAGCAATAGCGGCGATCACGGACATGATGATGAGGATCACGTCCCAGGGCACATTGCCCGGCTTCATGCCGAAGCCAAGACCAAGGACGAGCACGCCGGCGCCGCCGACGTAGCCGATGCCGATGCCGCCGAGGCGGACACCGAGGAAGATCGCGGCGAGAACGACCACGAACTGGAGAATGGTAATGAAGTCCATATTAATTTCAGAAACGACGCGAACCGATTCTGAATCCTCTCTACTTTGGTTGAATGTACGAGTCAGTCCAACACGGACCTTTCGGCCCCTGCTGGACTGCTCATTTTTATTTGCCGGGTACCGCTCTTTTTAGAGCGGTCCCTTTTTTATGGCAAATTATTTCTTACTTTTCGAACTTCGGGTTGATAAGGTTTTCGTACGTGAAGACCTTGTCCCACTGTTCCTGCGTAAGCATCTTCTTTTCGTCAACGACGAGCTGGTGGAGGGACTTGCCGGTGAGGAAGCCTTCACGAGCGATGTTGGCGCACGGCTTGTAGCCGAAGTGCGGCTTCAGGATCGTGATGATGCCGAGGGAACCCATGACGAGATCCTTGCAGTGTTCGGCGTTCACAACGATGCCGTCAACGCACTTTTCACGCAGATGGTTGCAGGCATTCGTCATGACCTTCATCTGCATGTAGAGGGCGAACGTGATGACCGGTTCCATAACATTCAGTTCGAGCTGGCCGGCGGAAGCAGCGAGCATAACCGTCGTGTCGAGACCGATGGCGAGGAAGGAGGCCTGGTTCGTGACTTCCGGGATCACGGGGTTGACCTTACCCGGCATGATGGAGGAACCCGGCTGGAGCTGCGGGAGGATGAGCTCGGAGAGACCCGTACGCGGACCGGAAGCGAGGAGACGGAGGTCGTTGCAAACCTTCGTGAGCTTGACGGCGAGGCTCTTCACAGCGGAGGAGAGAGCAACGTAGGAGCCGCAGTCGGACGTGCAAGCGATAAGGTCTTCGCTGTTGCGGAAGTCGATGCCGGTGATTTCAGCAAGGTGCTTGACAGCCTTGGCCGGGAATTCCGGATGCGTCGTCACGGTCGTGCCGATGGCGGTAGCGCCGAGGTTGACAACCTTGAGGTGTTCCTGAGCTTCCTTGATCGTCTGGATTTCGTCGGCGATGGTGAAGCCCCAGCCGTGGAATTCCTGACCGAAGGACATCGGAACAGCGTCCTGAAGGTGGGTACGGCCCATCTTGAGAACGTCCTTGGTTTCTTCAGCCTTCTTGTAGAAGGAAGCGACGAGGTCTTCAACAGCCTTCAGAAGGACGTTGGAGCGGAGGAGGAGAGACAGGTGGAAAGCCGTCGGGTAGGAGTCGTTCGTGGACTGACCGAAGTTGGCGTGGTCGTTCGGGGAGACCTTCTTGTCGCCCTTCGGGAGGCCGAGGTGTTCGCAAGCGAGGTTGCAGAGCACTTCGTTGCAGTTCATGTTCGTGGACGTGCCAGCACCACCCTGGAGCCAGTCGGTAACGAACTGATCGTTGTACTTGCCGGCGATGATCTGATCGCAGGCCCAGATGAGCGCGTCAGCGACGTCGGCCGGGATGCAGCCGAGTTCCTTGTTCGTCATGATGGAAGCCTTCTTGACATAGCCGTAGG
>CAKQKT010000179.1 GCA_934249275.1 uncultured Sutterella sp. | reverse complement strand
GCGGTTGAATGCCGGCGGCCGGTTCGGTCGCATGTTCGCACGAAAATGATTCCCGAAAACTCCGGCCATTTGCAGGGGCGGGCATCATTGCCCACCCAGCCACGTCCGTCATCTATATACAACCATCATACGGAAACACCCGTTTTAATACCATTAGTTCTTTTGCTCAACGGGTTTTCCCTTCGGGATTAGCCCTAGTCAAAATACCTCTCAAGAGATATGAATTCTGACATTTGCAACCGTACTACGTTCTTTCGATTTTGCTCAAGTCCCTATGCACTAACGATTATTTCGCGCATGACAGCCACGCATAGGGATTAACACTTACTTCTCTATAGGTATTCCGCTTGACGATACAGACCGATTTGCTTTTTCATTCCTGCATTTCTTGAGTGCTTTTTGTTCTACGGCAAAAACGCGGCGGTCTTAACACGGAATTTTCTTCTATATTACGAACAGGAGAAAAACAAGCCGGATACCCTTCCGGCACATATGTTTCGACAGTCTGAACGGGTTTGAATCCGACAGGCTTTCGAGACACTTGAGATAGGAGAACTTCCCATGAAAAAGATTCTTTTGGCTACTGCCGTTGCCGCCGCTTTCGGCTGCTCCGGCATTGCCGGCGCTGCTGAAGACATCACCGTTGACGTCGCCGTGATCGGCGCGGGCGGTGCCGGTCTTTCCGCCGCCGTTGAAGCCGCCAACCTCGGCGCCAAGGTCGTCGTCGTTGAAAAGATGGGCATGCCCGGCGGCAACACGATCCGCGCCGCAGGCGGCCTGAATGCTGCCGGCACGGCTCTTCAGCAGGCCAAGGGCACGAAGGACTCCGTTGAAATCGCCTTCTTCGACACGATGAAGGGCGGCCACTGGAAGAACGATCCGGACCTCGTCCGCACGCTCGTCACCGGCGCTGCCGGCTCCGTTGAATGGCTTCTCGCCCTCGGCGGCGACCTCCGCGACGTCGGCCTGATGGCAGGCGCCTCCCAGCCCCGCACGCACCGTCCCACGGGCGGCGCTCTTGTCGGTCCTGAAGTCGTCAAGACTCTTTACAACGCTGCCAAGGCCCGTCATATCGACATGCGCATGAACACGCAGGCCACGAAGATCCTGACGAAGGACGGCAAGGTCACGGGCATCAAGGTCGAAAGCAAGAAGGACGGTTCCTACACGATTTACGCCAAGGCCGTGGTTGACGCAGCCGGCGGCTTCGGCGCCAACAACGAGCTCGTCTCCAAGTACGTGCCCCGCCTTAAGGGCTTCGCCACGACGAACCATCCGGGCGCCACGGGCGACGGTCTCAAGCTTGCTGAAAAGGTCGGCGCTCAGCTCATCGACATGACTGAAATCCAGACGCACCCGACCGTTGTGCCGAACGTTGGCGAAATGATCACCGAAGCCGTTCGCGGCAACGGCGCCATCCTGATCAACAAGGAAGGCAACCGCTTCTTCAACGAACTCAACACGCGTGACGCCGTGTCCGCCGCCATCCTGAAGCAGAAGGACGGCGTGGCCTACCTCTTCTTCGACTCCGACATGCAGAAGTCCCTGAAGGCCACGAACAAGTACATCAAGCAGTCCTACTGCGTCTCCGGCGCCACGATTGCTGAAGTCGCCGGCAAGATGGGCGTGCCCGCCGACAAGCTCCAGGCCTCCATCGACGCATGGAAGCAGGGCAAGGCCGCCGGCAAGGACGCCTTCGGCCGCGCCGACATGCCGCGCAACCTTGACCAGGCTCCGTTCTACGCCATCATGATTACGCCGGCCGTTCACCACACCATGGGCGGCATCAAGATCGACTCCAAGACCCAGGTCTACAACACGAAGGGCCAGGTGATTCCGGGCCTCTTCGCTGCCGGTGAAATCACGGGCGGCGTCCACGGCGCCAACCGCCTCGGCGGCAATGCCCAGGCCGACATCGTGACCTTCGGCCGCATCGCCGGCCAGCAGTCCTACATCTATGCGATGCAGGCCGCTGCCGCTGAAAAGGCCAAAAAGTAATCGGTTGACCCGATGACCGCAGCGCCGCTCGCCTGAGCGGCGCCGCAATCCTCTTGAAGCTCCCGTCTGCCTCAGGCAGGCGGGAGCTTTTTTGCGCCACCCACTCATGCCGCCATTCATTTCAGGAACAACGGAATCAGCATGCGTACACTTTTAAACACCTGCACAACAGGCGTTTGAATCGGTGTTGACCATAAGCGACAATCTTTTCCCTTCAAAAAACAGCCTGCCGCTCAGTTCTTTTCGGGTTTGATCCTATTGGTTTGTTTTTTGCCGATTCCCAATAATTGAAAGGTGCTTGCCGACCCCTCAAGCCTCGAACTTGGATTCGGTTCGCGGCTCGGACAAGCTCGGCAGACGATTCATCTTCGGATCGTTCTCATCAGACCAACAAACGACCAAAGGAGATCCAGCCATGACCGGCCCCAAGATTGCCCGTCGATCGCTCCTTGCCGGCGCAGCAGCCGCTGCCGCCGCACCCGCCTCCAGTCTCTTCGTGCCGCTTGCCCATGCGGCCGACAACGACGCCTGGACAGGCTTCACCATTTGCGACTCATGCAACCACATGCCGATGTGCGGCATTGAATTCGAAGCCGTCGGCAACACCGTCACCGGCATCCGCAACTGGAAGGAGCATCCGAACAATTCCCTCTGCTCCAAGGGCATTTCGAC
>CAKQKT010000178.1 GCA_934249275.1 uncultured Sutterella sp. | reverse complement strand
ACGCGCTTTTTGTTAGTTTCTGTGCTGGGGCTGGCGGCGCGGGTACCCTCATTTCCCCAAAAGTCCAGAAGAGCCTTTTTATGTGCGGATACCCGACGCGCCTTTTTCCTAAAAGTCAAGGCTGCGTTCCCCGGACTTCCGTGATGAACCTTTTTTTACTCATGCAAATGCGAGGCGCTTATTGGAGTGATAAAGAGCTGAGAGGCTTGCCGCAAGCAGCGGTGCTCCCGGCAGGACCGAGTCTTGATTGCGAACGAGGAGAGGCTTGAAAGGCGTATGGTCGTCAAGTGAACGGCATCGCACTGGTCGTGCAGGAAGCTGAACGACGCTTGCATTGAGAGCAGGCTTTTCAGTCAATGATGGAGAGGAATGCACTGAAGCGCTGCTTTTTGCATGAGTGACTGGGTTCCGGCGAGGAATGATGAGGAAATGCGTCAGGCGTTCAAGATGGAGCGAAGAGGATGGCGGAGGAGCGGGCACCGGAAAAAAAGTGGGAGGCGGTGCATGAAGTGCAGGACTGCGGAGAGTACTTGGAGAACAGGGTGAAAGAAGAAAGAAGAGGGACCGTTCATTTCTGAACGATCCCTCTTTGTGTTTCTACCGTGAAGCGCTGGAGAGCGTTTCAACAGGCAGTCATTAGACCATCAGGAGAGCGCAGGCAACGACGGCGACCATGCACGGAACGGCGGTGCGCTTGATGACTTCGATCGGGGAGACCATGGCAAGACCGGACACGAGAATCGTCACGCCGGCGAGCGGGGACATCGTGCGGCCGAGAGCGCCGGTCAGGAAGGCGAGACCGCCGAGGCCCGGGATGGTCATGCCGAAGGATTCGGCGTGCGGGGTGACGGCTTCGTTGAAGGCCTGGGTGGCAGCGTCGCCGGAACCGGTGATGACGCCCATGATCCACGGACCGAGGGAGCCGCCCCAGCGGGCGAATTCGTTGGATTCCTTCAGAGCGTCAACGGCGGCGCCGATGAGGCCGGAGGCACGGAGACCGGCAGCGAAGACGCCGGCGGCAATGATGATGCCGAGAACGTCAGCGTAGCCCTTGCCCATGCCGTTGAAGAATTCCTTCGTGAGCTGCTGCGGGTTGGCGCGAGCGATCACGAGAGCAGCGATGGCACCGAGGAGCATGGCCTGGGCGACGCCCATCTTGATGGCCGGAATGTAGGTGTTGCCGAGAAGAAGGATGACGATGGGCACGAACGGAACGATGGCCTTGAGCGGGGTCGGCGTGAAGTCGCCCTTCTGGAGCTTGGATTCGTCAACCTTGGCGTTCTTGTCGCCCTTGTGGTCGCCGAAGAGGAAGGCGCAGATCGTAACGCCGACAACGACGATGGCGCCGCACATCAGGGAGTACGGAAGATGCGTGGCGATGAAGTCCATTTCGGACATCTTGGCCATGTTGGCGACGAACACGTTATGGGACGTACCCGGGGAGAGGTAGGAACCGATCGTGCCGCCGAGAATGGCAGCAGCGGCAGCAGCGGGCTTGATGCCGGCGCGAAGCATCACCGGGATGAGCGTGGAGCCCACGGCGGCGGAACAACCGGCAGCAGACGGAATGGCGATGTTGATGAAGAACGTCAGCGTCGTGCAGATCGGGATGAGGAAGATGCCGAGGCCGCGAATCGGAGCGGCGAGGTAGTGAACGAGAGAGCGGTCACACTGCGTGTAGGCGGCGACGTAGGCAAAACCCATCGAGCCGCAGATTGCCAGAATGAGGGCCTTGTTCGTCATGGAGGTGCCCATGGCATTAAGACCGTACATCGGGTCAAGCGAGATGCAGCAGAGGAAGAGACCGGCGGTAAGAAGTACGAGTCGCGTTTCGTAACGCTTGATCAGGGCCCAGACCGTCAGAAGCGTGACGGCAATGGCGACCCATGCTTGAATCGACATGATGAAAACTCCAAATCCTGTGGTTGAAGAGTTGTATTTTTATAGTTGAAGCCGAGTGGGGGCAGAAGTCGTCCGCAAACGGCTCTTGTTTTACGCTAACTAGTATGCCTTAGTGTCAAAGAATGCGCCTGAAGGTTTTTACCGAGACGCAGGTCTGAAAATGCACAGGGAATGACACGAAATTGACGTAAAAAAAGGAGGCCGCAAACATGCGTCCTCCTGTCTGGCAGGCATTTTGGAAGAAGTTATGGCGCTTTTGAAGTATCAGGCGCTTTATCTAGGGAGTTTCCCTTGGATTGCGGGTCCGGACGGTTGTCTCGCTTCTGGGCGCGGCGGGATCTGGCTGCGCGGCCGGCCTCGAACTTGGCGGCAAGCATCGGGTTCTTGAGCCAGGCCTGAAGCATGGCCACGCCGACGGCGAGCAGGATCGGGCCGAGAATGAGGCCGAGGAAGCCGAAGGCGATCACGCCGCCGAAGACGCCGAGAAAGATCAGTCCCAGAGGGAGCGAAGAGCCGCGGGCGATGAGAATAGGCTTGATGAAGTTGTCGACGCTCGAAACGGCAAGAAGCCCCCAGAGGACGAGGAAGACGGCCATGCCGGCCTCTCCCTGCGTGTAGAGCCAGATCGCGGCTGGTCCCCAGACGAGAGGCGGGCCGATAGGAACGATCGAGAGAACGAAGACGAGCGTGCAGAGCATCAGGATGCCGGGAACGCCAGCGATCCAAAAGCCGATGCCGGCGACAACGGCCTGGCCGAGCGCGGTGCCCACCAGACCGAAGA
>CAKQKT010000177.1 GCA_934249275.1 uncultured Sutterella sp. | reverse complement strand
TTATGTGCGGATACCCGACGCGCCTTTTTCCTAAAAGTCAAGGCTGCGTTCCCCGGACTTCCGTGATGAACCTAAAATTCTGCTGTTGCGCCCGCATATGCGGACGCATGTTGACTTATAGAGCAGAGGACGAAATGGACATTGAACTCGAATGGCTGCAGGCCACCTTAAATGATGCCTCCGAGGCGCTTCAGGATGCGCTCCAGAAGGTTGAAAACGGCGATCAAGAAGATGCGCTCGAAGTGCTCAGCCACGATCTCGTGCACGTCTACGCGAAGCTCAACTATGCCGTTAACACCGCCCGTCTGGGCCCTGCCGCGCTCGACGCCATGAGCGAGGACGAACTGATCGGCTGGCCCGCCCGCATGCCCTTCCTCACCCTCGACGAAATCGACACGCTCGGCGAGGAAGAGGATGACGAGACTGCTGACGAAGGCAAGTAAGTCCTGACGTTCGAACCCAAAGGCGCGGATTTGAAATTCCGCGCCTTTTTTGTCACATTGAAAAATTATTCCCGATCAGTCGGCCGCGCGTCCCGGACGCAGGTCTGAAAGACGCCATCCGCAGGCAAACATGACGGCAAAGTAGGCAACGGCTGCCGCCGCCACCATGGCAAGCACGCCGCATGCGCGCATGAGCCAGGGCATGGCGGTCCAAGTTACAAAGGTCTGGCCGTACCAGAGCCCGGCTCCCATGAGCACCGTGGCAAACACAATGCGAAGGACTGCCTTCGTCCAGCCCGGCAGCGGGCTGTAGATGCCGCGGCGCATCAGGATGACTAGCAGCGTTCCCGCATTGAAGACGCTCCCGATGCCGACGGAGAGCGCCAGTCCCGCATGCGAGAAGAGCGGAACGGAGACAAGGTTGACGAGCTGAACGACAACAAGGCTCCAGAAGGCGGTCTTCACCGGCGTGCGAATGTCCTTGCGCGCATAGAAGGCCGGTGCAACGATCTTGAGCGCAATGAGGCCGATGAGGCCCACCGAGTAGCCTACGACGGCAAGCGCCGTCTGGCTCACGTCGTCAGGCGTGAAGCTTCGGCCCTGAAAGAGGAAGGATACGAGCGCTTCGCTCGTGAGCCACAGGCCGACGGCGGCCGGCACGGCTACCAGTACGACAAGCCTCAGCCCGCGGTCAAGAAGCGTGTTGTAGCGCTCGTTGTCCCCTTTTGCGTAGGCGCTCGAAAGCCCTGGCAGAAGCACGGTGCCGAGCGCAACGCCGAGAAGCGCGGTCGGAAACTCCATCAGGCGGTCGGCATAGTTGAGCCATGTCACGGCGCCCTTGCCGAGATGAGAGGCAATGTTCGTATTGATGAGAATCGAGAGCTGCGCGACCCCCACGCCGAAGAGCGCGGGCACCATGAGCTTCAGAACGCGACGCACGTCTGCGTCGGCCAGGCTCTGTTTCAAGCTTCTCGGCCGCACGTTGATGCCGAGACGGCGAAGCGCCAGATACTGAGTGCCGAGCTGCAGAATGCCCCCGAGAATCACGGCAAAGGCCAGCGCCCAAATGGGCTCGTCCATGCGGGGGGCCAGGAATACCGTAGAGCCGATGAAGGAAAGGTTGAGCAGCACGGGCGTCACCGCAGGCACGGCAAAGCGCTTCCAGGTATTGAGAACCGATGCGGCTAGCGCCGTGAGAGCCATGAAGGCGATGTACGGGAACATGAATCGCGTGAGAGCGATGGCAAGATCAAAGGCCTCGGGATCGGCTGAAAGGCCGCTGGCGATCGCCCAGACGAGCAGCGGCGCGGCAATGACGCCCAGCACGCTCGCCGCAAAGACCGAAAGCGCAAGCACCGTGAAGACATGGTCGATGAAGCGCCCGGCATCGCCGTCGCTTCGCTCCTTCACGTCGGCAAGCATCGGCACAAAGGCCTGCTGAAAGGCGCCTTCGGCAAAGAGGCGGCGAAGCATGTTCGGGAGCCTGAAGGCCACGTAGAACGCGTCGGTCTCGGAAGATGCCCCGAAAAAGCGCGCAATGAGCATGTCGCGGATCACGCCCGTGACTCGGCTGACCAAAGTCAGGCCAGAAACAGTAAGAGCAGACTTCAAGAGCGACATGAGCCATCCCGTTGAAAATTCAAAAATCGCAAAAAATTCTACTAGAAAACACGCCCGAGGCTTGGAAATTTGATATAGTTGAGGGCTTTTCGGAGTCACGCAATTTTAAAGCCTCCGTTCGGACAAGCCGACTGATGCCCCAACCTCAGACGGATGAAGGACGGAAGGGTTGCGAAAGACTTCGGAAATTCACGAAATCTTTGGTGTCTCGCGCAACCGCGATGCACTTTCCCCGCCTCAAGCGGAGGTTATGCAGCGGCGTCCGGACAGCGTTAGAAGCGCTCCACGGGAACACCGGGATCAGGCCTCCCATAGGGATGCTCTGGACGCCAACTGTTTAATTAATAGGCAAGGAATTTTTAAAATGGCCAATACCAAGCAAGCTCGCAAGCGCGCCCGCCAGATGGTCGTGCGCAACATGCACCTCTCGGCTCAGCGCAGCCAGTTCCGCACCGCCATCAAGGCCGTGCGCAAGCTCATCGTCGCCGGCGACAAGGCGGCCGCTCAGGAAGCCTTCAAGAAGGCTGAATCCGTGATCGACTCCATGGCTCGCAAGGGTGTTCTCCACACGAACGCCGCTGCTCGCCACAAGAGCCGTCTCTCCGCTTCCATCAAGGCCATGGCCTAATCGGAACGTCGGAACCTGACAAAAAAACGCACCTCCTTGGAGGTGCGTTTTTTTGGCTCTTCCGACTTTTTGGGGTAACCAGGCGCATTGGTCGATGTCAGA
>CAKQKT010000176.1 GCA_934249275.1 uncultured Sutterella sp. | reverse complement strand
GCCTTCGCTCACGGACGGCTGGATTACGGCCCAGGACGCAGACGGGAAGATCTGGCGCCTGCTGACGGGCCGGGTGCCCGAAACCGCGCTCACGGGCGACGGGCTCAAGTCCTGGATCTCTGCCGAGCACGAGCTCCGTTCCGAAGTGCTTGCCGCTCATCCCGGCGCCCGCATCGCAGGGCAGGGCGTTGTTTACTACAGCCATCACGCCGCCTCCCAGGCCGAGCGAGACATGAAGCGCCTCGGGTCTCTCTCCTGCGTGCTCCTTGCGGTCTTCATCTTCGGGGCCTTCCGCAGCTTCAGGCCGGTGCTTCTCTGCCTTCTTTCCGTTTCCGCGGGCGCGCTCTGCGGCACGGCGGCGACGCTGGCCGTCTTCGGCTCTCTTCATGCCGTGACGCTCGTCATGTGCCTGAGCCTCATCGGCATCTCGGCCGACTACACGACCTACTATCTGGTGCGCCGCCGCTGGGCGGGCAACAATGAAACGCCCGCCGGGACGCTTTCGCATCTGAGGCCTTCGCTTCTGCACGCGCTCCTCACCACGACCGCGGCCTATGCGCTGATGCTTGCCGCACCGTTCCCGGGTCTGCAGCAGCTTGCGCTCTTTGCGGTCTGCGGCCTTGCAGGGGCATGGATCACGGTTGTTGCGTGGTTCCCGTTCCTTGTGAAGGGCTTCCCCGTTCGTCCGCTGCCCGCCCACGGGCTGCTCTCGGCCTATGCGGGCGCCTTCACGAAGCGCCGCGCCTGGACCAAGCTTTTCCTTGCCGTTTTCTGCATCGGGTCGATCGCGGGCATTGCTCGCCTCAACATCAACGACGATCTTGCGGCGCTGCAGACGCCGCCCGTGGCGCTTGCCTCCGAAGAGAAGGTCATCTCCGGGCTTCTCGGCATCGGATTCTCGCAAACCTGGTTTGCCGTGACCGGCTCGACGGACGAGGAGACGATGAAAAAGCTTGAGGTCTTCCGTCCGATGCTCGGCAAATTGGAAAAAGACGGCGTTATTTCGCGTCCCGTCATTGTGCCGCTGCGCAGCCTTGAGGTGCAGGAAAGGGCGATCGCCGCCATGAAGGCCGCCGAACCCGCCATGGCCGCCAGGCTTGCGCCGCCCTGCGAAGGCGAAGCCTGCACGATCTACAAGACCGTGACTCTACGCGACTGGGTGAAGAGCCCGATGGGCGACGGCTACAGGTCGCTTGTCTCGGAAACGCCGGACGGCGTCGTGATCTTCGTGCCCGTGTCTCTCGCAGGCTCGGACGATGCCTCCGCTGCGGCCGCCGGGGTCGCGTCGGAAGCGGAAGGCGTCTATTGGCTCAATCGCCGCGCGGACTTCGGCACGCTTTTTGAAACCTTCAGGCTGGGGCTTGCCGGCCTCATTGTCGCGGGACTCGTCATTCTGAGCCTCATGCTCGTGCGTCTTCTGGGCGTGCGCCGCGGTCTTGCGGCTGCGCTGCCTGTTGCGGGCGGCCTTATTGCAGGTCTTGCCGCCACGGGGCTCACCGGCATGCCGGTCAATCTCTTCAGCCTTTTTGCGCTCATCCTCGTGATGGGCATCGGCGTCGACTACACGATCTTCTTTCATTCGGAAGAAGGCGCAGGAAGCGAAGCGGAGTCGTCCGATCATGTGTTCTATGCCATGGCCGTAGCCCTGGGGAGCACGCTGCTCTCGCTCGGCATCCTTGTCCTGAGCGAGACGCCGGCCGTTCGAAATTTCGGCCTGGTGCTGTCGGCGGGTGTTTTGTTTGCTTTCCTGCTCGCGCCCGCGACGCGTCTGCTTACACTCAATCGTTCATCCGGGGAGGGCCGCAAATGAAGAAGCCGGCCTTGACAGGAATTTTTGCGGGTCTCGCCGCCGCAGCGCTGCTATCGGGCTGCGCGACGCAGGTCGAGTCGCCCGAGCTCGCCTTTTGGGTCAGGCCCGGGGTTCGAGCCGTTCTGCCGCAGCAGCCCTGCGGCGAGGATATGATGGAAAATGCGATCCTCACCGCTAAGCGCAACGGACGCACCGAGCGCATTCTGACGGTTCGCGCCTGCAGGCGCGGCGTGATGTCGCTTGACGTGATGACGCTCACCGGCATGGCTCTCATGAGCGTTACCTACGACGGCTCCGAGCTCGTCACCACGAATTATGTTCCGCTTCCTCAGGAACTTCGCGGCGAGCAGATCGTCGCCGACATCCTGATGGGCACTCTGCCCGTTGAGGCGTGGTCCACGCTTCCGGCAGGGTATCATTTGTCTCTTGAAGGAAATTCGAGAAGGCTTGTCGACGACGACGGAAAGGTCGTGGAAAGCTTTACGTATGCGGACGGTCCGGACGGCCCGAGGCTGGCAAGGCTCTCGCACGAGGCTTTCGGCTACACGATCGGCTTTCGCTATCTCGAGGATCCCAAGATTTCCGATTCCACCCAAATGCCCGGCACCCATGAGGAGAAAGCTCAGTGACGGTTTATGTTGAAGCCCTGTCGCTCGTCAACGCGCTCGGTGCCGATGACGACGAAATTCTTGCCAACCTTGCCGAAGGCCGCGCGCCCGGCATGGAAGGTCCCGTCGTGCGCGCCGTCGACGGCTTTGAAGCGCCGTTCGGCCGCGTGACGATCGATCTTCCCGACACGAATCCGCCGTCGTCCCGAAACAATCGTCTTCTGCATGCCTGCTGGAGCCGGAAGAAGAGCGAATTCGAGGGCCTTCTCAAGGATTTCGACGCCGGCCGCATCGCGGTCGTGCTCGGCACGAGCACCTCGGGTTCCGAAGAATTTTCCGACTGCGTGAATTCCCAGGAATCCGTTAACAGAGTCTGAAAGAAATTCATATCCCGGCTTAGTTTTGATTCAAGGCAACTAA
>CAKQKT010000175.1 GCA_934249275.1 uncultured Sutterella sp. | reverse complement strand
AAGCCTCAGTGAAAATATTCCCCTTATCGTCATGCAGCTTCAAGGGGTGCTGTTACCGGATTTCTGGAAATTCACGGCGTTGGAATACATTGAGTTCGTTGTACATCTGGAGATTTGCCCATTGACCGCCTCTTTCCGGCGACTGCGGATCCGTAACATCCAAAAAGATGGCAAAGCCGTCAGGCACGAGCTTCGGAAGAAGCTCCAAGGCAAACAAGGCATAAGGATGTTGGAAACGGTCGTTGGCCTCACTCAAAAACTTCGAAGTCATGATGACGTCATAGGAATCGCTGAGCGATTTGTTGAGAAACGTCTTCCTGAACTCGAAGTGCTACGCTTCGACCTTAACGTCTCCCACATGCTCACGGCTCATTTCCATGACGCGAAGCATGATCGCAAGCGCATCCTCATTCCCGTCGACCGCATGCACCTCAACCTTCGGCATGTCGTCCTTGAGAACTTCCTTGAAGGCGGACAACATGCCCAAAAGCTCGCCTCCCGTCCCGCATCCGTAGTCAAGCACGCGAATCATTTCCTTGCCGGCAATTGCTGCCCTCACCGCCGGCATCGTTTCGAGCAGATGCCGGCAGATCGAATGGCTTTCGATGGCCGTACGCGGAAAGTACGTGCCCATATAGGCAATATTGTCCTCATGGGTATTCTTGAGATTCGAAGCCACCTTCTCAGGCGTCTGATGCCAGTAAGCCTCAAACTCGTTCATCACATTTCTCAAAACTCGATGGTAGTAATTGCGCATTTCCATTTCCTTTGCAAAACAATGCCGTTCCGCGTCGGAACCCTGCGTTCCGACGCCTTCAAGCATCATTCTGAATGGCGTGCACACCTCTGCTCCAAACCGCAAATTTGCGGTCGGATGCCGTTCGGCTCGCGGGTTTCGGACGCGAGCCTCATGAAGAATTACTGCCGCAATGCCGCGCTCTGTTACAATGGTTGAATCACTTCATTTTTCGGAATGCTCCTCATGGCCGGCTACAACAGACGCATTCTTCTCATTGCTCTCGGCACGACGCCGCATCTTCTGACGCTGACGCTTGCGGCGCTCTACAAAGAATCTCCCGAGGCGATGCCGACGGAAATCCGCATCGTCACGACCGAGCGCGGCGCGTCCATGGCCAGGACGAAATTCTTCGGGCCGGACAGCATTCTCGACGCCTTCTGGCGGGACTACGGTCTTTCTCCCGCCGCCTTCACCGAAGCAGACATTCATGCAATTCCGTCCGAAGACGGCACACCGATCGCCGACATTCGAACGCTTGACGACAGCACCCGCGCGGCCGACCTCATCGTGAAGCTCGTTCGCGAATGCTGCGAAGATCCCGAGGCATCCGTCCACGTTTCAATCGTGGGCGGCCGCAAGAGCATGGGCATGCTCATGGGCAGCGCGCTCACCTTCTACGGGCGAGACCAGGACCGCATCAGCCATACGCTTTCCGAAAACGAACTTTCTCCTCTTCAGTCCCCTTATCCGTCGCCCGAAGAACTCGCCGAGAACCCTGAAACCGTCACGCTTGCCGGCCTTCCCTTCCTGCGCCTTCGGCCGATTCTTCCCGCCGTCATGCTTTCGAAGAGCTGCAGCTTCAGTGAAGTCGTCGAGGCTTCGCAGCAGGCGATCGAATACCTCCCGCGCGTGCGTCTCGCGCGCGTCGGCAAGGACTGGCGCATCTTCGCGGACGGCGCGATGGTGAAGCTCGAGCCCAAGCAGCTCAGCCTCTACGTCTGGATGCTTCTCCGCACGAAGTACAACCGAGAAACCCCCGTCTCCTACGGCATGCTGTCGTCCGAAAAGTTCCTCCTTCTGCGCCTTCAGTTCCTCAAGGTCCTCACGCACATAACCACCGAAAGCCGCCGCAACGACGCCTGCCGCAAACACCTCGGCATCGAGGCGCCGAACGTCGACCGCGCGCTTCGCAAGCTTCAAACCGGAAGCACGGAAACGGAGGCCGACTTCTACAAGGCCTTCAAGACCGCCGTGCAGGCCGACGGCCCGGACATGATCGAAAAGGTCAAGAAGGACTTTGCAAAGGCCGAGATCGAGTTCGCGAAAAGCGTTTCCGAGCTGCGCTCCAAGTGCAACGACAAGATTCACCACGACATGGCCGCAAAGATTCCCGACGTCACCGAGCGCCGCTTCAACAACTATCTCGTCGAATCCACCGGCCAGAAGGACGCGACCTCCTATTTCCTCTCCATCGCCCCTGAAAACATCGATCTGCCGCAGGAGTTTCTCGATCTTCTCAAGCCCGACGGCACCGGCGCCGGCCGTCTCATCCGCGACATTTGAGATCCCGTCCGCGGCTTTTCGCAAATCTGCGAAACCACCGCCGGCATGAAGCCCCTTCACAATGGATCATGGCGGCGCATCCGCGCCGCTCCCGAGGGCGAGGGATTCGCCCGTGGACAACCTTCATGCCCGACATTTCCACCTTCACCCAGGCTGCCTCAGGCGGCGCCGCACGCGTTGAATTCTTGGCCGTGCGCGACGACGGCGCGCGAACGATTTCGATCGCCGTCGATGCGGACGGCGCATGGAAGGCCTCGGAAACCGGGAGCGATGCCCATACCGGAACAATTTCACAGAGCTCCCTTCATGATCTTGTTGCGGGTTTTCTCGATGCCTTCGGCATAGAGGATGAAATGCTTCTAGAATTGGACAAGATCCGCGGATTCTGGTTCGTTCGCTTTCTCGTGGCTGACGTCCCGGTGTCCTCGAAGTCCGGTCCGATCCTTTCCGAAGAGCTAGCAACTGTTTTGCAAAATATGGATGATTATGTTAATATGTGCTCATTATGAGCATATACAAGATTGGTCAATTCGCCAAATTGGTTCGCCGCACACCGGCTACGATCCGCCGGTGG
>CAKQKT010000174.1 GCA_934249275.1 uncultured Sutterella sp. | reverse complement strand
CATTCCAACCCCAAGGAAGCTGAAGCTGCCATGATGAAGGGCGTGTCCCTCATCGCCACTCCGCTCGTCGCCACGATCGGCTTCCTGTTCATGTCCACGGTCATCCGCGAAATCGGCATGGTTAACACCATGTCCACGCTCGTCTCCCCGATCATGAGCATCTCGCCGGTTCTCGTCCTCTTCGGCGTTGCCTTCCTTACCGGCTTCATGACGCAGTCCTACGCTGCCTCCGTCGCCGTTCTGGTTCCGTTCCTTCAGGTCACGCTACAGGCCGGCGCCGACCCGTTTGCCGCCGCCTTCGCCGCAGCATCGGGCGCCTCCTTGATTCAGTACTTCCTGACGGGCGGCCCGGTTGCCGCTCTCGCCACGGTTATTCCCGTAATCCCCGGAAGCGACCTCAAGGGTGCAAACGCCTTCCAGCGTCCGTCGATTCTCTTCGGCTGTCTGGTGGCCTTTGTGATCACCTTCTGCCTCAACCTCGTCTAACCTAACCCAAGGCGGGAAGTTCAATCCTGATCTTTCCGCCTTTGTTTTTTCATAGCCATAAAGAGGTTGTCAAATGACGATTGAACTGGTCAAATCGCTCAACGAAATGGCAGAGGTCGGCATTTCCGGTCACGCCGGCTGCGGACATGCCCACAGCCACTGCGGCTTCGTACAGGATGATTCGGGCGGTCTAGCCGCCGTGTTGGAAATTCTGCAGCGCGCGACAGGAATCGACCTTACGATTACTCGCGTGACTGTCAAATCCGGATGCGAAGGACAATTTGAAGTTGAAACCGCTTCCGGCGGCATCGGCCGCGCAACAGCTCGTCGCGGCATCACGCCTGCCGAAGCCCGCCTCGCTCAAGCGGTAGTCGGTCGTCAGGCCATCTGCACGCAAGCGCTTGCATCCACAGCCTTCGGCCGCATTTACGGCCAGGGGGCCATGGAAGTCCCCGTCGCCCTGCAGACTGCCATAGCTCTAGCTGCTCTCAACAGCCTTGAGGTTTCCTATCCCGATCACGTTCTTGTCGCAGATGAAGGCGTGACGAACAATTGCGGCCGCATTCTTGGCACCAAAATCCGCATAAACGGCGTCATCGCTTCCGTGCTTGCAGTCGTCAACGCCACGGAAGGCGGACTCGGCCCCAATGAAGACGTCGAAGGAAACGTCAATCTCGGCCCAAAGAAGACCTTGATGGACAAGCTCGCCCTTTCCACCCTGCCGACACTTCTTATTGAAGGCAAGGTCTGCGCAGAACCGGCATCATCCATGATCACCTGCTCGACCTTCCTTGTGCGTGCCTATCCCGAAGACGACAACGTCGTCGCTGCACAAAGCTACATAAATGCAGCTCGCCGGCTCGGATATCCGGCTATTTATCTTGACAATCTCCTCGGTCGCGATCCGAACGCCATGCGAAACCTCGCCAGGGTTCAGGGAGAAAACATCATCCGCCTCGGCGAAGCTCTTCGAGACGCCCAAACGGCAGTAGAGAAAGTCAGGATTGCTGCGGAGCTCAACGAATTCTGCAGTCAGGAACTCGGCGGCATCACCTTCATGTCCGAAAAGGTTCATCAGGTCATGGGCGGCGTCGGCATGATCCCCGGTACATGCGCCTGCCTCAGCCTTTTCATTCCTCATTCTCAGCTCGAAAGGGACGTTATCCCCGTCCTGTCCGAAGCCGATGCCAGCAGATTTGCCGACATCGTCCTTGCTGCCGCGGAGGACCTTCATGACCACCTCCCCGAAGCACGTGAATCCATCGACCGTATTCAGAAGCGCTATCTTGAAAGATCCGAAGCGCTCGTTGAATTTGACATTTGATTATTTGGAGAATTGATATGCAACAGAAAAAAGTCATCGTCGTCGCCACCGGCGGAACCATTGCCATGAAGTACGACGAAGCCAGTCAGGGACTCATTCCTGCCTGCTCCGGCGAGGATCTTGCTGCAGCGGTCCCCGGCATCGACAAGCTCGCCCAGCTCGAGTTCTGCCAATTTTCCAACATTGCCTCTCCTGGCATGACGCCTGACGACATGTGGCGCCTTCATCTCAAGTGCGAAGAATTCCTCGCTCGTGAAGACGTGACTGGCGTCGTCGTCACCCACGGAACGGACACTCTCGAAGAAACGTCCTTCTTCCTCGACATCACAAAGATCAGTGAAAAGCCGATTGTCACGACTGCCGCCATGCGCGGCGCAGGCGACACAAGCCCCGACGGCCCGTGGAACATCTACTGCTCCGTGAAAACCGCCGCCTCTGACGAAGCTGTTGGAATGGGCGTTCTCGTCTGCCTCAATGAAACGCTTCACGCTCCCGGCGAAGTTATGAAAACCCACTCCGCCAACCCAGCCACCTTCCAGTCGCCCTGGTGGGGCCCGGTTGGATACGTGGATCTCGACAAAATCGTCTTCCGCCGCAAGACCCTTGGCGTCAAGCGTTTCCATCCCGAAGCTCTAACCGCCAAGGTTGACCTCATCAAAGCCATGACCGGTTCCGATCGCGCCTACATTGATTTCGCAGTTGCTCGTGGATGCAAGGGCATCGTGATCGAAGGCTTCGGCCGCGGCAACCTTCCGCCCCCGATGATTCCAGGCGTTGAAGATGCCGTCAAGAAAGGCGTCGCCGTTATTCTGACGACTCGCACACCCGGCGGCCGAGTGCTTGACGTCTATGGTTACCCGGGCTCCGTCACCGACAGCCGTCGCGCAGGCATTGCCGCCGCGGGAGAAATCTCCGCCGCCAAGGCTCGTCTCAAGCTCATGGTCGTCCTCTCCGAACATCCGGAATATGCAACCAACCGCGACAAGCTTGAGGAACTCTTCGACCTCTAATCCCTTGTCAAGATAAGACTCTTTCAAGCGGCCAGCCTTTGAAATAAGGCCGGCCGCTTCTTTTGCAAGAA
>CAKQKT010000173.1 GCA_934249275.1 uncultured Sutterella sp. | reverse complement strand
TTCGCCGCAACGGCCGCCCCAACGAGGCCGTGCCCGAGGCCCTTCAAAGGAAGAACCTTGACGGCAAGAAGATCATCCCGATTTTCGCCGGACATGTTGAAAATTAACAACACCCGCCACAAGCGACCGTAAAAGCTTTTAGATATCAAATATGCGCCCTGCAGACTATCACGAAATCTGTGGGGCGTTTGCTTTTTTGCCTAGCAGTCCGCCATTCGGAAGGGTTTACCCGAGGCCTCCCGGCTGAGCATTATCGTCCCCGAACGCATACTGAATTCGCGCAAGCTATGGTGAACGGAGATTGAAATTGTTCCGTGTCTCTGTAAAATGGCTTTTTCATCCATTTTTCACGGATTTTTCACGGAGCGCCGCCCCCGGGCTCTCCTCTCCAAGCACATGAATTCAGACCTTCGCAAGATCCTCATCGGGGTCGCTCAATTTTTTCTCTGCGCACTGCTGTGCGCCGGCGCCGTCGGCCTCTACCATCTCAATCTGAAGGTTGAGATCTGCGTCGAGAACCTGATCGAGCTCGGCCAGGAAGCCTTTCTTCTTGGCGGTGCGCTCCTCATGATCCGCACGGCCATGCAGGAAAAGGCGCTTTCGGGCGGCCTCTGGCTTATCGGCGGGTTTCTGATGACGCTCTTCATCCGCGAGCTTGACGCCTGGTTCGACCTGATCAGGCACGGCTGCTGGGTCTACGTCGTCATCATCTGGCTGTGCGCCATCGCCTACATCGTGAAGCAGGCGGGCCTCAACACCGTCATCCCGGGCCTCGCACACTTCATCAGCCACAAGGCCTATCCGCTGATGTGCGCGGGCGTTGCGTGCCTTCTCGTCTATTCCCGCCTCTACGGCATGAAGGCCCTTTGGGCGCTCTATTCGGATTCGAGCTGCGGCAGCTTCTACGAAGTGAAGAGCCTCTCCGAAGAGTCGACCGAGCTTCTCGCCTACATGATGATCTTCTTCAGCGCGGTCTTCTATGCGTACGACCTGATGAAGAAGCGCGTAAAGTAATCCGCACGCGGCTAAAGCAAGACATAGACAAAAACCCGGCCTTCAGTGATGAAGGGCCGGGTTTTTGCATTCTCGGGAAGAGAATGGCTGAGCCTTACTGCATTTTCTTCAGCATATTGCCTGCCACGCGGCGGACGATGGAGCGGGGAAGAAAGCGCGAGATCCATGCGCCGAAGCGGTTGGTCATGCCGTCGATCACGACGACGCGGCCGGCCATCATGGCCTTGAAGCCGTGTTCGGCCACCTTGTCGGCATCGGCCGAGAAGCGCTCGAAGGGACTGTCCTCCTTGAGGCCGGCGGTGACGCCGAACTGCGTGCGCGTGGGACCCGGGCAATAGGCCGTGACGGTGACGCCCGTGCCCTTCATTTCTTCGGCAAGCGACTCGGTAAAGGAGAGGACGTAGGCCTTCGTGGCGCCGTAGACGCCAAGGTAGGGGCAGGGCTGGAAGGCGCCCGTGGAGGCCACGTTCATGATGCGGCCGCGGCCCTCGCGCTTCATGCGGCGGGCCATGCGAAGAGAGAGCGAAGTGAGCGCCATCACGTTGAGGCGGATCATCTTCTTGAGCATCGCCTCGTCCATGTCGGCCGCAGCGCCGAAGGCGCCGAAGCCCGCATTGTTGATGAAGATGTCGGGGACGATCCGGCGGTCGGAGAGCCAGCTCGAAATCTGGTCGACGGCGCCCGCTGCAGTAAGATCCAATGCCAGCAGATGAGTTTCGGTTCTCAGATCGCGGCTCAGCACTTCAAGCGCGTGCATGTTGCGGGCGATGAGAAGAAGCCTGTAGCCCTCCTGGGCGGCGAGCTTGGCAAACTCGCGGCCGATGCCGCTCGAGGCGCCGGTGATGACGGCAAGCGGCTGAATGTGGTCTGGCATTGATCTGACTCGATAAAATGAAAGGATGCCAAAGTTTACAACGTTCGAGATTCCTTGTAAGAGAGGAAATCCCGTAAAAACGACGCTATAGATACGGCAAACTCCCTAGACCATTTGAGCAAGTGCATGGAAATGCTAAAAGACGACAATTCGTCACAAATCGATAGACAAAAACTTCCTGCCAGGATACTTCTTCTATTGGCCGGCATGGCGGTCCATACGCTGGGCATCGCGCTCATTACGCGTGCGGCCCTGGGCACGACGCCCATCAGCACGCTGCCGCTCACGCTTTCGGGCGTCTTCGGCGTCACGCTCGGTACGACGACTTTTGTCGTCAACATTTTCTTCTTTCTCTCCCAGATCGCGATGCTTCGCGATCGCTTCGAGCGCAGGCAGTGGCTGCAGCTTCCGTCGGTCATTCTCTTCAGCGCCATGATCGACGGCTGGATGGCGGCGCTCGCCGGGATTCCCATCGGCGGCACGTGGGCCGCGTGGCCCGCGTCGTTGTCGGCCAACCTCGTCATTGCCGTCGGCATTCTCATGCAATTGAAGTCGAAGCTGATTCTTCAGCCCATCGACGGGGCCGTGCTTGCAGCCGCCATCGTGACCGGGAAGCCATTCGCCTCGGTCAAGATCGCCAACGACGTCGGATGTGTGATCGCCGCCGCGATCATCGGGATCATCTGCCTCGGATCGTTTTACGGCATCGGCGCAGGCACGCTTGTCTCGGCCTTTGCGGTGGGCTGGCTCATCAAGCTTCTCAAGCCGTACGTCATGCGATAGCCTGCGGCTGTTTCAGCGAATGGCGTCACTGCCGCAAGATACGGCCAGGGCGCCTTCCCGACAGCTTTGACCCGTCGGTACACGACGACTCGACGGCTGCCCTTCATCAAACGCCACCGATGAAAAATCCCTGTCGCGGATAAACAAATGCAGGCATATTCGGCCCTATTGTCGACAAATTTTCAACGTTTAGCGGATATGGCTTAAAAGCTGGTTCATCACGGAAGTCCGGGGAACGCAGCCTTGACTTTTAGGAAAAAGTAGTTGTCGTCTCTGAAGC
>CAKQKT010000172.1 GCA_934249275.1 uncultured Sutterella sp. | reverse complement strand
CTTCAAGGGCGGCTATGAATCCCTCGTCGTGATTCTCGGCATCTGCTGGCTCGCTTCCACGATTATCGGCATCTACATTCCGTCCATTAAGGAACAGGCCACGGTCCTCCTCGGCCAGTACCCGGGTCTCCTCGCTGCTGCGTTCTTCTGCGTGTCCGCTCTGCTCTTCTCGCAGGGTGCCACCTCCGCTCTCCTGGTTCCGGTTGCCGCCTCCCTCGGCTGCGACGCCGCCATGATCTGCGCTTGCTTCGTCGCTGTCTCCGGCATCTTCGTCACGAACGTCTACCCGACCTCCGCCTTCGCCGCCTCCTGCGACGACACGGGCTCCTTCATGGGCAAGTGGTCCGGCACGTACGTGTTCAACCATCCGTTCTTCCTCCCGGGCTGCCTCGGCCTCGTCGCCGCCATCCCGTTCGGCTTCCTCATGGCCAAGATCGTGTTCTAATGCACGTCTCTTAAGGAAAACGGTATAAAGCCTCCAACGGGCGTTCACCTTCGGGCGAACGCCCGTTTTCTTTGTCCGTTCAATGCCGTCAACATGGGACATCCTTGACAAACGCCCATCTTTTAGCAAGAATTGACAAAGCAATCTTCAGGGCAGGGTGCAATTCCCTACCGGCGGTAAAGCCCGCGAGCCATCCTTCGGGAAGGCATGATTCGGTGAAACTCCGAAGCCGACGGTACAGTCCGGATGAAAGAAGATCTGCGATTGAGACGACGGACGCCGTTGGTGCGCCCGCCGTGCGCTTTTGCGCATACTCTCTTCCCAATTGCTGCCCTGAACGTACGGCCAAACCGGGTTCAGGGCGTTTTTTTGCCTCGATTTCGAGCGAACGTCCGGAATCCTTGTTCAATCCACCATCCCGAAGCCCTGCTTCGGACCGGAAGACAAGACATGTCCATCACGTTCGACACCATTGAAAAGGCGCTTGAAGACCTCCGCGCCGGCAAAATCATCCTCGTCACCGACGATCCCGACCGCGAGAACGAAGGCGACTTCATCTGCGCGGGCGAATTCGCCACGCCCGAGAACATCAACTTCATGGCCGTGCACGGCCGCGGCCTCATCTGCATGCCGATGTCGGGCGAGCTCTGCGACAAGCTCGGCCTCTCTCCGATGGTCGCCAAAAACACCGACAACCACGAAACGGCCTTCACCGTCAGCATCGACCACGTCGACACCGTCACGGGCATCTCCGCCTTCGAGCGCTCCGTCACGGCGCTTGCCGCCGTTCGTCTCGTAGCGCGTCCCGAAGACTTCCGCCATCCCGGCCACATGTTCCCGCTTCGCGCCAGAGCGGGCGGCGTTCTCGAGCGCAACGGCCACACGGAGGCGACCGTCGACCTCTGCCGTCTGGCGGGCCTTGCACCCTGCGGCCTATGCTGTGAAATCATGGCAGACGACGGCCATATGATGCGCACGCTCGACCTCGCGGCATTTGCGAAGAAGCACGACTTAACCTTCATCACAATCGCAGAGCTCCAGCGCTGGATTCGCGATCACGCATAATGAGAATAACGGCCCGTCCTTAGTTGAAAAGGCACGGGCCGTTCCTTTCCCGGCATCAAAATGCGCCTCCCGTCACCCATCGGGCGACGATGCGCGTAAACTGTAACTTCCGTGCGCTGCATTTTTCATGCGGCACCCTTCCCACTGCCAGACTCACCGCCGTTACTCGTTATGAAGCCCATCAAGAAATCCAAGAAGCTCGACAACGTCCTCTATGACATTCGCGGCCCGATCGTCGACCGAGCCAAGGAGATGGAGGCACAGGGCCAGCAGCTCATCAAGCTCAACATCGGCAACCTCGCCACGTTCGACTTTCAGGTGCCCGAAGAGATCCAGCGCGACATGATCCTCAACCTGCCCAATTCCGCAGGCTATTCGGACAGCAAGGGCATCTTCGCCGCCCGCAAGGCCGTCATGCACTACACGCAGCAGCTCGGCATCAAGGGCGTGACGCTTGACGACATCTATCTCGGCAACGGCGCATCCGACCTCATCTCGCTCGCCACGAACGCCCTTCTCGACGAAGGCGACGAGCTGCTCATCCCGATGCCCGACTATCCGCTCTGGACGGCCACGACGAGCCTCTCGGGCGGCACGCCCGTCCACTATCTCTGCGACGAAGAGAACGGCTGGCAGCCCGATCTGGACGACATCCGCGCCAAGATCACCCCGCACACCCGCGGCATCGTGATCATCAACCCGAACAATCCGACGGGCGCCGTCTATCCGAAGGAAACGCTTCTCAAGATCATCCAAATCGCTCGCGAGCACGACCTCATCATCTTTGCCGACGAGGTCTACGACAAGATTCTCTACGAAGACGCAAAGCACATCGCCATCGCGAGCCTTTCGACCGACGTCCTCACGATCACCTTCAACTCGCTCTCCAAGGCCTACCGCGCCTGCGGCTACCGCGCCGGCTGGATGGTGATCTCCGGCAACAAGCTTCCGGCCAAGGACTTCATCGAAGGCCTCAACATGCTCGCCAACATGAAGCTCTGCGCCAACGTGCCGGGCCAGTGGGCCATTCAAACGGCTCTGGGCGGCTACCAGTCGATCAACGACCTCATCTGCGAAGGCGGCCGTCTGCGCGTGCAGCGCGACCTTGCCTGGGAGCTTCTCACCCAGATTCCGGGCGTCTCCTGCGTGAAGCCCCAGGGCTCGCTCTACATGTTCCCCAAGCTGGATCCCAAGGTCTATCCGATCGAGAACGACCGCCAGTTCTTCAAGGAGCTCCTCGAAGCCACGCGCGTCCTTCTCGTTCAGGGCACGGGCTTCAACTGGCCGCATCCCGACCACTTCCGCGTGGTCTTCCTGCCGCATGAAACACAGCTTCGCGAAGCCATCAGCCGCATTGCGGAATACCTCGCCGCATGGCGCGCCGCTCATCCCGTGAAGGAAGAGCCCGCCAAGAAGGAAGAGCCCGCCAAGAAGGAAGAGCCCGCCAAGAAGGAAAAGGCCGCAGAATAACGTCATTCGGGCGACTCATCGACCGCCCGGTCCCATTCATGCGAATCGCCCGCCGGATTCATCATCCGTCCCGAACTCCGCAGGCAAAATCCTATCTAGAACCAGAAGTTTGTCATTGGTCAAATGACTAACTTCTGAATCTCTTG
>CAKQKT010000171.1 GCA_934249275.1 uncultured Sutterella sp. | reverse complement strand
ACGATCCACTGAAGCGCACCGCGGATGCCGTCAAAGGCGCCGATGATGCCGTCGAGCCAGGCCAGCGCGCCGCAGCTCTTCACTTCCTTGCGGAAGGCGACGAGCATGAGCACGAAGACGAGCGGGATATAGCACAGAAGTGCGATAACGCCGAGGCTCATCACGGAGGTCAGGTTGTAGTAGATGAGAATTCGCCAGAAGACCAGCGGATTCGTCAAGTCAGCCACGAGGCAGATCATGCCGAGCACGATGGTCACAAAGCCGACGAGCGTCGCGGCCTTGAGAACCGGCGTGTTTTCCGCGACCTGGTTGCGGTAGCGGTTCAGCATGAGGGCTACGGCCACGGCGCCGCCGGAAATGCCTGCAAGGAACAGGTATACGGCAATCGGCCACGGCCAGGCGATCCCTTGGCTCAGACCAAGTGTAAAGTTCATGGCGATGTCCATCTTTACACTCCTTGCTTAACAATGGGGATGTAACGCAGGCTGGGCTCCGTTCCGAGTTCCGGGCGAATGCGCACGGAATCCTTCACGGCGAGCAGCTTGTTGATGTACGAGTTCGGATCGTTGAGGTCACCGAACACGAGGGCGTCGTACTTGCAGGACTCCACGCATGCAGGCTGCTGTCCCTTTTCGAGACGCGTGTGCAGGCAGAAGTCGCAGTTTTCGGCGACCTTCGTTTCCTCATTGATGAAACGTGCGTTGTACGGACAGGCGACGATGCAGTACTTGCAGCCGACGCACTTGTCGGTGTCCATCGTCACGATGCCGGTCTTCGGATCGCGATGGGCGGCGCCCGTCGGGCAGACCGTGACGCACGGGGCGTCAGAGCACTGCTGGCAGGACACGCGCACATAGCGGCGGTCTGCGGCATAGCCGCGGGTGCCTTCGATCTGGTCGTTCTGCAGTTCGAGCAGCAGACGGGTCACGCCCTTGGGGAGCTTGTTCGTCTCGTTGCAGGCGATTCTGCAGTCGCGGCAGCCGACGCACTTGTTTTGGTCGAAGACCATGCCATAGTGAGGCGTACCGGGCTTGCGGACCTGTCCGGAGCCGCATCCGCCGAGGGACACGAGCACCAGGGAGCCAGCACCGGCACCAGCGAGAAATTTTCTCCTGTCGATCTTTTCGCTCACGATGTTCTCCAATGACAGTTCTTCCGGGGTTGGAAAAACCTGTCGGTTAAATTGCTTACCGAGTCATCCTGGCTTCGGCTTTTGCAATCGCTGTTCTGAGGGCCCGCTCCTTGTCGGGAGCCGCGCCCGCATCCAGAAGCATTCGCCAGTGGCGCACCGCCTCGGCATATCTGCCCTTGAGGAAGGCGTCCTGTCCGAGGAGCATCCGGGTGCGAACCTCAAGAGGATTCATGCCGAACACCCGCTCGACGGCGAGCTGCGTTTCGGGGGCGAACTGCCTGCCGTCCCTGTAGTACTGGGCGAAGACCTTGATGCCGAGCAGCTCGGGATTCTCACCCTCGATGCTCAGGCTTTTGTCGATCGCCGCGACCGCATCCTCGTACTTGCCTGCGTCGAGGCAGACCAGCGCGAGCTGCTGCTGCGCGTATGCACTCTCCGGGGTCATCTGAACCCGGCGGCGGGCATCCGTCAGCTTTGCGGCGAGCAGATAGTCGACGTCGCGGTCGACCTCCGCCCTTTCCCAGTCACTCCAGCGTCCAAGCGTTGCGTAGACGCCGAGGCTCGAGACGAGCAGCACGCCGGCGAAACCTGCGAGGAACACGCTCCTGCCCGCGGACGCCGAGCCTTCGGCCCGGATCCGGTAGCCTGCGAGGACCGCTCCTGCTAGAAGCGCGGCCCCTGCGAAGAGGGCTGCAAGCACGTTCATCACGCGTTCTCCATGCGATTGCTCAGAATCCTCACTTGTGGGGATTCATCTTGTCCATCATTTCCTTGGACATGCCGCCGGACATGCCGGGCATGCCGAAGCTCTGCTGATGAGCGCCAACCTTTTCGACCTTGACGAGCTGGAGGTCGAAGACAAGGGCGGATTCGGGCGGAATCTGCCCAGCGCCTTCATGACCGTAGGCAAGCTCTGCAGGAACCGTGAAGCGGTAGTGAGAGCCCGGGGTCATGAGGGCGACGCCTTCGGCGAGGCCCGGAATCACGGACATCATCACAAAGCGGGCCGGCTCCTTCGTCGTCCAGGTGTTTTCAAACTCCTGTCCGTCGATGAAGGAGCCGACGTAATGGACGGTAACCACATCCTCAACGCGCGGCTTGTCGCCCTTGCCTTCGGACAGGACTTCATACTGCAGACCGGACTTCGTCGTGACAACGCCCTTCTTCTTGGCGTTTTCAGCGAGGTAAGCCTTGGACTTCTCGGAATTGGCCTTTGCGACCTTTTCCAGATGGGCCTCATTGAGCTTGTTGAGCTGTTCGGCGCGCACGTTGAGGATCTTCAGCATGTCGTCGTCGGAAAGCTGGCACTTGCCCTTGAGGGCGTCTTCGAAGCCCTGGACGATCGCAGCCATGTCGACGGCGGCGCCCAGCTCGGTCTGGCGGTAGACCTGCCCGGCGATGACGTTGCCGAGCGTAGCACCCATACTGTAAGACTCCTTCTGGAGCTGCGTCTGCGGAGCCTGTGCGAATGCCACGGAGCTCACGGTCAGCGCAAGCGAGGCAGAGAGAATGACTTTTTTCAGGGTAAACATAACTTTCTCAATTGAATGTTTGGGTGAATTACCGTCCCGCCCTGCGGCGAGACACGCATCTTACGGAAGCTCGATCGGCCGGTTTGAACGGCGCCAGCCGACGATGCCCTCGGGCATCTGGCGAACATCCGTATAACCAAGCTTCATGACTTCGCGGGCTGCCATCTCGCTGCTCGTGCAGAGCGGGTTGACGCAGTAGAACACCATCGTGGTGCTCTTGTCCTCGGGCAGCAGCTTCTTCCAATCCTGCACGTTGAAGAAGATCGCGCCGGGGATGAATCCCTGGGCCCAGATCTCCAGCTCGTTTGCGTCGTAGAACTGCACGCCTTCCTCGTGAAGCATTTCGGCTTCGCGAAGCGAAATCTGATTGAGAACTTCGTCATACACGGGGGCGGGCTCGATCGGACCGTCGGCGCCGGCCAAGGCGGCCGAGGCGCTGAGAGCCGTGATCAATCCCAAGAC
>CAKQKT010000170.1 GCA_934249275.1 uncultured Sutterella sp. | reverse complement strand
CGCGCTTTTGGTTAGTTTCTATGCTGGGGCTTGCGGCACGGGGAACCCTAATTTCCCCAAAAGTCCAGAAGAGCCCAAATCTTGGCCGCATTCTGGGCACCGTGACCCTCAAGGGCGCAGAGCATGTTGAAACCATTCGAATGCTGCCGTCTGCCGACAATGTGACCGACATGACGCTCGCAAACGTCAGGATCAAAAAGTAGGCCGCTGAACGCCGATCGATAGAGGATCGAGCCGTTTTCTACCAATCCGGATATCATCGGATGCCCGAAGCCCCCTCGCGCGTCCATGGGAATCATGCGTCGGACAGGGCTTCAAGGGGTTAAAATAAATCTTTTGACCGAAGCCGCGTACCCGATCCGTCCGCGGATGATTCCCTGACAAAAAGGACTGAGGAGAATAGGCCTTGACCGATCAGTTTTCCATCATCACCACGCTCGTGACGGGCTTCGGACTTGCGCTCGTCTTCGGCTGTCTGGCGGAAAGATTTCTGAAGACTCCGGCACTGGTGGGCTACATCATTGCCGGCGTGTCCGTGAGCCTTTTCCCGCTGCTGCCGAGCGTTGACCGCGGGGTGACCCAGCAGTTCGCCGACATCGGCGTGATGCTTCTGATGTTCGGCGTGGGCTTGCATTTCTCTGTCGCGGATCTTGTGAAGGTCAAGGGCGTGGCCGTGACGGGCGCGGTGCTGCAGATGGCGGCATCGGGCGCCGCAGGCACGGCCGTGGCGCTTCTGGCCTGGGACTGGGCGCTTCCGAATGCGATCGTTTTCGGCATGACGCTCTCGTGCGCCTCGACCGTCGTCGTCATGAAGGCTCTGGAACTCCGCAAGCTCGCCGTCACGCCGAGCGGCCAGGTGGCCATCGGCTGGCTCGTCGTTCAGGACCTGGTCACCGTCTTCATCATGGTGTGCCTGCCGCTCGTGGCGCAGGTCACGCAGGGCGAAGGTCCGATTGATCCGAAGCTCATCGCGATTTCGCTCGCAAAGACCCTTCTCGGCGTGGCGGTCTTCGTGGCCGGCATGCTGGTCGTGGGCAAGCGGGTCTTCCCGTGGATGCTCCGCCGCGTGGCGCTTCTGGGCTCCCGCGAGCTCTTCACGCTCTGCGTGCTTGCGATCGCCATCGGCATTGCGTACGACGCCGGCGCGATCTTCAGCGTGTCCTACGCTCTGGGCGCCTTCTTCGCCGGCATGGTGATGCGCGAATCGAGTTTTGCGCATCGCGCGGCCCGCAACTGCCTCCCGCTTCAGGACGCCTTCTCGGTTCTGTTCTTCATTTCCGTCGGCCTGATGCTCGACCTGCATGTGTTCGTCAACGAGCCCTTTGCCGTGCTTGCCGTGGTGTTCATCATCATGTTCATCACGAGCAGCGTCTCCGCCTTGCTCGTCCTGCTTCTGGGCTGGCCGCTCGACACGGCCCTCGTCATGGGCGCCTGCGTCTCGCAGCTCGGCGAATTCTCGTTCATTCTCTGCGGCCAGGGCATCACGCTCGGCATTGCAAGCCCGGAAACGATGAGCATCGTCGTGGCCGCCTCGATCATCACGATCGCGGTCAATCCGCTGATGTTCCAGCTGGTCCCGCACGTCAAGCGCCTTCTTGTGACGCGCTATCCGCACTTCCGCCGCATGGCCGACCGCGTTTCGCCGCTCGCCACCGGCAAGCCCAAGACCACCAAGGGCCACGTGCTCATCGCCGGCGTCAACGAAGTCGTGCTGACGCTCCTGCCCAAGCTCGAGCGCCGCGGCATCGACTTCACGTGCTTCGTATCGACCGACGAGGCCGCCGCAGCCGTCAACGCCTACGAACACGGCTCCGCCATCGTGGGCGATCCGTCCGATCCTGAAATTCTGGATAAGGGCCACATTCATACTGCTCAGGTGCTCGTGCTCCCGTCCGCCGATCTTGTCTTCAACAAGGCCGTGATTCAGGCTGCGCGCGGCATCCGCTTCGACTGCCCGATCGTCGTGCGCATTGAGAGCTCCGAAAACCGCAGGTCCGTACCTTCGGATGAAAACACCCGCATTCTCTGCGACTCCGACATCTCCGCCGAAGGCATCGGCGTGGCCGTGGGCGACGCTTTCGGCTTTGGCGACGATCTTCGCCGCGCCAAGGCCAAGGCGCTTGCCAAGGCCGTCGGCGACCTTGAAGAGGACGACGATGACGAATCCGGCGACGAAAGCGCCGACATGATCGCTCAGGCCCGTGCCGAAGCGGCCGCTCACGCCGAACAGCATCCGGCCAGCCGGCGCATCATCGCCCGCATCAAGGCCTGGTTCGCCGAACATCGCGCGAAGCGAGCCGAAGCCAAGGCTGAAAGGAAGGCTGCCCGCGAAGCCGAGAAAGCCGCCAAGGCTGCTCAGGCCGCTCAGCCCGATGAGGCCGGGCATGCCGAACAGGCCGCCGCTCCGGACGAATACGCCGAAAAGACAGAATCCGTCCCGCAGCAGGCCGGTGAAGCCAAGCCTTCCGAAGCCGAGGTTGCGGACGTGAAGGCTGAGGATGCGCCCGTTGAAGCGCCTGAGGCGCCTGCCGCCATTGAAAAGCCCGTCGCCGCGGAATCCGCGGCCGAGGTGAAGGAAGCAGAGGCCGAAGTCCCGCCTGTTCGGTCCGAAGTCAAGGCCGAAGCTCCGGCCCCGACGGCTGAACCGTCCGAAGCCGACGAAGCTCCAGCCGTTGCTCCCGAATCCCGCAAGCCGTCCGCCGCCGCAGCCGCCACCGCCGTTCTCGCCGGCATGAAGGACAAGCTCGGGAAGATCTCCTTCAAGGAAAAGCTCGACAATCTCGACGTTAAGGAAACAATTGGAAAGCTTGACGTCAAGGGCAAGATCGAAAGCCTGAACGTGAAGGGAAAGGTCGAGAAGCTCGACGTCAAGGGAAGAATTCATAGGTTTGATTTCGGCAGAAAGCTTGAGAAGTTCAAGGACGCTGAAGTCAGGAAGTGGCTGCCGAAGTTCGGCAAGTCCCGTAAAGAGAAGTAAGAAGAGCTGCTTGAACGCATGAATGTAACGCACCTCGCTGGCCGACTGCTGAGGCCCGCAAGCCCGCTGCTTGCGATGGCTTGGGCGGCGTGCGTCCTTCTGATCCTGATCGGCACGGTTGCGGGCTTTCCCAAAGGGGCGCTTTCGATCGACATTCTTGAT
>CAKQKT010000169.1 GCA_934249275.1 uncultured Sutterella sp. | reverse complement strand
TTGAGGAGGATCCAGCAAAAAGCCGATGCCGGATTCGCAGGCCCGGCATCGGCCTTTTTGCGTAATGCGTTTGGCTGTCTCAGCAGAGAAGCCGTCCGAGAACGGCGGCCGTGGCCACGCAGGCGGCAACCGTCCATGCGAGGCCGTACTTTCTCGAAACCAGAATGGCGACAGCCAACGCGCAGAGGTGCGCGGGATTGGTCGTAAAGAAGAAGGGCGCGGCGATCGACACCATGACACAGCCCGGTGCCGCTTCGAGAAGCGCCGCCGTCCTGCCCGAAAACCTTCGATTCTTCAAAAAGAGCCAGCCCAGCAGGCGCGTCGAATAGGTCATCGCCATCATCCCGATGATCGCAATCAATTCGCCCGTGCTCATGCCGAAGACGAGTTCCTGCCTCATGAATTCGGGATTGAAGAGTGCGTCGAACATTATTGCGCCTCCTTCTTGACGGAAGCAGACGATTCGCCCGTCGTGAACCAGACGGCGACGAGCCCGAGAAGGGAGCCCACGCCGACCGAGACGGGCGTCGAAAACTTGAGGCTCATGAGCCCGGCAGCGGCAAAGCTCACGATCCAGGGCGCGCACTTCCTTACACCCGGCCACATGCCGGACAGGATGGCAATGAAGATCGCCGGGAAGGCCATGGCGAAGCCCCAGGCTTCAAGGTTCCCGAGATCGTTTCCGATCCAGGCGCCAACGGCGGCGGATCCCCACCAGGAGATCCAGAGCGTAAGCGCGGAGCCTGCGTAGAAGGAGAGCGAGAATGCATCCTCATTGGAGCAGCCCAGCTTCTTCATTCGGTTGACGTCCTGCATGGCGAGCGCCCAGGCTTCGTCGCACATGAAAAAGAGAACGAAGAGCGACTCGCGGGTCGACAACTTGCCCATGTAGAGCGTGAGCGATGCGGAGAGCATGATGTGGCGCGAATTGATGAGCCACGTCGTGATCATGATGGTCAGAATCGGAGGAACGGTGTTCCAGAGTGCGACGGCGGCAAACTCGGAGCCGCCTGCATAGTTGGCTGCGCACATGAGGCCCGAAGTAAAGGGCGATAGACCCGCGTGCGCGCCGGTGGCTCCAAGAATCAGCGCGATGGGAATAAAGCCCGTCATGACGGGCACAGCCGCCCTGAGGCCCCGGAGGGCCTCGGAAGCGGCTGTGATCTCGGAAGTTTGAGATGTGTCGGACATGGAAGTCCTATTGAAAAATCAAGGCATTCGTCAGAGCGTGCCGAACCACGTGATGACGACGGCGTTGATGAGGTCGATCAGGAATGCGCCGACGACCGAAACGATCAGCCAGGCGCGCGGAGAAGAGCCGTACTTTTCGCTGATGGCCTGCATGTTGGCAAGACCGTTGGCGGTCGCGCCCATGGAGAAGCCGATGCCGCCTACGGACAGCATGACCGCGTCATAGTTGCGGCCGAAGGCGGAGAAAAGAATGGCCCAGGCAAAGATGATCATCAGAACGGTCTGAGCGGCGAGAATGACCACGAGCGGAAGCGCAAGGTGGACGAGCTCGTGAAGCTTCAGATTGTTGATGGCCATCGTCACGAAGAGAACCAGCGTGATGTCGGCAACGGCGTTGAGGCCCTTGCCTTCGACCTTGTACATGCCAGAGAAGTCGCCGACGTTGCGGATGATCGTCGCGACGATCATGGCGCCGATGTAGGCGGGGAGCGTAATGTAGTGGCCGAGGAAGTTGGAGACGATCGTGCCGAGACCCATGGCGAGCGCCGTGATGGAGACGGCCTTCATGATTTCATGCGTGAAGTTCGGCTTTTCGGCCGCATGCTCTTCCGTAATGCTCGCATTCATGTCGTCCGGAATGTGAAGGGCGGGTTCGGGCTGCGCCACTTCGTTCGGGGTCTTCACCTTGTAGCGGCGGATGCACCATTCGCCGAACGGACCGCCGATGAGAAGGGCGGCGACCATGCCGAACGTGGCGGCCGTCACGGCAACGGCCGTGCCGCCGGTAATGCCGTACGTTTCTTCAAAATAGGGGCCGAACGCGGCAGCCGTGCCGAGACCGCCCATCATCGAGACAGAGCCCGCGAGAATGCCGTAGTGCTTGTCAAAACCCATCCAGTCGGCAATCGCCATGCCCATGCCGTTCTGGAGGAAAACCAGAACCGTCACGGCGAGCAGAAAGCCCAAGAGGAGCTTGCCGCCGTCCTTTACCACGCGAAGGCTGGCCATGAGGCCGATCGTCGTGAAGAAGCCGAGCATCAGAACCGTCTGAAGCGTCGAGTCGATCTGAAGCTTCAGAACGTTGTAGTTTTCAAGAATGGAAACGATGATCGCGAACGACATGCCGCCCACGACCGGGCTCGGAATCGAATAACGGGAGAGAACGCCGATCCTGCCCTTGAGCCAGACGCCGAAATAATAGGTGCAAACGGCCAGCGCCACTGCCTGAACTTTGTCGACGGCAATGACGGGAGCCGCGGTGGTAATGTCTGTCATATGTATTTATTCTCTTTTTGCTGAGGTTTGAGAATGCCTGTAAATTGGGCAATACGTGAAAAAGTGTATCAGCGGCTTGTTGCGCGGAAGCATCAGGCGCCTAAGACATTTGTCTGAGATTCATGGATTACCCTCAAGAAAAGGGAACTTACTTCGGGTTTCTACGATGTCCTGCCGCTCTCAATCTGCGGCTACCGTAAAATCACACCAATTGAAGGCCGCTTTAAGGCGGCAAGCCTCCTTCCTACTACTCGTTGCCGGAGAAACAAACAAATGGCATCCACCGCTCGCAAGCATGCTTTGATCATCGTCGATTTGCAGAAGGACTTTCTGCCGGGCGGCGCGCTTGCCGTCGCCGAGGGCGACAAGGTCGTTCCCGTCATCAACGAAATACTCGACACCCACCCCTGGGACTGCATTGTGATGACCCAGGACTGGCATCCCGCCCGTCACGTCTCCTTTGCCGCGAGCCATGAAGGCAGGCACGTCCTTGACGTGATCGAGCTTCCCTACGGCAAGCAGATGCTCTGGCCCGCCCACTGCGTTGAAGGCACCGAAGGCGCCGAGATCGAAGGCGTCGATCCCGCCAAGGCCGACATCATCCTCCGCAAGGGGCGCGGCCTTGACATCGACAGCTACTCCGCCTTCTGCGCCGCCGACGGCGAAACGAAGAC
>CAKQKT010000168.1 GCA_934249275.1 uncultured Sutterella sp. | reverse complement strand
CACCAAGCCTGCGGGCTTTCTTTTGCCCTGAAACCGTCTAAAACATTCTTCCGAATCGCATTGACGGTCGTCAATTCATCTTGAATCTCAGGCCCAATGCTTCTCATCGTAAGACGTGTGTAATGTCCCGGCGCGTATAGTTGCACGTCATTCTTGTTCGATCAATTCTCGCCTTTTTCATAAGAGAGGACTATCCGATGGCGAACCTCAACTTTGCTTCCGATTACACGCAGGGCTGCATTCCGGAGATTCTGGAGAAGCTCAAGGAAACGAATTTCGAAAAAACGCCCGGCTACGGTTCGGACGACTACACGGCCAATGCCGTATCGCTGATCCGAGAAGCCTGCTGTGCTCCCGAAGCAGGGGTCTACCTGCTTGCCGGCGGAACGCAAACGAACCGCACTGTGATCGGCGCCATGCTCCATCCGTGGGAAGGCGTCGTCTCCGCCGAAACGGGCCATATTGCCGTTCATGAAGCGGGCGCTATTGAAAGCCTTGGCCACAAGGTTTTCACCATTCCGCAGCATGACGGGAAAATCAGCGCTGAAGATGTTGAAGCCGCCTTCCATAACTATCTGGATGACGGAAACCGCGATCACATGCCGGCGCCTGCGCTTGTCTACATCTCGCACCCGACGGAAACGGGCACGCTTTACACGCTCTCCGAGCTCGAAGCGATTTCCGAAGCCGCCCACCGCAACGGCGGCCGTCTCTTCCTTGACGGCGCACGCCTTGCCTACGGTCTTGGCGCAGCTGAGACGGATGTAGCGCTCGTTGACATTGCCCGCTGCTGCGACGCCTTCTACATCGGCGGCACGAAGTGCGGCGCTCTCTTCGGCGAAGCCGTGGTATTCCCGAAACCCAAGACTGTTGCGCGCTTCTTCACTTGGGTGAAGCAGCAGGGCGCTCTTCTTGCCAAGGGCCGCATCACCGCCATCCAGTTCGAAGAGCTGATGAAGGAGAACCGCTACGTCGAATACGGTCGCAAAGCGGTTCAGCTAGCCGACAAGCTTCGCGCAGGCCTCAAGGCCAAAGGGTACGAGCTTCTCTACAACTCCACGACGAACCAGACCTTCGTCAAGCTCGGCGACGACCGCTATGAAGAACTCTCGCAGGAAGTCAGCATGAGCTTCTGGGAAAAGCACGACGACAACAATACGATCGTTCGTCTGGCCACCTCGTGGGCCACGACGGAAGAAGAAATCGACGAGCTTCTCGCCATCATGTAACGACGCTTCAGTCCGAACGTCCCAAGCCCGCAGAGAGCGCAAAGTCTGCGGGCTTTTCGTTGTCCCGGAAAAAGCAAAGCTCCGGATTCGCGAGGAATTCGGAGCTTCATCAATCAGCCTGCCGTCAGGCGGCGGGCTTCAATCGCATTACTTGCGGAAGGCGGCTTCGAGGGCCGGGACAACCTGCTTCTTGCGGCTCATGACGCCGTCGAGCCAGAGGTTCTTGCCTTCTTCGTAGGGCTTGCCGAAGCCTTCGGCGATGCGGGCGGGATCGTCGGAGACCATGAGGAGTTCGGAGCCTTCCTTCATGATGTCGGTGAGAAGGAGAAGGGCGCTGTGGCGGCCTTCTTCGGACTTGACGACGGCGAGTTCGGCTTCGAGAGCGGCCTTCATGTCGGCAACAATGTCAAGGGAGACGAGCTCGAGCTGGCCGACGCCGACCTTGCAGCCGTTCATGTTGAAGTCCTTGAAGTCGCGGAAGATCAGATCGCGCGGGGAGCAGCCGGCAACGGCGGACTTGGCGGTGAAGAGTTCCATGCCGAGGGCCTGGATGTCTTCGACGCCGGCGATCTTGGCGAGTTCTTCAGCGGCCTTGCGGTCCATGTCGGTCGTCGTCGGGGACTTGAAGATCACCGTGTCGGACAGGATGGCGCAGAGCATGGCGCCGGCGAGGTTGGCCGGGATTTCAAAGCCCATGTAGTCGTACATGCGCTTGAGGATGGTGTTCGTGCAGCCGGCCGTCCAGATGATGCATTCGAGCGGGGACGTGGAGGTCACGTCGCCGAGCTTGTGGTGGTCGACGATGCCCTTGAGGTTGCACTCATCGATGTCGGCGGGAGCCTGAGCCTTGTCGGAGTAGTCGACGAGGTAGACGTCGCGGCCGGCGACGCTCGTCACAACTTCCGGAGCTTCAAGACCGAAGCGTTCGAGAATGAAAGCCGTTTCCGGAGCGGGCGTGCCCTGAGCAGCCGGCACGACGTCAAGACCGCGCAGCTTGTAGAGATGAGCGCAGGCAATGGCGGAAATGATGCTGTCGGAGTCGGGGTTCTTATGACCAAGAATGAGTGCGGACACTTTGAGGCCTTTATAAAAAAGCGGTGAACAAAAAGTCCGACTATTTTAGCGGACTTTGAGTGAATCGGCGCAAATCCGGCATCCTGTAGGATCCTGAATGACGATACAGGCCGGCTTCACATCGAAAACCGGCCCGCTTCATCTGAAGGATTGCCTCAGCGCGCGTTGGTTGCAAGCAAAAGGTTCACGGAAAGCCTGAGCGCCGGGATTGCCGTGAATTCGCCTTCCGGATCGAACCGCGAGGTGTGAAGACCCGCGCGGCCCTTCGAACCGTAGTGGAAGCACCCGGCCACGCCGCCCGCGCGCGTTACAGCATTCATCCAGAGCGTGGAGTCGTCGGAGCCTCGGGTGCGGTCTTCCGTCAGAACAACGTCAGGCACCTTCTTAGCGCACTCAATGATCATCTCCACGGCCTTCGGATTGGGCACGAGCGCTTCGGCACGGCCGGCGATTTCAATGTTCGCCTTCACGTCGGCCTGAAGCGCCGCTGCTTCGACGGCCTTGCGCACGCCTTCGGACATGAAGTCGGCCACTTCCTGCGTGGCGCCGCGCACTTCCACCTGGAGTCTTGCCTTGTCGGCCCATGCGTCGAGCGTGCCTACGCAGATGCGGCTCGCGCCGCACGGATGACGCGGAATGGCCTGCATGGAAAGAGAAGCCTGAGCGGCCGCAGTGAGCGCCGTGCCGAAAGGCGAGGTGCCCGTAAACGTGATGTCGATCTTTTCCGTGGCAAGAAAGCCGCCGGCACTCGCAAAGACTTCGTTCTCGCGAATGCTGGTCGTAATATGGGCTCTTCTGGACTTTTGGGGAAATTAGGGTTCCCCGTGCCGCAAGCCCCAGCATAGAAACTAACCAAAAGCGC
>CAKQKT010000167.1 GCA_934249275.1 uncultured Sutterella sp. | reverse complement strand
CCTTCTCACGAGCCGGTTCTGACCTCGACTAAGGCACCATCGAGCCCCCTGTTTCCCCAAAAAGTCGGAAGAGCCTTTTTTCTTCTTCTCATCAGCGCGGTCCTTTCCTTTGGGCATGACCGTCAGAAACAGGCGGGCTATACTGAAACACTCGAAGAGAGGCGTTTCAGTCTCTCAACCGTCAAATACCGCTCAAAACTGCCAGACAGATGATTCTTGCCTCACTCTCAAAATTCCCGCTTCGCGTGGCTGGCGTCCTGCTTCCGCTCGCTTTAGCCGGCGTCTCTCAGGCTGAGGAAATCACCGGTCCGTTCGCCTATCCGACGGGCCTGCTTGATGCACCCGCCACTCTGACGACACCGCTCGGTCAAGACGCCCGCATCGGCAAGCCCCGCATTGTGCTCGAAAGCACCAAGCTGAAGGACCTTGCCGAAATGACTGGAGCGACTCGGCTTTCTGAAGGTGAGGGTGACTTTCGCCGAGACACGATCTGCCTCACAGGAACATCCCACGGCAAGCCCATGCTTGCCTGGTTCATCGCCACCGACAGCAGCTTCGTGACTGAAGTCCAGCTCGAGTGGGCCGGCGATCGCGACGTGCCGGAATTCTGCCGAAGACTTGACACCCAGCATATGCCCGTTCAAATCGGCCGCATCGGCCTCGGCATGGAATCCGCACTCGTCAACGAGCTGCTCGGCCGCGCTTCTCACACTGACGAGGCAGGCTGGCACTATTGGTTCAGCCAGCGCTTCCTTCGCAACAAGAGGGGACTGCAGGAGCTTGAGCTCAACTGGCTCGCCGTTCATTATGACGACGAAGGCCGCGTCGACAAAACCTTCTCATCCCAGGTAACCAACCTCTGAGACATACATGACCGACAATCTTGCGCTCTATTCCTCGCGTCGCGGGCTCGGCATTCTCGGCGGCACCTTCGACCCCGTTCATGCCGGCCACCTTTGCCTTGCGAGAGCCGCGCTTGCCGCCGTCCCGCTTGTTCGTGTTGATCTCATGCCCGCTGGCGAACCCTGGCAGAAAAGTCGCATTTCCCCCGGCATCCACCGCTTGAACATGCTGCGCATTGCAGTAGAATACGAGCCTCAATGCCGCATCAACACGTCGGAACTCTGCCGAACCGGCGCGACCTACACCATCGACACCGTTCGCAAGCTTCGCGAGGAAGTCGGTCCGGACATGCCTCTGGTCCTCATCCTCGGCAGCGATCAGTGGTTCAACCTTTCTACATGGAAGGACTGGCAGTCGCTCACCGACTACGTGCACATCGCTTATTGCGCCCGTGATGGCGTGCGCGAATCCGCCCTTCCCGAAAGCCAGGCCCTCTGGGCTGCGCCCCGCATGATCGAGGCGCGCAAGCTCGTTTTCTCGCCTTCGGGCCGGATTGCATGCTTCGAGATGGCGCCTCACTGCGCAAGCGCCACCGCCATCCGTCGTACACTAGCCAGAGAACCTTTTGCCCGAGCCATGATGTCTCTTGACGGCTGGCTCGATCCCGGCGTTGCCTCCTATATCCGGTCGCACGGCCTTTATCAGCCTGCGCGCTACTAACCTTTATACGAAAAATGAACATCGAAGAACTCACCCAGCTCGTCGTCAACGCCCTTGAAGACGTCAAGGCCAAGGACATCAAGGTCTTCAACACCGAAGGCCTCACCGACCAGTTTGAACGCGTCGTCATCGCTTCCGGCACCTCCAACCGCCAGACCCGTGCCCTCGCCTACTCCGTCTCGCACGAAGTCAAGCAGGCCGGCGGCAACGTTCTCGGCATGGAAGGCCAGGAAACGGGCGAATGGGTCCTCGTCGACCTCGGCCCCGTCGTCTGCCACTGCCTGCAGCCCAACGTCCGCGACTACTACAACCTCGAGGAAATCTGGGGCGGCAAGGAAGTCTTCATGAAAGCCAACGAAGAGTGCGCCTCCCGCCTGATGCCGCACCGTCCCGGCCACATGCCCGAAGACTTCGAATAAGCCATGCAGACCCGCATCGTAGCCGTCGGCCAGCGCATCACCGAATGGGCGCAGATGGCCGTCGCCGACTATCTCTCGCGCTTTCCCCGCGATTTCAGGGTCGAATTGAAGGAAATCCGCACCGAGCCGCGTGCGGGCCAAACGCCCGCGCGCCTCATGGCGGCCGAAGCCGAGCGCATTCTTGCCTCCATCGAGCCTGACGACTTCGTCGTCGTTCTCGATGAGCACGGCGTCGACCTCACAACGATGGACCTCGCCAAGCACTTTTCGCACTGGCGAGCGGACGGCGAAACGCCCGTCTTCGTCATCGGCGGCCCCGACGGCCTCTCTCCCGAGGTCAAAGCCAGAGCCAACCTGACAATCCGACTGTCCTCGATGACGCTTCCGCACGCCTTCGCCCGAGTCATGCTCTCCGAGCAGATCTACCGCGCTTGGTCCATCCTCGCAGGTCATCCATATCACCGAGCCTGACAACGATGTCAAACAAAACAATCTTTCTTGCCAGCAAGAGTCCGCGCCGCCGCGACCTGCTGACTCGCCTCGGCTATGAAGTCCGCGTCATTGCGAGCAATGCACACACGCTCATGGCCTTCGAAGGCGACGAAGTCGTCCTGCCCGATGAAGCGCCTGAAGACTACGTGCTGCGCACCGCGCGCAACAAGTACCTCGAAGGCCTGGGCGTGAAAAATGCAGGCGAATTCGCCGGCGTCCGTCTTCCGATCGTCGCCGCCGACACCGTCGTGAGCCTGGACAATGAAATTCTCGGGAAGCCCCGCGACTTCGACGAAGCCTGCCGTTTTCTGGAAAAGCTCTCGGGCCGCACCCATGATGTACGCACGGCGGTTTTTGCCGGCCTCTCCGAAACGGCTTGCGACTTCCGCATTTCCCACTCCACCGTGACCTTCCGCGACCTTACGCGCGCAGAAATCGAGGCCTACGCCAACAGCGGCGAACCTTACGACAAAGCAGGCGGCTACGGCATTCAGGGACTGGCCAGCATCTTCATTTCGAACATCTCCGGCAGCTACACGGGCATCATGGGGCTCCCTGTCTACGAGACGGCCGAGCTTCTGGCCAAATCAGGCTTCCCCGTGTTTGGCGCTCAATAATTCGACTAAAGGATTCCCAATTGTCTGAACTAAGAATCGCCCCAAAAGTAAGGGTTTGATCTCTTGCGTTCTTCAAACTGA
>CAKQKT010000166.1 GCA_934249275.1 uncultured Sutterella sp. | reverse complement strand
GCATTCAGATTTCCAGCAATGCAGAAGGCGTCGGTGCAATGCGTCTTGGGCAACCCAAGGGCAATGCGCTTGTGCTTCGTCAGATACCCGTAGGTGTTCTCGACAGACAGTTCGGGATGCGCCTTGCGGACGCGATCAAGCAACGTCCGGCGCATGATGCCCATGAAGGCTTCTGCTCTGAACGATGTGCCGCGTCTGATCTTCAACTTGATTCTTCCTGCGTGATATGCCTTGTGGCAGGTCTCGCAGAGCGTGATCAGATTGTTGGGCGCCTCACCACCCGTCTTACGGCTCTCAAGATGATGCACGTTGAGGATAGGATCCTTGGATCGGCCCCGACAATGTTGGCAGACATGACCGTCTCGGAAAAGAACGTACTCGCGCACGTTCCAGAATCCAAGCTGGTCGCCCTGCTGATAGTCCGTCCCTACAACTTCGGGATTCTTGATCTTCTGAATGTCGAAGGATGCGGTTTCAATCACGATTTTTGTGATCGGGAGCACTTGGCAAACCGCTTCAATGCGCGAAATGTGCGCCTGAATGCGGTTCTCCACAGACGGCGCCAGCCATCCCTTGTTCTTCGATCGCACGCGATTGTTGAAGCGCGGTGCGCGGTAGCGCGTCTTGCGATTGCGCCTTGTACGTCGGAAAGCCAGACGGTCGGCCAGGAGTCCCGTGATGTCCTGTCGAAGCTCGACTTCGGACGCAAAGACTTCCTCCTTTTCCGTCGTGGCGGAAATGCCAACGTGTTTTGCGCCTGCATCGACGCCAAGCGTCACGTTCTGCTTCGTCTCGCCCGTGGCGATGGTCAGCTTGATCGTGAACGGCGTTCGCCGCGCTACGACGGCCTTGCCTGCCTTCAGCATGTGTCTCGCCTTCGCGGGCGAACAAGGCATCAGGGGCTTGCCGCGCATGCTCAAAACGAAAACTTTCAAAGTTTCTCCTTTGCGGATACCCGCAGGTTCCGCTTGCTCGGCCCGAAGGCCGGTTGACATCCTTCGTCAAAGTTGGAAAGGGTTTCTTGTCTGCATCACCGCTCCTACCTCTCAGAGCTTTTAAACACAGACCGCAGAGCGTGGAACTAGGATGAACATCCCACGGTGCCTGTACATTCCCAACCAACGTAGTTCGCCTCCCGAAGGAAGTTCACTAAGACTAGTCAATAAAGGCTCTTTCAAGCCTCCGCCTTCAGGCGAGGGTTATTGACTGGGACTCCGTTTCGTGTTGCGTGCCGTATTAAAACTTCAATATTGAAGTTTATTGGGAAGGCACCACCAAAGCATCATATCGGATTACTTCTTCGGCGTCTTTGGGCACATGTCTTAGGTGAAATGCCTTAGATGTCTTTGATTTACGGGCGTTCACGGTTTTTTCACAAGCTTTGTGCAACAATGAAATGCCACTTTTCCAATTTCGGAGAGAAACTCCATGATCTACCACAGCACGAGAAGTCTTGAAAACGGCGTGAACGCCAGAGAAGCTCTCCTCAAGGGCCTCTGCGACGACGGCGGCCTGTACGTGAGCGACGAGCTCCTGACGGCCGTTCTGACACCCGACATGCTCAAGGGACTCACGTATCACGAGACGGCTCAGCGCGTCTTTTCGGCTCTCCTCTCCGATTTCACCAGGACGGAGATTGCCGAGGGGATCGAGCATGCCTACGGCGACAATTTCGAGAGCGTCGGCGTGACGCCCGTCACCCGCGTGGGCGACGAATTCCTGCTTGAGCTCTACCACGGGCCCACGTCCGCCTTCAAGGACGTGGCGCTCTGCATGCTCCCGCAGCTCATGAGCGCAGCGCTCAAGGGCACGGGCCGACGCGTCATGATCGCAACCGCGACCTCGGGCGACACGGGCAAGGCCGCCCTTTCGGGCTTCATGAACGTGCCCGGCATCGGCATCACGGTTTTCTATCCCTACGGCAAGGTGAGCGACATCCAGCAGCTGCAGATGGCGACCCAGGAAGGCCGCAACGTGGCGGTCGCGGCCGTCGAGGGCAACTTCGACGACGTGCAGAGCACCGTCAAGGCCGTCTTCGCCTCCGGCCTCAAGGAGGAGCTCGCCGACAAGGGCATCCAGCTTTCCTCCGCCAACTCGATCAACATCGGCCGCCTCGTGCCGCAGGTCGTCTACTACTTCGACGCCTATCGACAGCTCGTTGAGGCGGGCGAGGTCACCATGGGCCAGAAGGTCGACTTCTGCGTTCCGACGGGCAACTTCGGCGACGTGCTCGCGGGCTACTATGCGTACCGCATGGGCCTGCCGGTCCGCCACTTCGTCGTGGCCTCGAACGCGAACAACGTGCTCTCGGACTTCCTCTCTACGGGCGTCTACGATCGAAACCGTCCGTTCGTGAAGACGATCACGCCGAGCATGGACATTCTCATTTCGAGCAATCTCGAGCGCATGCTCTACTACGTTTCCGAAGGCGACACGGCTCTGATCGCCAAGCTCATGCAGGATCTGAAGACCGAAGGCGTCTTCAGGGTCGAGGGCGACATGCTCGAGCGCATCCGCTCGCTCTTCAAGTGCGGCTGGGCAAACGACGCCGAAACGTCCGCCATGATCCGCGAGGCGTGGGAAAAGGACGGCCGCCTCATCGATCCGCACACCGCCGTGGCCCTCAAGGTCGCGCGCGAGCGCAGCGACCGCTCGGTGCCGTGCGTGGTGCTTTCCACGGCGAGCCCCTACAAGTTCTGCCGCGACGTCTATGTGGCGCTCACCGGCAAAACCCTTCCCGAAGGCGCCGACGGCTTTGCCTACATGGACGCGCTCAGCGCGCTCACGAACGAGCCCGCGCCGAGGGCGCTTGCGAACCTGCGCACCATGCCGGTTCTTCACAAGGACGTCGTCAAGCCAGAGGGCATGGCGGACTTCATCCGCGCGGCCGCCGCGCGCGACTTCTAAGAGGGGTTTATGAAAGTCACCGTTTGCGTTCCCGCATCCACCGCCAATCTCGGTCCTGGCTACGACTCACTCGGCATGGCGCTCTCGCTTCATGCGAAGTTCACGTTCGAGTCCGCAGAAAGCCTCCTGATCGAAGGCTGCTCGGAGGCCTATCGAAACGCCGACAATCTCGTCATGCAGGGCTTTCGCAAGGTCTGTGAAAAGGCCGGCAGGCCCGTGCCCGCCGTGCATCTCGTGATCGATTCCGAGGTGCCCGTTGCGCGCGGCCTCGGCTCT
>CAKQKT010000165.1 GCA_934249275.1 uncultured Sutterella sp. | reverse complement strand
CAGGCCCGGATTGGCGAATTCGGACAGGTTCCAGAGCTCGCTGAGATGGTTCTGAAGCGGCGTGCCGGTCAGAAGCAGGCGCGAGCGGCTCCGGAGCAACATCGCGGCCTTCGAGGTCTTGGTGTTCTTCGACTTGATGTAGTGCGCCTCATCGAGAATCACGACATTCCAATCGACGCTCGAAAACATCTCGGACTCGGTCTGAAGAAGGCCGTAGGTCGTGATCATCACGTCGCCCGCGCCGAGTCCGTCCATGGCCTTCTCGCGATCGACCCGGTTGAAGACGATGCATCGAAGGCCTGGCGCAAAGCGGGTGAGCTCGGACTCCCAGTTGAGAAGCACCGCAGCCGGCACCACGACGAGCGACGGACCGTCCTTCGCACGCGAGAGCAGGAAGGCGATGGCCTGAACGGTCTTGCCCAGGCCCATGTCGTCGGCCAGAATGCCGCCGGCATCCCAGGCGGCCAGCCTGCTCATCCACTTGAAGCCGTCGACCTGATACCCGCGAAGATCGGCCTGAAGCTGAGAAGGCACCTCCTCATCGACGTCAGCGGCGGAACGAATGCGGGCCATCAGATCGGATGCCGACTCGTCCGCGTCAACGACAACGCCGGCATCGGACAGATCGTCCACCACGCCTGCAGCGCAGCGGGGCACGCGAAGCTTTCCGCGCTTCAGATCGGAAACGCCTTCAAGAAGGCCGAGCTGTCGGCGAAGCGCCTCGGAAACGGCCACATATTCGTTGTCGCCGAGCAGAATGAAGCCCGGGACGTCGCTGTCCCTGAGTTTTTCAAGCAGTTCGGCAATGCTGAGCTTGATCGAACGATTGATCTTCACCGTGCCTTCGACGGCCAGCCAGTGATCGATCCCGTGAACGTTGAGCGAAACCGCGTCGGCGTCGACGGGCGGATTGCTCACCTTGTACACGGCGTCCTCCGGCCATTCGATCTCGACCTTAGTGCCCAGAGAGCGAAGCGCATCAAGCGTCTTGAGACACTCGACGGCATCAAGCTCCCACTCCGTTCCTTCGCGGTTGAGGGCATCGGCGCCGATCATAGCGGCCGCCTCCTTGAAGGCGGCGGACTCTGCCTTGAGATCGCGGCGGACCTGAACAGGTTTGCCGCCTGATGTTGTCTGCAAAAATTCGATGCCCTTGCCGGGCACGCAGCTCAGCGTGCCGTTCGCGATCGGATGCACGCAGGCCTTGACCGCAAAGCCGCCCTGCTCTGCAAGCTCGAATCGGAAGCTCGGAATGCTTCGGCCCTGCACAGTCTCGACATTCTCATTGACGAGATCCGACATCACGACCGTCTTTCGACTCAAGCTGCCGAGAAGCTTCTTCAGCTTGGGCGCGGCCTCCTTGGGAAGAAGGCCGAGCTCATTCAAATCGCTGTAGGCTCGAGCCGCATCCGGATCAACAGTCATGACGGTGATCACGTCACCCTTTCGGCAGATTGCATAGCCGTCATACTTCCTGAAGTCCTTGGTCGCATTGCTCGCGATGACAAAGCCCTCGCTGTCACCCCGGGTCTTCTCACGAACATGGAGCTCGAACGGAACACTCTCGACCTCAAGATGCGAATTGTCATCCCGAGCATCGTAAACATAGGGATGGCCGGCAAGTGCATGAATGACTCGCGGGCCGAACAAATGGCTGCTCGTGCCAAAATAGTCCCGTTCAACCTCCACAAGCGCAGCCAGCGCCTTGTCCTGCTGCGTCATGCCCGGAATGTCTGCCTTGGCAAAGGTCGAAAGCGCAATGTCGCGGCCCTTCGAAAGCGCGCCGCTTGCGAGCACCTTGACCAAACGCGGCTGCAAGGACCAATCCCGGCAGTCAACGTGATAGACGACGCGCGACTCGCTGTTCCCGCCCCCGGCCGTCTCAATCGTAATCAGCTTGTCAAGGATGCGCTCCCACTTCGGAGCGCATACATTGCCCTCAGGCAGGAAGCCCTTGAAGTTCAATGCTTCGGCCTTTTTCCGATACGTTTCGGACTCCGGCGCGAGCGCATGCAGAACCTCGAAGGCAATATAGCCGGGCATGTCCTTCCCCTCGGCCTGCTTGAGACTCTTCTTCATCAACTGCGGGAGTTCAGCACCGACGCTCTTCGCCGTAGCAACGATGAGCGCACACCCGGCTTCACTCATGGACTTAAGGGATCCTTCGCAATCCTCAACAAATTGGACCACATCCTCATTTACGCCCGCATGACACCATACCATCAGCGAAAGTGCCGTCACATGTGACGAACAGTACTTGATGAGGCTGCGCATCGTGCGCACGGCCGCTCCACTTCTTCGATTGCAGTAAAGAATGTAGCCGTAGAACCAATTGGCGGAAATATCGTCGAATTCCCTGACGTTGCCGCTCGCCTTGATGACCGCTCTCGCAGCCTTGAGCGCTTCCGCCGGCGACTGTCCGGAGGCGCACTGAACGGCCGCCTCCATCAGAATCTTCGCCCAGCACTCAGGCAGGCTTCGAACATATTCCCGAGGATCTTCGGCCGACCAGAAGCCGTTGCGGAGGAAGTAGCGCTGCGCCGATTCGCAGCGCCAGGCCAGCGTCCTCAAGAATTCGCCGAAATCGCAATCAGCAGGCTCAGGCATCAAGAAGCCCGTAAGTCCGCGATTGGCGACCTTCATTTTGCGGGAAACAAAACACTCCAGCAGAACCTCCGGCACGATGCGGAAAATGCCCCTGAGACGGTCGTCCTTGTAGCAGATGTCCAAAACGGGCAGCATGACCTCAACGAGACTGTCGATATTGAAGCCGTTCGTGACACCGGCAAGCGGCAGCAGCAGGTCATCAATCGGGCTGTCGTGCTCAAGCCTGCAGAGCGCCTTCATCACGAGGGAAAAGTGTGCGCGATAAATGGTGAAAGTGCCGCGAAAGAAAACGTTGTCCTCCATCTTCGACACGTACTTCACCACTTCCGCTTCAGAAAGGCGCTTCGCCATTTCGATCATCAGCGGCGGCTGCACCGTGCACAAGGTCCGGCGTCCCCAGGATGTCCTTTGCTGAACCCAATTCAGAGACTTCCATCTCTTGAGCAGGTCATCCGACTGCTGATCCGACAACCCTTCTCGACGGATTCGGTTCTTCACCTCTTCGATAAGAATGTCATCGCATTCAAACAGCAGACCGGCAAGGAGCTTTGTCTCAGCAGCCTCAACGGCTTCTGCGGAC
>CAKQKT010000164.1 GCA_934249275.1 uncultured Sutterella sp. | reverse complement strand
TTATGTGCGGATACCCGACGCGCCTTTTTCCTAAAAGTCAAGGCTGCGTTCCCCGGACTTCCGTGATGAACCTAAAAGCTTTGGCGAGTTGATAAAAAGCATGTTTTTTATTTGCACAAACGCCTGAGAACAAGGAGAATTACGCTCCAGCAAAAGAGCGCAGCCGGCCGAGGGCCGAACGAGCGCCGATCTTCCACAAACGCTATTCTGGAATCTCAAGACATGATCACCAAGTTCAAGACGATTGCCGCTTCCGTCGTCATCGCATCCGCATTTGCCTCCGCCTTTGCCTCCGCCGCCGAATACGTGGTCGGCACCGGTGCGACCTATCGTCCGTTCGAATATGAAACGCCGAACAAGGAGCTTGTCGGCTTCGACGTTGATCTGATGAAGGAAATCGCCAAGGCCGGCGGCTTCACAGTCAAGTTCATCAACACGCCGTGGGACGGCATCTTCGCCGCCCTCAACAACGGCGACCGCGACATCATCATGTCCGGCATCACGATTACCGAAAAGCGCAAGCAGGTCGTGGACTTCGCTCGTCCGTACTTCCTCGCCCACCAGCTCATCCTCACGAACAAGAACCTCAAGATCAACGGCCTCAAGGATCTTGAAGGCAAGACGGTTGCCGTCGTGAACGCCTCCGCCGGCGACATCGCCGCCTCCAAGGTCTTCGGCAAGACGTCCCCCAACATCAAGCGCTTCGACAACACGCCGCTCGCTCTTGAAGAGCTCAACAACGGCGGCGTCGACGCCATGATCGGCGACGTCGGCGTCCTTCAGTTCTACTCCCGCCAGAACCCTGAAAAGGCCTTCAACCAGTGCCGCGACGCCTCCTTCGAAGAGCAGTACTTCGGCATCGGCATTGCCAAGGGCAACAAGAAGGTGCTCGACGCCGTGAACAAGGGCCTCGACGCCGTGATCGCCAACGGCGAATACGACAAGGTCTACCAGAAGTGGTTCGGCACCCAGGCCCCGAAGCTTCCGTAAGCCTCTCCAAGCAAACCTAAGCGCGAAGCCCGCCGGGCTTCCGCACACAACGCCGGCATGAGCCAAACCGCATGCCGGCGCTTTCGCGTCATAAGAACAACACCACAAACGGATTCAACCAATGTTCGGATTCCATTCAGACGTGATCGTGGAGTACTGGCCGCTCTTTGTGAACGGCGCCTTCATGACCATCAAGATCACCATCATCTGCGTGCTGATGGGCGTCATTCTCGGCACGCTTCTCGGCATGGGCCGCCTTGCCGACAGCCGCCACGAGCCCATGAAGTCGATTCTTCACTACGGCGTTCGCTGGCCGGTCGCCGTGTACGTGAGCTTCTTCCGCGGCACGCCGCTCTTCGTGCAGATCTTCCTCATGCACTTCGCGGTCCTTCCGGTCTTCATCCACCCGGTTGACGGCCTTCTCATCGACGGCGCGCTTGCCCGCGAAATCCGCGCCAACTACGGCGCCGTGCTCGCCGGCATTCTGGCGATCACGCTCAATGCGGGCGCCTACATGTCCGAAGTCTTCCGCGCCGGCATCCAGTCGCTCGACAAGGGCCAGATGGAATCCGCCCGTTCGCTCGGCATGAGCTACTGGGAGGCCATGCGCCACATCATCCTCCCGCAGGCCTTCCGCCGCATGCTTCCGGCTCTGGGCAATAATGCCATTGCCATCCTGAAGGACTCGTCCCTCGTTTCGGCCATCGGTCTTGCCGAACTCGCCTACGCCGCCCGCACGGTGGCCGGCGCCTCCGCCCGCTACTGGGAGCCGTACATCACCATTTCCTGCGTCTACTGGGTCATGACGCTCCTTCTTGCATGGGGCGTGCGCAAGCTTGAAGCGCGTTTGGGCAAGGGCGACGAAGCGAGGTAATAGAAAATGACAGACAACAATCAGACTCCCATCGTCAGCATCCGCAACCTCAAGAAGGCGTTCGGCGGCAACACCGTTCTTCACGACATCAATCTCGACGTGAAGAAGGGCGAAAAGGTCGTGGTCCTCGGGCCGTCGGGCTCAGGCAAGAGCACGATGCTCCGCTGCATCAACGCTCTTGAAGACGTCTCCGGCGGCACGATCACCGTCGACGGCGTCGCGATCACCGATCCGAAGGTCGACATCAACAAGGTGCGCGAACACCTCGGCATGGTCTTCCAGCGCTTCAATCTCTGGCCCCACAAGTCCGTGATTGAAAACGTCATGCTCGCCCAGCGCGTCGTTCTCGGCCGCAAGCCCGAGGATGCCCGCGCACGCGCCCAGGAGCTTCTTCGCATGGTCGGCCTCGCCGACAAGGCCGACGCCTATCCCGCGAGCCTCTCCGGCGGCCAGCAGCAGCGCGTCGCCATCGCCCGCGCACTCGCCATGGATCCCAAGGTCATGCTCTTTGACGAACCGACGTCCGCTCTCGACCCGGAACTCGTCGGCGAAGTTCTTTCCGTCATGACGAAGCTTGCCGAAAGCGGCATGACCATGATCGTCGTGACGCACGAAATCGGATTCGCCCGCGAAGTGGCCGACCGCGTCATCTTCATGGACGGCGGCTACATCGTCGAAGAAGGCCATCCCTCCGAAGTGCTCGTCAATCCGAAGGAAGAGCGCACGAGAACGTTCCTGAAGCGCGTGCTCTAACCGCGTTCGACTGAAGAACCTAAACGGCCGGCCCGCACCGTCATGATGCGGGCCGGCTTTCTTTTGCCCGAATGTGTAAAGGGACGGCAGCGTCTTCTTGACGCAGGCCGTCCCTTCGTTGATCACGAGAAGGCGAAGGCATGACGTCTTCGCCTTTGAGCTACGCCGATCAGTGCGCCTTGGGAGACGGCACGATCACGAGCGCGGGCATCGTCTGCGCCGGATCGGGCAGCGGCGCCGTCTGAGCGCATTCGCCGTAGATCTTGCGAAGCTCGGCAATTTCGCCGAAGTGAATGGCGCGCTGCGGGCACGCCTCGACGCAGATGGGCTGGCCGCCTTTTTCAAGGCGGTCAAGGCAAGCGTCGCACTTCGTCATCTTATGAGCCTTTTCGTCGAGCTGCGGAGCGCCGTACGGGCAGGCCTTGGCGCACATGCCGCAGCCGATGCACTTCTCGCGGTTGATGACGACGAGGCCGTCCTCGGCGCGCTTGTAGTGCGCCTTGGTCGGGCAGACCTTGACGCAGGCGGGATCGCTGCAGTGGTTGCAGGACACCGAAACGTAGCCGTGAGACA
>CAKQKT010000163.1 GCA_934249275.1 uncultured Sutterella sp. | reverse complement strand
GCCGAATAATTGACGCTTTCACAGGCTTCATAGAAAAAGACCTCGCATCTGCGAGGTCTTTTTTTCATTGGCAGCTTCAATCGCGCCTGAGCGTAAAGCGCTCGAAGCTCTCGCGAAGCGTCTTGAGCACGGGCTCGGACGGCCAGGCGGGATCGACGGGACCGAAGCGTGAAATGAGTCCCGGCGGCTTGCGGCAGATTTGAAGCGCGAATTCCTTCACGCCTCTCGCCTTGAGTAAGGCGGCCGCTTCAACCAGGCGGCCTTCCTCGAAGAAATCGGGATGCGCCGTCGTGCGGCATTCGAAGGACACGCCCGAGGCAATGAGGAGATCCAGGCTCTCGGCCCATTTTTGAGACGAATTCTCCACGCCGGTCACGCGAGCCCAATGCGCGCCGTCGCCCGGCACCGCCTTGACGTCAAGTCCCACCCAGTCAAGATGGGGCAGCACTTCTGCGAGCCTCGCCGGATAGCCGCCTCCCGTATGAAGACCGACGAGATATCCCATCCCCTTCACTTCGCGAACGGCAGCCGGCAGCGCCGGATCGAGACAAGGTTCGCCGCCCGAAAAAACAACCGCGTCGAGCAGACCGTGGCGACGCTTGAGAAGAGACGCCAATGACTCCCAGGAAGAATGCTCGAGTCCGGGATCAAAGCTTCGCGGCTGCATCCAGCTGTTCTGGCAGTAGACGCACTTCCAGGGACAGCCCTGCACGAACGCCACCGCCGAGAGCTTGCCCGGATAATCGATGGTCGTAAACGGCGTGAGGCCCGCAATCTTCAGTTCCGAAGCCGCGGGCCCTTCATGGTTGAGACCGCTCATGCGAAGTTATTCAGCCTTTTCGCACTTGCAGTCGTGTTCCGCCGCACGCTTTTCCGTGAAGCAGACGCGTTCGGCGAACTCGCCCTTCTTGCCGGTGTTGAAGGACTGCACCGGACGATGGTAGCCCATCACGCGAGTCCAGACCTCGCAGGGCTGGCGCTCTTCGTTCGTGAGTTCAACATCCTTCTTGATTTCATTCGTCATTTTTCATTACTCCTCTCTAAAGAGAAAACAAATGCTCAGGCGTTTTCCTTCGCCGCCTTCGCGCGCTTCCTTGCAAGAAGCTCCGCGTCGCACTTTGGACAGAAGTCGTGGCGTCCCGAAAGATACCCGTGCTTCGGGCAGATCGAGAACGTCGGCGTCACCGTAATGTACGGCAGGCGGAAGCGCGTCAGCGTGCGGCGCACGAGGTCGCGGCAGGCTTCGGGCGAGGAAACCGCCTCATTCATATAGAGGTGAAGCACCGTGCCGCCCGTGTACTTGCGCTGCAGGTCGTCCTGGCGCTCGAGCGCTTCAAACGGGTCGTCCGTAAAGTTGACCGGAAGCTGGGACGAGTTGGTGTAGTACGGATTCGAAGGCGTGCCGGCCTGCAGAATGCCCGGGAAGCGCTTTCGGTCCTCCTTGGCAAAGCGGTAGGTCGTGCCTTCGGCCGGCGTGGCCTCGAGGTTGTACATGTGATCCGTCTCTTCCTGGAATTCGACGAGGCGGGCGCGCACGTGGTCAAGGAGGCGAATCGCAAACTCATGCCCCCATTCGGTCGTGATGTCCTCGCGATCGTCGGTGAAGTTGCGGATCATTTCATTGAAGCCGTTGACGCCGATCGTCGAAAAATGGTTGCGAAGCGTGCCGAGGTAGCGCTTCGTATAGGGGAAGAGCCCCTGATCGATATGGCGCTGAATCACCTTGCGCTTGATTTCCAGGCTCGTCTTGGCCAGCTCAAGCAGATAATCGAGGCGGCGCAGAAGCCCTTCCTCGTCCCCCTTGAAGGCATAGCCCAGGCGAGCGCAGTTGATCGTCACGACGCCGAGCGAGCCCGTCTGCTCCGCGGAGCCGAAGAGGCCGTTGCCGCGCTTGAGGAGCTCGCGAAGATCAAGCTGCAGGCGGCAGCACATCGAGCGGATCATGTTGGGCTTGAGCTCGGAGTTGATGAAGTTCTGGAAATACGGCAGGCCGTAGCGGGCCGTCATGTCGAAGAGCCTCATCGCATTGGGGCTGTCCCAATCAAAGTCGGGCGTGATGTTGTACGTCGGAATCGGGAACGTGAAGACGCGGCCCTTGGCATCGCCCTTGAGCATCACCTCAATATAGGCCTGATTGATCATGTCCATCTCGGCCTGAAGCTCGCCGTAGGTGAACGGCATCATCTCGCCGCCGATCATCGGATGCTCGGCGCGAAGGTCTTCCGGACACGTCCAGTCGAACGTCAGGTTCGTAAAGGGCGTCTGCGTGCCCCAGCGGCTGGGAACGTTCAGGTTGTAGATGAGCTCCTGAATGCACTGGAGCACTTCCTTGTAGGGCAGGTTGTCCTTTCGGATGTACGGGGCAAGATAGGTGTCGAAGCTCGAGAAGGCCTGAGCGCCGGCCCATTCGTTCTGCATCGTGCCGAGGAAATTGACGATCTGGCCGGTGGCCGACGACAAATGCTTCGGGGCGGCCGCCTCAACCTTTCCGGGAACGCCGTTGAGGCCTTCGTTGAGGAGCGTCCTCAGCGACCAGCCGGCGCAATAGCCCGAAAGCATGTCAAGGTCGTGAATGTGGAGGTCGGCCTCGCGATGCGCGCGGCCCACTTCCGGCGGATAAATGAAGTTGAGCCAGTAGTTGGCCATCACCTTGCCGGAAACATTGAGAATCAGGCCGCCGAGCGAATAGCCCTGATTGGCGTTTGCGTTGACGCGCCAGTCGATCTGATCAAGATACTCGTTGATGGAGGTTTCAACATTGACCCAGCTCTGCTTCGCGTCGCGAGCCTTCGTGCGAGCTTCGCGATAAACGATGTAGGCGCGAAGCGTCTTGAAGCAGCCGGCCTCGAAGAGGCCATGCTCGACGGCGTCCTGCACGATCTCGATGGTCAGCATCGAAACCTCGTCCAGGCGAGGCAGCACATATGCATTGACGAGTTCCTCGGCCTTTTCCTCGCCGAACTCGCCCGTCGCCTTGCCCGCACGCGTGACCGCACTCACAATCTTCCTGCTGTCAAAGGGCATCACGCTGCCGTTTCGCTTGACGATGTGCTTGCCGGCAAACCGTTCGCAGATCTCCATTTGCATCTCCACTATCTTTTTGTCTTATTAGGCCGAAACACTATATATAGTATATCGAGACTGTCATAAATTTTGGCTCTTCTGGACTTTTGGGGAAATTAGGGTTCCCCGTGCCGCAAGCCCCAGCATAGAAACTAACCAAAAGCG
>CAKQKT010000162.1 GCA_934249275.1 uncultured Sutterella sp. | reverse complement strand
CCTATTTCCCGATGACAGCCTGTGCGGCCATGCCTCGGGGGGAAGGTTCCGATCCCATTCGCATCGTCGTGCCGTATCCGCCGGGAGGTCCTCTGGACATCTCCGCGCGCACGATCGCGGAAGCCGTTGCTGACTCGCTCGGCAACGTCATTGTCGACAACCGTCCGGGTGCGGGCGGCGGCGTCGGCATGGGCTATGTCAAGCGCCGTCCCGGCGACGGCCGCACGCTGGTCGTCGGCGCGGTTGCCACGCACGCGATCAATCCGCATCTCTACAAGCGCCTGCCCTACGACGCTCAGAAGGACTTCAAGGCCGTGACGCTCATCGCACACGTGCCCAACGTTCTCGTCATCACGCCCGAATTCTCCAAGAAGACCGGCATCAAGTCCGTGGCCGACCTCGTTGAGTATGCCAAGAAGAATCCGGGCAAGCTCAACTATGCCTCGGGCGGCAACGGCAGTGCGGGCCACATGGCCGGCGAATGGCTCAAGCAGCTCAAGGGCATCGACATGGTGCACGTTCCGTTTGCGGGCGCCGCTGCGGCCCAGCTTTCCGTGCTCGCGGGTCAGACTGACCTGATCTTCGACAACCTTGCGAGCGCCACCGCCAATATTCAGGCGGGCAAGCTCCTACCGCTCGCCGTCACGACGACCGTTCGCGCCAAGGCGCTTCCCGACGTCCCGACGATGCAGGAGGCCGGCGTTCCCGATTTCGACATTTCCACCTGGTACGGCCTCTTCGTCCCGTCCGCCACGCCCGACGACGTGGTCGCCTACCTGAACAAGGCTCTGACGGACGCCCTCAAGTCCGAACCCGTCCGCGCACGTCTTGAAAAGCTCGGCGGCGTTGCTTCCCCGACCACGCCTGACGAATTCCAGAAGCTCGTGGCAAGCGAGAGCGAAAAGTACGCCAAGCTTGTCAAGCTTTCCGGCGCCCGCGTCGACTGACAGACAGCTGCAGACTGAAAGGAAAGCCTCGAATCCCAAAGGACTCGAGGCTTTTTTCGAATTCGGTAAAATCCGTACTTTGTAATACAAAACGTCATTCGATTGTGGAAATCGCTGCGCCGGCTGGCGGCGGAGCGGTTTGATCGACTGACGATGAGTCCGAAAAAATGACGATAAAAAATCAAAAGGATTTTTGGGCCGGCATATTCTTCATAGCCTTCGGTGCCGGCGCTGCCGTCGTGGCTCAGGAGAATGCGCTCGGCACTCTTTCGCGCATGGGGCCGGGATACTTCCCGACCATTCTCGGCGTTCTTCTGACTGTTCTCGGCTTCGGCCTGAGCCTTCGTGCGGTCGTGAGCAAGGGGACGTGCGAGGGTTCGCTCGAGCGCGTGCACTGGGGCGTGCTTTTTTATGTTCTCGGCAGTGTTGCGGTCTTTGCGGTCTCGCTTCTTGAGCTCGGTCTTCTGGCTTCCATCACGCTCTTGATCGTGATTTCGTCGCTTGCGAGCGGAAAGTTCAGAATCCGGGATGCGGCGCTCCTGTCCGCCTTCATGTGCTTCCTTTGCTGGCTGATCTTCGTCTTCGGCGTCGGTCTCCAGGTGCCGGTGCTGCCGGCGTTCTTCTGAGGGAGGCGGAAACATGGATCTCTTATCCAATCTGATGCTCGGCTTCGAGCACGCCGTCACGCTCCAGAATCTCTTCTACTGCTTCATGGGCGTGTCGGTCGGCACGCTCATCGGCGTGCTTCCGGGCATGGGCCCCGTCGCCACGGTGGCAATGCTTCTGCCGATTACGTACGCGCTCGATCCGTCGGCCGCGCTCATCATGCTGGCCGGCATCTATTACGGCGCGCAGTACGGCGGCTCGACGACGGCCATTCTCGTCAACATTCCGGGCGAAGCGGCTGCGGTCGTCACCTGCATCGACGGTCATCAAATGGCCAAGAAGGGACGTGCGGGCGCCGCTCTCGGCATTGCCGCCATCGGCAGCTTCATTGCCGGCACGTTCGCCACGATGCTCATTGCCGCATTTGCACCGCCTCTGACCGAACTGGCCTTCAAGTTCGGCCCTGCCGAATACTTCAGCCTGATGGTGCTCGGCCTCGTCGGTGCCGTGGTGCTTGCCAACGGGTCGCTTCTCAAGGCGATCTGCATGATTTTCGTCGGCCTTCTTCTCGGCCTTGTCGGTGCGGACATCAACTCCGGCGCGCTGCGCTACACGTTCGGAATTGACGAGCTGATGGACGGCGTCGACTTCGTCGCGATTTCGATGGGCATCTACGGCTTTTCAGAAATCATGAAGAACCTTGAGATCAGCCAGACGCGCAGCCTCGTGCCGGCCAAGGTCGACAGGATTCTTCCGACGAAGGAGGAGTTCAAGAACTCGGCAGGTCCGATTGCCCGAGGCACGCTGATGGGCTCCTTCCTCGGCATTCTTCCGGGAGGCGGCGCGCTCCTTTCCTCGTTCGCATCCTATACGTTCGAAAAGAAGCTCGCGGGCGCCAAGGCCAATCCGCCCTTCGGCCAGGGCAACATCCGCGGCGTTGCCGGTCCCGAATCGGCCAACAATGCAGGTGCTCAGACGAGCTTCATTCCGATGCTCACGCTCGGCATTCCCTCGAACGCCGTCATGGCGCTCATGATTGGCGCGATGATGATTCACGACATCACACCGGGTCCGCAGGTGATGAACACCGACCCCGCGCTCTTCTGGGGGCTCATCGTCTCGATGTGGATCGGCAACCTCATTCTGATCGTGCTCAATCTGCCGATGATCGGCATCTGGGTGCAGCTTCTGCGCGTGCCGTACCACTGGCTCTATCCGGCGATCCTCGCCTTTTGCTGCATCGGCGTCTACTCGATCAACAACAACATCTTCGACGTCTGGATGACGCTCGGGTTCGGCGCGCTCGGCTATGTGTTCAACAAGCTCGACTGCGAATGCGCGCCGCTCATTCTGGGCTTCATCCTCGGTCCCATGATGGAGGAGAACATGCGCCGCGCGCTGCTTCTCTCCCGAGGCGATCTGACGTGCTTCGTGACGAGCCCGCTCTCGGCTTCGTTCCTCGCATTGAGCCTGATCCTGCTTTTCATGGTGCTTGCGCCCGCCGTTCGTTCCGGACGCGAAAAGGCATTCGTGGAGGACTGATCGAAGAATCTGCGGCGATTGTCTGATGGAAGGGCCGGTGCTTTTTGATGAGCGCCGGCCTTTTTTGGCGATAAAAAAAGGTTCATCACGGAAGTCCGGGGAACGCAGCCTTGACTTTTAGGAAAAAGGCGCGTCGGGTATCCGCAC
>CAKQKT010000161.1 GCA_934249275.1 uncultured Sutterella sp. | reverse complement strand
GCTGCCGTACCGTTTCAGCAACCGGCCCGGCGAGCTCTTCAAAGAAGGCAGCCAAATCCATCTCCGGCTTGCTTTCCACGACAGGTCCTGCAGGCTTCTTCGGCTCCATCTTCGGCTGCGGCTTGAGCTTTGCCTTCGGCTCAAGAAGCTCGGTCCTCTCCTTTCGGTTGGAATGCTTCATGGCCGCCTTGGATAGCTCGGGCTTCGCCTTCGGAACCTCTTCCGAAACGGAGATGCCGAGCGCCTTCTGCCAGGCCGCGGCCATTGCTCCCGCCGGTTCGCCATCAGACTTGAAGTTGGCATCATAGGCCTTGCGCAAACTGCTGCAGTTTTTCATTGAAAAGTCTCCAGTCGCCGATCGATTCCCGGCATTCTCATCATCAAGCCGGTCTCGCCGGCCCCAAACTCAAGTCCTCGCGCTCACGCCGAGCTCGAGGCAGAGCCTCGCAAAAAGGCGCGAATCCATAACACGTCCGGCGTTTCTCTCATCTCCGAGCAACGGAAAGCGCTTTGAGACATTCGCTCTGCCGAGCCATGCCGAAAGCTCTGCCGTCGTCTGAAAGCGCTCCCTCATCGCCTCGCAGATGAGGCGCCGGTACTGTTCCGACCGGCCTTGCGCCGATCCGGACTCAACCTTCGCTCTCATGCCTGCGGTATGGCAAAGGGCAGCGCCGCCGGGCGGACCTCATAGGCTTCGAGCCGGCCGTTGAGAAGGCCGACCTCCTCTTCGGTGAACTCAGCTCCGCGAAGGTGCCTCGGAATGTCGAGGCAGAGCGCAACAAAGCGCGCGCCGCGGCCGCACACATCGGCGATCAGATGAACGGGAAGCGTGCCCACGACGATGTCGCCGGGTTTCACGTCGTCAATATCGAGCGCATCGACCCAGCGGTCGACGGGCACGCGCTTCGTCTTCATCCAGGAAACGGCGCCGGGATGGCGTCCGACAAAAATGGTGCTCATTGGCATTGCCGTCCTTTTGCAATATGTTTATCCATGACGACAGTGTAGAAACCGGAAGAAATCGCACCGAAACCGCAAATTTGCCTTTTCCCGCGCCACACCTCAAAACGAAGCGTGCCCCGACTCCATCAACGGAATCGGGGCGCGATTGCAGTTTGGTTTCGGTCTTCAGAGACCGTCAATTCTCATGTCAGACGGGACAGCTCTTGAGGTCCTCGACATGCGGAATGAGCCACGCAGGCTGGCGGGCTTCGGCCGCGCGGATGTCGTCCTCATGCTCGAGCGTGAGGGAGACGGCGTCGAGGCCTTCGAGCAGGCAGCGACGGCGGAACGGATCGAGCGTGAAATGCCAGGTCTTGTCCTTGGCCGTGCAGGTCATCGTGACGAGATCGACGGTCACCTTCATGCCAGGATCGGCTTCAAGAATCTTGAAGAGCTCGTCGACCTCTTCCTCCTGAAGCTTCACCAGCACGAGCCCGTTGCCGAGCGCATTGTTGCTGAAGATGTCGGCGAAGGACGGCGCGATGATGGCGCGGATGCCGAAGTCGAGCAGAGTCCAGGGCGCGTGCTCGCGGCTCGAGCCGTTGCCGAAGTTGCGGCGCGCGACGAGGATCTGCGTGCCCTGATAGGCCGGCTTGTTGAGGACGAAGTCGGGATTGAGCATCGTCTCGGCGTCGTCGAGATAGCGGCGCTCGTGAAAGAGATGCACGCCGAAGCCCTTGCGGTCGACCGCGAGCAGGAACTGCTTCGGAATGATCTGGTCGGTGTCGACGTTGGCGGCGTCAAGCGGGGCGGCAATGCCCGTCAGAGTCGTGAACTTTTCCATTTTTCCATCCTCCCTTCTCAGATAAAGTCGCGAACGTCGACGATATGGCCCGCAACAGCGGCGGCAGCGGCCGAAGCCGGGCTCATCAGATGAGTGCGGCTGCCGCGGCCCTGGCGGCCGACGAAGTTGCGGTTGGAGGTGGAGGCGACGCGGGAGCCTTCGGCGGCTCGGTCGTCATTCATGGCAAGGCACATGGAGCAGCCCGGCAGGCGCCATTCGAACCCGGCCTCGATGAAGATCTTGTCCAGGCCCTCGGCTTCCGCGGCGGCGCGGACCGCCATGGAGCCCGGCACGGCGAGCGCTCGCACGCCGGCGGCAACCTTGCGGCCCTTGACAACCTTGGCGGCCTCGCGGAAGTCCTCGAGGCGGCCGTTCGTGCAGGAGCCGATGAAGACCGTGTCAACCTTCGCGTCGGTGACGGGAGCGCCCGGCTCGACGCCGATGTAGGCAAGCGCAGCCTCAGCGCCCGCACGCTCGACGGGGTCGTCCATGTCGGCCGGCACCGGCACATTGCCCGTCACGGGCATGGCCTGGCCCGGGTTCGTGCCCCAGGTCACGTACGGCACGAGGCTGGCGCAATCAATATGGACTTCCTTGTCGAAGACGGCATCGTCGTCGCTCCTCAAGGTCTTCCAGTACTCGACGGCAGCATCCCAGTCCTTGCCCTTCGGGGCGAACGGACGGTCCTTAAGATAGGCGAAGGTCGTTTCGTCGGGCGCGATCATGCCAACCTTGGCGCCCACTTCGATGGCCATGTTGGAGAGCGTCATGCGGCCCTCCATGGAGAGCGACTCGACGCCCGAGCCCGCAAATTCGATGGCGTAGCCCGTGCCGCCCGCGGTCGTGATCTTCTCGGCAATCGCGAGGATCAGGTCCTTGGCGTAGACGCCCTTGGGAAGAACGCCGTCACAGACGATGCGCATCGTCTTGAAGCGCTGCTGCTTCAGGGTCTGGGTCGCCATCACGTGCTCGACTTCGGACGTGCCGATGCCGAAGGCCAGCGCGCCGAAGGCGCCGTGCGTGGCCGTGTGGCTGTCGCCGCACACGAGCGTGGTGCCCGGAAGCGTGAAGCCCGTCTGCGGCCCGATGATGTGCACGATGCCCTGGCCGGGATGGCCGAGGCCGAAGAGCGTCACGCCGAATTCGCGGCAGTTCTGAATGAGCGTCGTCACCTGCTTTTTGGCAAGCGGCGAGCAGACATCAAGCGTCGCCTTCTGCGTCGAGATGTCGTGGTCCATCGTCGCGAGCATCAGGTCGGGGCGGCGGAGCTTGCGACCGGCTTCGCGCAGGCCCGAAAAGGCCTGCGGAGACGTGACCTCATGAACCAGATGACGGTCGATGTAGAGGAGCGGCAGCTCGCCCGGGAGTTCGTTCACGACGTGGGCGTCGTAGACCTTTTCGTAGAGCGTCTTGCCCATGATCAGGCCTCCTCGACGGCGCGGGCGATCGCGTCGCCCATGGCGGCGG
>CAKQKT010000160.1 GCA_934249275.1 uncultured Sutterella sp. | reverse complement strand
GCTTTTTGTTAGTTTCTGTGCTGGGGCTGGCGGCGCGGGTACCCTCATTTCCCCAAAAGTCCAGAAGAGCCAGAAAATGAGGCCGCTCCAGAAGTTTGCGCGCTCCTGATCAACGCCGAGCTCCTGAATCAGGTACATCGGCAGAAAAGGAATGAGCATCGTATAGCTGAGCGACATGAGCACAGAGCTCATGGTCAGGATGACGAGAGTCGTCTTCCAGTGGGCTTGGATCGCTTGCGTATCAGGCACGTCGGATCTCCGGGCTAGAGGATTTGTTTTGTTTTTTTATAAGCATTCGCACCAGAAGAGGGGGAGCGGTGCGAACCATTCAATGATACGCCTCGAAGTCAGCCTTCGCAGTCCCGTGCGGTACGCTTGGCCGGGCGAACGGAAAGCCCACAAGAAAAAGGGAGCGTTTGGTCGAACGCTCCCGTAAGTTCCGTGATATGCGACGGGGGGCCTGCCCTTTCGGGCGCTCCGGAAGTTCGAATCGGTTGGTCGCCCGTCCGATCTTCCATCCCGTCACAATGGACCGCGCATCCGGAGAGTCACGCCGGATGCTTGGCCGCCTGGCGGTCACGGACCGCCTCACTCAACGGCATCTGGTCATGGCGCTCCTTTGCACATCCCCCGATGTCAGCGCCGATGCCGTTAGCGCCTGAAGCCGCCTGATCCGGCCTCAGTTGCTGGAGTCGAACGTTTGGTGTCGTTCAACCGTATCGACATTCTAGTCATTTCGAACTAGGCGTCTACCCCTTTTGGAGAGCCAAGCGATACGATTCGCATGCTTTTTTGACAAGAATCAGGTAATTTCAGAGCTTTACACAGCGACTAGGGATTATCCTGAGATCAGAAAAATACCTCTTTGGAGGTACACATTTCTAAATCCAAAGGATTAGGTAAAAGCGAGCGAGCACTCGCCTTCATGCGCTGAACAAGGCCTAGTGGTCGGTTCGTTCGGGAAAGAGCCTTTCAACAAGGTTTTTGATCATGCGGCCGGGATCCGAAAATGGAGCGTCGGCAAATAGCGCATGGCCCTCCCCGGCCTTGGAGCGCGCGGCGTACACATGATAGGTTTCGCCCGTATAGGTGTCGAGGAAAGTGAGCGACATGAAGGCCGGCGCATCGAAAGGACGCGGCGTCTTCCCAGTCGAAAAGGTCACGATGCCGCGGCAGCGGCGGACGGACTCACGATCTCCACGTTCCATCAGATCGGGCTCGAAGCCTCGGTCCCGAAGCATGCGCATGAGCGTCAGGTCGTAGGTCGCCGAATGATCTTCGGCGGGCACGACGCACAGTGACTTGTAGGACTGATAGGGATCCAGGTAGGACCGGCCCTCGGGTCCCGTCCCCGGCATGCTCGAGCAGGCGGCAAGCAAGGCTGCAGACGCGCACGCGGCAAAAACGGCCGCGCGCCTTGTCAAGAATTCGGATGTCATCCGGCTCCTCTTAAGAAATGTCATTCTTATTAGGTTACACCGTCCGGCCGTCCTGCTGTGCAATTCCGCGTACAATTCCCGACACCAAACAATCTTTGCAAACCATTGATAAAAACCATGTCCAAGTCCAAAGCCGCCAGCCGTCCCGCGCTCTACAACCCGACCGCCGTCTGCATTCTTGCGTTCCTGTTCACGCCGATCTTCGGCGCGCTGCTCCAGGCGCGCAACTGGAACGCCCTCGGCGAGCACGGCCGCGCCCGCGCATCCCGCATGTGGGTGCGCTCGATGCTCTGGGTTCTCTTCGTCTTCATCATCATGCAGGCCGTCTTCCAAAACGAGCCGGTCATGCAGTTCAGCGGCCTCTACTTCCTCGTCGCCACCTGGGCTTGCTGGATGGTCACGACCGGCTGGAAGCAGATCGGCTACGTGAACGACCTCTTCGGCCGGGACTATCCGCGCGAGCGCCTCGGCCGCGTCACGCTCTTTGCCGGCGGCTGCTGGGTGATCTATTCCATGGTCTCGCTCTCGATCGCCATGGGCATTCAGCTCACCGGCCTCGACAAGATGCTTCCGGGCGCCGACCGCGCCGAAAGCCAGGGCGTCGTCCTTCGCATTCCCGAAGGTTCCGACAAGGTGGTCGTCGAACCGCTCCCGGCCGAAACGAAGAAGGCCGAATAACGGCCGCCACCTCTCCGAATGCCCAAGCGTCCCGACTCTCGCTTCCCGATTCCGGAACCTGAAAAGGCCGAGAACTACGTGCTCGACCTTCTGGGCGGCATTGTCAGGCGCAGGCCTCTTACGGGCGAAGAGGCGATGGCCCAGCTCATCCGCCTCGAGGAGGACGCACGCCGCGGGAATCCCGCCGCGCAAACCGAGTTTGCCCGTCGTCTGCTCACCGACGCTCCCGACAGCCGCAAGAATCGGCGCGCGCTCTCACTATTAAGAAAGGCAGCTGCGAGAAAGCTTCCCGAAGCCCTTCATCTTCTGGGCATCGTCATGCTCCGCGGCCAGGGACTCGACGCCGACCCAGAAGCGGGGGCAAAGCTTCTCGAGGAAGCCGCTTATCAGGGCAGCACGGGCGCCGCCGCAGACTATGCCCGGCTGTGCCGAATGGGCATCGGCCGTCCGGCATCCGACCGAGATGCGCTCTACTGGTTCCGAATTGCAGGCGCCCGCGGCCACGCGGCATCGCAGCGCGAGGCCGGCCTCATGCTCAAGAACGGCAAGGGCGCCGTCACCGACCTCGACGAAGCCGCCAAATGGCTTCGCGCCGCCGCTCAGGGCCGAGACCCTCAGGCCCAGTACGAACTCGCCCGCCTCTACCAACGCAGGGACTGGTCCAAGGCAGACCCCGCCGAAGCCCAGCGCTGGCTCAACGAAGCAGCCCTCTCGGGCATCATCGAAGCCCAATACCGCCTCGGCGTCTACTACTGGGCCGGACGCGGCGGTCGCGTCGACCTTCGTGAAGCCGTCCGCTGGACCTGTCGAGCGGCCGAAAACGGCAGCACTCAGGCACTGACGACGCTTGCCGACTTCTACCTCACAGGCTCCGCGCTCGACATGAACCGCTTCAACGCCTATACCCTTCTCAAATGCGCCGCACGACTGCACGACGCCGGCGCCTCAGCCACCCTCTCCGCACTCGAGCGCATGCTCACCCGAAGCGAAAAGGCCAGAGCCACCCGCCTCGTGATGATATCGAAAACCCCTAGAGCGCTCGTCGAGACCCTCATCCCGCGCCAAACCCGCTGATCGAAGCAAAAAAAAGGCTCTTCCGACTTTTTGGGGTAACCAGGCGCATTGGTCGATGTCAGAACTGGCTCTTGAGAAGGAAA
>CAKQKT010000159.1 GCA_934249275.1 uncultured Sutterella sp. | reverse complement strand
CTTCTAGCACCTGCATCGCGGGCGGCATGGCCGCTGCCAACGCCATGCTCGGCGAACCGTTCACGACGGACGACCTCTTTCAGTTCTGCACGGCGTTTGAGGGGCATCCCGACAATGCCGCGCCCGCCTTCTTCGGCGGCCTGACGGCGAGCTTCATGAACGAAGGCAAGGCTGTTGCCGTTCCATTCTCTCCCGATCCCGCCTGGCGCTTCGTGGCCGTCATTCCGAACTACGAAGTTCGCACCGAAGAGGCTCGCCGGATCGTCCCGAAGGAAATTTCGCTCGCCGACGGCATTCACACGATGTCGCACGCCCTGGCCATGGTCCGCGCCCTTGAGCGCGGCGATGAAAAGCTCGTCGGCATGGGCTGCGTCGACAAGCTGCACGAACCCTATCGCCGCACGCTCATCGCAGAATACGAAGACCTGCGCCGCATGGCGCTTGAAGCCGGCGCAGCCACGTACTTCATCAGCGGCTCGGGCTCGACCATGATCGCCGCCACGATGTCCGAAGACGTCGCCCGTGCCGTCAAGGCGAAGTTCGAGGAAGCCTATCCGGACTTCACGACGAAGATCCTGACGGTCTGCCACGAAGGCACGACCGTGACGAAGGAAGCATAAGCCCCGTTCATTGAGCGCTCAAACAAAACGGGACCTGCAGTGCAAGGCTGCCGGTCCCGTTTGTTTTGGAATCCGAAGTCAAAGCTCAGCGTTCCTTTCCCGGCTTCCAGAGCAAATGGCGGTGTGCGGCATATTCTGCGTCGACCGTGCCGTTCGTCATGCCCGGGAGAAGCGCCCGGTTGGGCTTGAAGAGGAAGGCGGCCATGTGCCCGATGAAGAGCACGATGGTGAGCGCCATGCCGAGGTTGTGTCCCTGGGCGAGCCAGAAGAGCGCCGGATCGGGCAGGTCCCAGCCCGCGAAGTTCTTGAGCGTCTTGAGAAGACCGGTCGCAATGACGAGCGCAAATGCACCGGCGAAGGCGGCCCAGGCGAGGCGCTGCTCGGGCAGATACTTGGCCGAAGGCGGCTCCTCGCCGCCCGTGATCATGGCCTTGACAACGGCGATGCTCGCACGCAGGTCTCCCTTCTTCGGAACGATGTCGAAGTCGCCTTCGAGCGCATGAATGAAGACGTGGAAGAAGCAGAAGAACGTGAAGACCGCACCGGCGAGATAGTGCAGCTCAAGCGTCGTGAAGTATTCCGTCGTCCATGCGCCCAGAGCGTCAAGCCCGTAGCGCTTGGCGACCGGCATCTGAAGAATGCCCGTAAAGATGAGCGCAAAGCACGAAAGCGCGATGCTCCAGTGCACGATGCGGTTGCGAAGAGACTGGCGTTGGATGCGCATGATCAATCCTCCTTCCCGTCACGGCCGCGACGGCGGCGGAGCATGAGGGCGCCGCCGAGGGCGGCGATGGGCGCGGCGAGCGCAAGCCCCGCGGAGGCGGTGCCGGAGGCAAGCTCGGGCTTGGCGGCCGGAAAGCTGGGGCGTCCCTGCGCGTCGGATTCGACAGCGGCACGGTGCGCGGCATCAATGGCGTCGAACGGAACGCTCGAGACGTACCACGTGGCTGTGCCGCCGTTTTCGATGCGTCCGTAGACGTGGCGGCCGTTGAGGATTTCGCCGAGCTTCGCGGTCATTTCATCGAGCGTGCCGATCATCATGGCCTTCTTCGGACAAGCGGGAACGCAGGCGGGCTGCTCGCCTTTGGCAAGGCGCTCGGCACAGAGGTCGCACTTGAACATGACGCCGCCGCCTGCAAACTTGGGCGCAACGTCAAGATAGAGGCCTACGCCGGCCTGGCGCTGCGGGATGTGCCAAGGACACACGTCGCGGCACTTGGCGCCGCCGAAGCAGACATGGGCGTCGATGGCGACGGCGCCTTCCTTCGTCTTGTCGATGGCGCCGAAAGGACAGAGCTTGCGGCAGGGCGCATCAAGGCAGTGCATGCAGCGGCGCGGCAGATGAATGTCGCGGCCGTTGACGCTGAGCGTCTCGACGAAGAGGAGGTTGTAGGGCGTCAGACGGTCGATTTCGTCCCGGCGCTCGGAAAAGTCTTCAAACTTCTTCTTGGGCCAGTACGGACGAATCGGTTTTTGAGGTTCGGGAACGCGGTCCTTGTTTTCCTCGCGGCAGGCGGATACGCAGAGCGGAACGGCTCTGTCCCGGCATCCGTCGCAGAGGTCAAGGTCGATGATTGTGATGAGCTGGCCGCCGGTCCTGTGCGCGCCCGCCCGGGCCGCATCCGCCGTGCAGGCCAGCGCGGCGCCCGTGAGTACGGTGTGCCGCAGAAGGTTGCGTCTTTGCATGTCGGAGCTTTCCACTGATGTAGTTGATTCGATTGTAGTGGAAACACGACTGCGGAATCATGCGCCGCTCAGAGGAGCATGACGGCGTCAGTGCTGAACGACTGCGGGATTCTGAAGCAGGCTTTCGGGATGGCCGTAGCGCACGAGGCAGACTTCGCCTTCGCCGGCTTCGTAGATGATGCCGATCGGATCGCCATCAACGGCAACGGGGACGTAGAGGCAGTCCGTCGTGTCGACGGGAAGGGCGCCGGCGGGGGTGCGGCGTTCGGTGATTTCGGTAAAGAGCGCTTCAAGCGCCTGAATAATGGCAGGGCGGCGCGTGTCGCCCACGATCGCCGACTTGTCGAAGCGGAACTGCTTCGTCTCGAGCAGCTCGAGAGGTGCGCCGTCGACGGGACGGAGGCTCCCGCCCTCGGCGCTCGCTCGTTCGCGGGCGCGCCAGCGAAGCATGGCCTGGGCTTCCTGCAGGGCGTTCATCGTGATGAGGGACGGACGAAGCTTTGTGTTCGCCGGTTCGACGGACACCGCCGGATCCGAACAATGATCATCGTCATCGGACCAGAGATCGCCCTGCACGAAGAGGCCCGGACAGACCGCTTCGGCGCGGTGGCGGCGGCTCTTCGTCTTCTTGATGGGCAGAGCCCCCTCGCGAGCCGTGCGCTCGAAAATCAGCCGGATCACGCCTTCGGGCGTGAGGCCGTTTTGAGCGAGCACCTCGGCGGCAAGCCGGGCATCAAGCTCGTCGAGCGTGATGGTGAACGTAAGGGTCTTCTGCATGGTCTAAACAATGGGTTGTTTATCCGGGCGGCGAACATCGTTCGCCACTCAATGAGTCTAGCAGAGGATTTTCCCAATGTAGTTCAATGCCGTGTTTTCCCTGCAGAATGACGGAAAAAGTGTTGCGGAAATGATCCGTTTTGAGATTTGTCTGGAAGGCTGTCGACAAAGCAAGGTAGGGACGTTATATGTCGA
>CAKQKT010000158.1 GCA_934249275.1 uncultured Sutterella sp. | reverse complement strand
CGGCATGACCATGCTTCAGCTCGCCTCCGCTTCCGGCATTCCGGTTGCTGAACTTGAAGCCCTCGTCAAGGACGAACGTCCTCTCACGAATGAAGAAGCCGAAGCCTTCGGCCGCGTCTTCGGCGTTTCTGCCGAATACTTCAAGAATCTTTACGCTAAGTACACCAAGTAAAGAATCCTCCTGAACCCGTGACGTAGTCGCGGTTCAGAGACACAATCTCCCGCTATAAAGATCAAGGGCGGCCCAATGCGGTCGCCCTTAATAATTTTGCGGAGTTGTAATGTTTCGCTGCTGAATGTCCCGCCTAACCGGCCTGACCGGACGGGCAGCTCAGATTGATGAGTTCCGGCAGTTCACACAGTATTTGTTCCTTGACTCGTTGTGTCGAACCTGCGTCAAGCATGCCTTCATTCGGCAGGATGTAGCGAAACCAAAATCGCAGGAACGGATCCTTGAAGCGCCATCGGGTGTTCCGTGCATGATGATCCCGAAGCTCGGTCGCAGGGATTCGTTCTATGAACGCCGCCCTTTTAAGGCGATCGAGATATGCTGGCAAATTTTGAACCCATGACATATTGACAATATCTCGGAATTTGGTTGCTCCGAGTGCCATGGCACGCAAAATGCCAATATAGTTCACAGCTCGACGGTCAAACTCGCGACTGAGAAGATCGCGTCCCTCGACTTTATAAATGGAACTCGTCGCCAACATTCTGTCGATCATGGCCTCTTTAGTGACTGCGCCGTGATCAAGCATGTCGGCAACGTAATATTGAACGCCGCCGGTCAGTGCATGAAGCACCAATACATCTTCTTCTGCGCAGTCGGGTGCATGTATCGCCATCAGATCCTTCAGCTCAGAAAGTGAAAACGGCCGCAGATGAATCCTGGTTGCCTCTTCACTGACAGAAGGAATGCACAGACCCATTTCATTGTCACGAGTCGTGCCGACGAGAATCAAATTCAGCTTCGCTTCTTTTTTATATTCTTTTAGAATTGCCTGCAACCGAGCCAAACACGAAGCATTTACTTGATTGAGATTCTGGAACTCATCGATTATAAGTGTATAAAGATGATCCTTGGCATAGATCACCAGCAGTTCAAAGAGTCCGGCAAAATCCAGGCCTTCTTCAGGGAGCGAAAGACCAAGATTTGCCTTCGCGGCTTCTGCAAATACACTGCATAGCATGCTCTCCGTCGTTGGCGCCAAATTCAAATAGAGGGCCGGCGTTTCATCCAAACTTTCGAGCACCAAACGCGTCTTCCCAACTCGACGTCGTCCCGTCACCAGCATAATCTGCACAGGTCCATCGACTGATGCCAGCCGTTGCCGGCGTAGGATTTCAAGTTCACCGTCTGGAGCGAAAAGTTTCATAACATAAGCGAAATTATGATAACGGCCGTTATCCTATTAGAGTACCAATGGGTACGCTATTTTTACAAAACGGCGTTCTCAGCAGCTCTTCTCATGGCGTCGTCGCCGCGGCGGTCGTACATGGCGGTTGTCGAAATATTCGAGTGACCCATCATGTTTTTTACGGTCACGATGTCAACGTTGTTCGCCAGAAGTCGAGTTGCAAAAGTACGTCGCAGGTCATGCGCTGTGGCCGACTCATGATTGGCTGCTTCCATGCGTCTCTTTGTAATTCGCCCGACCGAACTCGGGTCCAGTGAATCGGTCAAAGAAATCCGCCCGTTCTTATAAATGCGGCCGAACAATAGTCCGGGATTTGTTCCTCTCCACTTACGAACCCAATCATCGACTGCCGATGCAACTGCTGCCGGCATGAACACCCTTCTCTCCTTGTCGCCCTTGCCGATCAAAGTTAGGGAACGATTGTAGAGATCGAGTTTCTCAAATTGAATGAACGGAATTTCACCTCGGCGCAAACCGCAGCCAAGCATCAGAGCGATGACCGCGCGGTCGCGGGCGCCGATGGCCGTCGTGATATCGCACCCCGACAAAAGATTTCGCGACTCGTCAAAAGAAAGTGCTCGCCCGGTCGGCAATCGATAGAAACGTCTTTGCTTCAGGGATTTGATTCGAAGATAGTCTTCGTGCGCCATGCTCCGGGCGAGCCAAGCCGCCTGAGCAACTCCCTTGATGGCAGCCAGATAGCAGTTGGAAGTTGAACCGGAAATGCCGTCCTTTTCCTGCTGAGCAAGAAAAGCCAGAACGTGTTCGGTTTTCATCTCGCCCCAGGGACAGTCGCGTAAGTCAACGGCGCCGGCCCAACGGGCGAAAACATTGAGTTTTGAGGCCATCGATTTTCGTGACTGCGGGGAGTGAAGCGTTGCCAAATAGGCAAGCGCTGCATTCACCGGACCCGAAGACTGGACGCCCGCCGAAGCGAGCCTACCTCCGGATTCTCCCGGCAATGGCGCCGGCAGAACCTCAAAACCGTGTCCTGTCATATCCAACCTTTTGAAATACAAGGGAAATTTTCGCGAACCCCATTCTCAGGAACCCCTTTCAGGATAATGCACGAGAATGAACCTTCTACGACATTAATAGATTATATCCAATTTCTAGAATTGATATACGGCTTTAACCTATTCTTTGAACAACATTTGACGGTTCGTTGAGGGCGGTCGGGGCATCAGAACCTCAAGTTCAGCACCTCGAAAGCACGCAGCTGGGGACGCGATTAAACTGGTTTTGGTGATAGGATCTTCGACCACAGATTAAAAGAGCCGATTTATTTGCGCCTCTGTCCGCGTGATTCTGCTCAAATCCGCTGTGTCACAGGCAATGACGAGTAAAAGCCATGTTCAAAAACAGGCAATTTTGAGCTTAAAGGCGTCGTTTTCCCGTACGCTTCCGCATTTTTGGGCTCGCTTGAGTAGAATATTTGCCGACGAATTAAATACAGCCAGGTTTAACATGGAACAAGAACAAAATTCGCAGGCGGATCAACTGCCTGCTGCAGCAGATGCCTGCATCGAAGAACTGACCCTCGCACTTCTTTATCTGACCCGATTCAAATGGAACAAAACTGATCGGGTTGCTCGAGCCAGCTGGCGCGGATACGATTGGAACGCGCTTGACCACCTTCTCGAATCAGATGATCTATCAGGCTGCTCCCGCAAGACCGTTTGGCTTTCCGATGCCGGGATGGCCAGAGCTCGTGAAATTTTGAAGAAATACGGAATGCCGATTTGTGACTAAACACCAGAGGCCTAAATGACGGAAAGACTTGAGCCGAATTTCAAGATGGGATTGACCGGAGCCGTCTTCTCCTATCTCATGTGGGGACTGATGCCTCTTTATTGGAATCTGCTTGAAGGCGCCGGATCCGTCGAGGTGATCGC
>CAKQKT010000157.1 GCA_934249275.1 uncultured Sutterella sp. | reverse complement strand
CACCGCCTTCATGCTGGAGGCGAGCCCCGTCATTCTCATCGAGCCGCGTCCGAGCGGCGTGCGAAGCGCCATCCGCAGCATCCGCAAGGACATCGCCGAGCACCGCGACGTGCCCGCGCACCTGATGGAGATCGTCTGTCCGGACGTCTTCCCGACGCTCGCCTCGGGCCTCACGCCCACGCTCTCCCTTGAAGCGAAGCTTGCCGCCACGGCGGGCGAGGATCCCGACGTGCTTCTCGCGAAGCCCGCCAACCCCGAGCAGCTCGCCATCGCCCAGGAAGTCGAGCACAACAACGTGGTGCTCGTTCAGGGGCCTCCGGGCACGGGCAAGACCCACACGATTGCGAACCTTCTGGGCCACTTCCTCTCGCAGGGCAAGCGCGTGCTCGTCACGAGCCACACGACGAAGGCGCTGTCCGTTCTGAAGGATCTGCTCCCGCGCGAAATTCAGCCGCTCTGCGTCACCATGCTCGGCGACCGCAAGGACCTCGAGCAGACGTCGTCGGAACTCATCACGAGGCTCACCCGCCTCAACGTCGAGGACCTTGAGGCGCGCATCCGCGCGTTGGGCTTCGAGCGCCGCCGCCTCAACACGGCTCTTGCCGACCGTCGCCGCCGCATCTTCGAGCAGCGCAAGATCGAGCACACCGCCGTCGAATTCAACGGCCGCAGCTACACGCTCACGGAAATTGCGAAGTTCCTTCGCGAATCCGAGCGCCTGCAGGCCCTGATTCCGGGCGACGTGGCCGAAGGGCCGATGCCGCTCTCGTTCCGCGAGCTTCTCGAACTTTATTCCACGAACGGCCGCTGGGACGCCGAGACGGCCGAGGATCTCGCCGGCCTTCTTCCCGAATTCGAACTTCTGCCCGACGCCGACACGATGCGCGGCATGAACCGCCGCCTGAAGGACGTGCTGGCAACGGACGCGGGCGACGTCACGATCGACGAGCGCCGAAGCGCCTCGGGCGAGCGCATTCACGCCTTCATGAAGCACGGCGCGGACATCCTTGTCGCCCCCGAATCCGGCCTCGGCGCACTCAACCCCGCCATGGATCTTTCGCTTCTCACGAAGGCCGACGATCCGATGGAGCGTCTTGCGCTTTCGCTCGGCCTCGCCGACGAAGGCTGCCGCGAAGCCTTTGAAAAGCTTGAGGCCGATCTCTCGGCCGCCGCCGAACTTGCGCTTTCGGTCGACCGCGAATCTCTTCTCAACGCCCGCGACGTCGTCATTCCCGACGACATCGACGCCGAAGCCGCCGTCAGCGCCGCCGAATGGTTTGCCGCGAACGACCCTGACGGCAGCACGGGCTTCCTAGGCCGCCTCTTCAACAAGGAGGCCCGCGACGCCGCCGATGCATTGGCCGGCGTCGCCGTCGACGGCACCCGCCCGGCCTCGAAGGAGGCCTTCGAGCTCGTGGCGCTTCACGCCCGTCTCAAGGTCGCCGTGAAGACCGCGGCGAAGACCTGGGACAGCCTCGCCGAACGCGCGCTCGCGCCCGCCTTCAACACCTTCGGCGAAAACGCCGCGCGCACGCTTTCCGCCAAGTACGGCTCGAGTCTGCCCGAAATCTGCGTCTGGTGGCGCCGGACCTTCCTTCCCTATATTGAAGGGCTCGCCGCCGCGGGCATTGAAGCCGAAGGCCTGAAGGCGATCCTCGAGGTAGCCGAGCCGCTCGACGCAGCCCGCCGCTTCGCCGCCGAGGTTCTCGAACCCGTCCACACGGCCCGCCACCGCGAGGCCGAGCTCCATGCGCTTCGCGAATGGCAAGCGACCCAGAGCCAGAAGCTCTACGAAGCCGCCCCCGCCTGCGCGACCGCCCGCCGGCTTGCCGCCGCAACGCTCGTCGATCCCGATGCGTGGGAGCTTGAAGCCGCGCGCCTCAAGCAGCTTCTCGAAGACCAGCCGCTTTTCAACCGCCGCACGGCGCTTTTGGAAAAGCTTCGGGCCGCTGCGCCCGAATGGGCGGCCGCGCTTGAAGCGGGCGAGCCCGGCTTCACGAGCACGAATCCCTCGCCCGAGATCACGAACGCCTGGCTTTACCGCCAGCTCGAGCGCATCTACGTCCGCTCGACCGAAGAAAATCTCGAGGCCCTGCAGTCGGACGCCGACCGTCTCTGCGCGGACCTTCGCGAGGCGACGGCGCAGCTTGCCGTCGCCAAGGCGTGGCTCGCCGTCAAGTCGAGGCTCTCGAACGGTCCTGCGCTCTCGAACCTCTTCTCGCTCGCCGCATACATGAAGCGCGCCGTGGGCCACGGCAGGAAGAGCTCCGCCTGGAGGCGAGAAGTCAACAGGCTTCTGCCCGCCTGCCAGCAGGCCGTGCCCGTCTGGATCATGATGATTCAGGATGCGCTCCTCAACTTCAGCACCGCCTCGAAGTTCGACGTCATCGTGGTCGACGAGGCGAGCCAGGCCGACATGACGGCGCTGCCGCTGCTCTACATGGGCAAGAAGGTGATCGTCGTAGGCGACGACCGCCAGGTGACACCGCTTGCCGTCGGCACGAGCGAAGCCGCCGTCGACGCGCTCTGCGCGCGCCATCTCGAAGGCCGCGTCAAGGAGCCCAAGCTCTACGACTCCCGCCTCTCGCTCTACGGCCTCGTGCAGAGCATGGCCTTCCCGGCGCACATGCTCGTCGAGCACTTCCGCTCGGTCCCCGAAATCATCGGCTGGTGCAGCCGCCTCTCCTACAACGGCACGATCAGGCCGCTTCGCGACACGTCGTCCTCGAACCTCAAGCCCGCCGTGGTGCCCTGGCGAACCCGCGGGACGGCGGGCGACAACGGCGTCAACGAAGAGGAGGCCCAAACCGTCATCCGCCTTCTCAAGGCGATGATTCACGATCCGGCCTATGAGGGCAAGACCTTCGGCATCATTCCGATGCGAAGCGTGCACGGCGCGCAGGTCAACCGCATCCGCCGACTTCTCGTCGAGAACTTCGACCCGCGCGAACTCGAAAAGCGCCGCATTCACTGCGGCATCTCCGCCGAATTCCAGGGCGACGAGCGCGACGTGATCATTCTCTCGCTCGTCGACTCCGCCGCGCCCGGCCTTCCGCTTCGCAAGGAGACCGAAGGTGCGGACGGCATGATGAAGAAGCGCTGGAACGTGGCCGTCTCCCGCGCCCGCGATCAGCTTTGGATCGTGCATTCCTTTGATCCCGCCGCACAGTTGAAGCCCGACGACCTTCGCCGCTCGCTCTTCGACTGGGCCGACGGCGTCATGAAGGGCGCGCTCTCGGCGCAGCCCTACGACCTTCCGGATCCCGAATTCACGGGCCAGGTGCTTCGCGCCCTCAGAAAGCGCGGCTACCGCGTGGAGGCCGGCCACGATGCGGGCGCCTGGCGCCTTGACATGGTGG
>CAKQKT010000156.1 GCA_934249275.1 uncultured Sutterella sp. | reverse complement strand
GCCCAGATCAGGGCGTCAGCGACGTCGGCCGGGATGCAGCCGAGTTCCTTGTTCGTCATGATGGAAGCCTTCTTGACATAGCCGTAGGCGATGGCAAAGAACGGTTCCTGAGACATCGGCATTTCGGTGATGTTGAAGTTGTGCTTACCACGCATCGTCTGGACGCCGTAGTAGGCTTCATCCGGAATCTCGAGTTCGCCAAGGAAGTCGCTTTCAATACGAGACATTTTATTTGCTCCTCAAATATTCGGTTCGAACCAGACAGGGAGAATTCTCTGCCAGTGATCCCAACCGCTTGTGTTTCCCCGGGCGTTTTGTTTGGTCCTGAACGCTGATCGGAGAAACGGGTCGAAACCGCAAGAGGTGATCAATTGACGATCTAATTCAAAAGATCACCTCTCACGACCTACATTTTACTGCCTAGCCGGCTTGATGGGAATAGCCTTTTTCTGGGTCGGCAGAACCTTGTCGTAGCCGCGCATGCCCTGTTCAGCCATCTTGCGACGGATGAAGGCGATCTGCGTCTTCAGGGGAAGTTCCTTCGGGCAGAAGTCGTGGCAGGCAAGGAGAGACATGCAGCCGAACACGCCGGATTCGTCGCCGACAACTTCGTAGTAGTCAGCGTCGTTACGCGTGTCGCGCGGGTCGAGACGGAAGCGGGCGATCTTGTTGATGCCGACGCCGCCGATGAAGTCCGGACGGATGCGAACCGTACCGCAACCGGCGATACAGCAGCCGCATTCCACGCAACGGTCGAGAACGTAGATGTCTTCGGCGAGCTGCGGGTCCATCGGTTCTTCCTTCTTGCGAAGGTCGACTTCTTCTTCCTTCATGTGAACCCACGTTTCCATGCGTTCGGACATGTTGCGCATCCACTTGCCGGTGTTCACGGAGAGGTCACCGATAAGTTCGAAGGCCGGAAGCGGGGCAAGCGTGAATTCCGTCGGAAGGTCACGCGTCAGCGTACGGCAGGCGAGGCCCGGCTTGCCGTTGATCATCATGGCGCAGGAACCGCAGATGCCGGCGCGGCAGACGAAGTCGAACTGGAGCGTCGGATCCTGGGTGTCGCGAAGTTCATTGAGAGCAATGAACAGCGTCATCGAGTCGGATTCTTCCAGCTCATAGGTCTGCATGTGCGGCACGCTTTCAGGATCCTGCGGGTTGAAGCGCAGGATGCTGATCTTGAGCATGCGGTGCTGCTTGTTGGTGGTTTGAATATCAGCCATTTTGACGTCAATCTCCAAAATTAGTCTTTCAGCGGTTCATCAACGCGTTCGTTCTTGCCCTTGAGGCGCTTCGGGAGAAGATCCTGGTAGGGCATCAGGGCGTCCTGAATGGCGAAGCGGTCGGCACCGGCGGCTTCCATCTTGGCGCGGATGGCGTCAACTTCAGCCTGGCGCTTGGCGGATTCCGGATTTTCGATGTAGTTCTTCACACCGTAGCCGCGGAAGCCCGGGGGAAGTTCCATCTTGCTGATATCAAGCTTTTCGTAGTTGAGGGTCGGCAGCGTGTCGCCTTCCTTCCACGTAGCGATCGTACGGTTGAGCCATTCGATGTCGTTACGAACCGGGTAGTCTTCGCGGTAGTGAGCGCCGCGGGATTCCTTGCGGTTGAGAGCGCCGTAGGCCACAGCGAGGGCCACGCGGAGCATCTTCTGGGTGCGGTAGGCGTAGATGAGCTCGGGGTTCGGGCCGACCACGTCCTTGACGGACACCTTGAAGGAACGCTTGTAGAGGTCTTCAAGCTCAGCGACAGCGGCTTCCATGTCAGCGCCCTTGCGGAAGATGCCGATCTTCGTCGTCATGATTTCCTGCATGCGGGTGCGCAGAGCATAGGCGTTTTCAGAGCCGCCGTTGTTCGTGAAGGACTTCAGGCGAGCCTCTTCCTTGGCGAGAGCGGCGTAGATGAGGGACGTCGGGATGTCGATGCCGTTTTCAGCCTTGTCGCAGAAGTCGGCGATGAATTCGCCAACGATCATGCCGGCGACGACGGTTTCAGCAACGGAGTTGCCGCCGAGGCGGTTGAAGCCGTGCATGTCCCAGCAGGCGGCTTCGCCGGCAGCGAAGAGGCCCTTGAGCGTCGGGGATTCGCCGGTCGGCTTCGTGCGCACGCCACCCATGGTGTAGTGCTGAGCCGGACGGACAGGCACCCATTCCTTCGTCGGGTCAACGCCGAGGAAGTAATGGCAGATTTCGTAAACTTCACGCAGCTTGTGCTTGATGTGGTGTTCGCCAAGAAGCGTGATGTCGAGCCAGATGTGTTCGCCGAAGCGGCTCTTCACACCCTTGCCCTGGGCAATACGTTCTTCCATGCGGCGGGAAACCACGTCACGGGAAGCAAGTTCCTTCTTTTCCGGTTCGACGTCCGGCATGAAGCGGTGGCCGTCGACGTCGCGAAGCAGACCGCCGTCACCACGGCAGCCTTCCGTCACGAGAATGCCGGCCGGGAAGATGCCGGTCGGGTGGAACTGAATGGCTTCCATGTTGCCGAGGGAGGCAACGCCGGTTTCGAGAGCGAGGTCGTAGCCCGTGCCTTCGCAGATGACGGCGTTCGTCGTCACGCGATAGATACGGCCGGCACCGCCGGTGGCGATGGCCGTGGCCTTGGACACGTAGGCCATGAGTTCGCCGGTGATAAGGCAGCGAACGATGGCGCCGTAGCAGCGCTTGCCGTCGTGAATCAGGGAAAGAGCTTCAACGCGTTCGATGACCGGAACCTGTTCGGCGATGATGCGGTCGGAAACGGCGTTAAGCATGGAGTGGCCAGTACAGTCGGACACATAGCAGGTACGCCACTTCTTCGTGCCGCCGAAGTCACGCTGGGCGACGAGGCCGGCGGCTTCCTTGCGTTCGGTAATGGTGACCTTTTCACCATTGATAATGACCTGGCGATCACCCGGGGTGATACGGCTCCAGGGCACACCCCAGGCAGCGAGCTCACGCACGGCCTTCGGGGAGGTGTTCACGAACATACGGACGACTTCCTGGTCAGCACCCCAGTCGGAGCCGCGGACCGTGTCGCCGAAGTGGATGTCTTCGTTGTCGCCGACGCCCTTGATGACGTTGCCGAGCGAAGCCTGCATGCCGCCCTGGGCAGCCTTGGAGTGGCTGCGCTTCGGCGGAACCAGCGACAGGACGATCGAGTCATGCCCACGGCGCTTGGCAGCAACAGCCATACGCAGACCGGCAAGACCGCCACCGATCACGAGCACGTCGGTGTAGATAATTTTCATTTCCAATGGTCTCCTAGATCCAAAGACGATGTGCCGGCGACGAAACTGGCGTTTCATACTCTCCGGCACGGGGTCAGATTCCTTCAATTCACCTGAATCGCCGTTCTCCTGGTGCGACTCAGTTGAACTGGCCTCCCAGCGACCTTGCGGCA
>CAKQKT010000155.1 GCA_934249275.1 uncultured Sutterella sp. | reverse complement strand
CGACACAAGGGGTTAAGAGGCTACGGACGAATCGGTTATGAACGTTTCATAACTTATCCCCGCGAAGTCAGGGTAAGGCCAAGCGACCTTGAAAACATACGGGACATAAGTCCACGATCTCATTCTAGGTCGAGCGGCAAACCTCGGAACCACTCCTTGAGAAGGCTTGCATTTTGAGACATGAAGTCACAAAACGGCTGCCGGCCTCCTCAAAGAAGTCACTCCTCGTCAATCGGATCGATCAGTGCCTCGCCGGCAGTAGCTTCGGATAGACGCTCGGCAAAGCGCTCGGCTTCGTTCGACGGCACAAGCACCTCGAAGGTGGCGTCAAAACGAAAGTCGGATGACTGGACGCGCCCCCTCGCCTCGGCCAGAAAGTGCTGGAAATCCGAGACCTGATGCGGTTCAATCGAAATCACGTAGCGGCGCATGTCTTCTCGAAGCGTCACGGGAAGGCTCTCCAGTCCAAGCTTTACAGAGCCCTGATAGGCTCGCACGAGTCCGCCCGTGCCGAGCAGTATTCCGCCGAAGTAGCGGGTCACGACGGCCGCGACCTCGCCCACGTCGCTGTGCAGAAGCGCCGTCAGCATCGGACGCCCGGCCGTTCCCTTGGGCTCGCCGTCGTCGCTCGCGCCCACCTGTGCGGTATCGCCCGGAGCGCCTGCGTTGTAGGCCCAGCAGTTATGGGTTGCACCCGCATGCTCCTCGCGAATGCGCTCAATGAAGGCCTTGGCCTCCTCCTGGCTCGAAACGCGCGCCATCGTCACGATGAATCGCGAGCGGCGCACGGTTTCTTCGGCTCGGTGAAAGGCGCCCGGCGCAAGGTCGGGCACGTTGTAGGCGTCGGTCATGTCTTCAGTCCGGAAAGGAAACGGGCGCGGGCCGAAATGGTCGGTGCCGCGCCCGGTGTTGATTTGGCCTCAGTTCAAGCTCAGTGCATGATCAGCTGAATCCACAGCATGATGAAGGCCGAAGCAGGCAGAACAGGCAGGGAGGCGTCCATGCGGTCGAAGAAGCCGCCGTGGCCCGGCAGCAGGTTCGAGGAATCCTTGATGCCGACAAGGCGCTTGAGCATCGACTCCCAGAGGTCGCCCGCGATCGAAAGCGCAACCAGACCGGCAAGCACGCCGACGCCCCAAATGAAGCCGGCATTGTCGAAGAGATAGTTTGTGAAGACGTTCTGCTGCACGCAGAAGACGTAGGTGAGCGCAAAGAAGACGATCACGATCACGTAGGCGCCGATCGCGCCTTCAAAGGTCTTCTTGGGCGAGATGGCGGGCGCCATGCGATGCTTGCCCCAGGCACGGCCGCAGAAGTAGGCCGAAATGTCCGCGCCCCAGACAATGAGGAGAACGGAGAGAACAAGCACCCAGTCGCCCTGCTCGAAGAGCCAGAGGAGCGACAGGTAGGCGGCCGGCACGAAAGTCACGGCAGACCAGAGGCACTGGCGCTGAGAAACCTTGAAGCCGTTTTCACGATGGAAGAGCTCTGCAAAGAAGATCACGAACCAGGCGAGCATCACGCAGCCGTTCATGAGTAGGAGGAACCAGTTCATGCGGTCGAGCGCGCCCGCCCAGTAGAGCGAGAGCTGCACCACCATTTCGACGGCGGCGACGAGAAGAGCGGGACGGGGGCCGAGGCCGCCGATGCGCAGCCACTCAAAGAGCGTGGCGCCGAAAGCAATGGCCATGACGCTTGCAAAAGCAAACGGACCGATGTAAATCGAGAGCGTCAGAATGGCCAGCAGCACTACTGCGGTGATCACGCGCGTAAGCAACATGATGAAAGAACCTCCGGCCGGTTCTCATGACCGGCTCGATGTTTGTCAATGGGGTAGCCGCCTTAACACAGGCCGGCATCCCGCCATTTTAACTAAAGCCGATTCCTCGCGTGGTCGAATTTGTCAAAGGAAGGCCGCCGAGCTGCGCTTTCAAACGCAATTCAGCCGCCGTTTTGAAGCTGTTCGCTCGTTCTGCCGAAACGGCGCTCGCGTCCTTCATACCAGCGAAGCGCCTCGGCGAGATCCGCCTCCCCGAAGTCTGGCCAGAGCGCATCCGTGAAGTACATCTCAGCATAAGCACTCTGCCAGAGAAGGAAATTGGAAATTCTGCACTCACCGCCCGTGCGAATCAAAAGATCGACATCAGGCACGCTCATAAACCTGCCGAGATTCTCCGGCGTCATTTCCAGCCCGGCCTTCACGCATTCGGCCGCAGCCTGGCAGCAATCCCAACGACCGCCGTAGTTTGCGGCAATCACAAGCTCCATCGTCGTGCCGCCTGCAGTCGCAGCCTCGTTTTCGGCAATGGCTTCACGAACGTTGTCGGAAAAGGCCGTGCGATCGCCGATGACGCGAAGCCTAACGCCCGCCTTGGCGAGCGGTTCGCACCAACGGCGAAGCGCATGTGCGAAGAGCTTCATGAGCATTGAAACTTCGGCTTCCGGCCTGCGCCAGTTTTCACTGGAAAAGGCAAACACGGTCAATCGCTTGATCCCGGTCTTTGCCGCAGCCTCCACCACGCGATTGAGCGCCTCAACACCCTGGCGGTGTCCTTCCGCCCTGGGACGCAGGCGCGACTTGGCCCAGCGGCCGTTGCCGTCCATGATGATCGCGACGTGTTGAGGAATGTGAGATGCGGACATGAGATGAATTTGGGAAAAGATGCGTGACTCAAGGCAGAAATTGTACACGCTGCAGTCCATCAAGCCGCCGGCAAAACGCATCCCGTAACTTTTTGACTGCAGAAAAAAACATCCGGCGGGCCCTGTCGCCTGCCGGATGCCGGAACTCTCAATTACAGTAAAAATTACTCTTCTGCGGGAGCTGCCGCAGGAGCCTGAACGGGTTCGGTGCGCTTCTTGAGCTCAACCGCAAACTGAGCCGCGTAAGTCGCAATCTGCTGCAGCGTCAGCTGGCCCTTTTCGGCATTGCCGCTTGCATTGAATTCGGGCTGTCCGTTTCTGAAGCTCTGAATAAGGAATGCATCAAGCGCATCCCCCTTCTGGTTGGGCTTGAGACCGTATGCGACGCAGTGCTCGCAGGCGTCCGCTGCGGAATCGCCCGGCAGAACGGTGACCTCATAGCCCGCATACTTCAGGCCTTCGGTAACGGCTTCAACCATCTGCGGCACCTGAATGTGCGGATTCTGGATGAGGCAGATGCGGTTTGCGGCCTGGGCGCCGCCCATGGTTGCACCGCACCCCGCAAGGCCCATAGCCAGAAGTGCGGCCGCACCGGCCGCGGCGAAAGTCTTCTTGATCATTCTTTTATCTGTTCTAAAAAAGTTGTTCAAAAGTACACATCTTAATTTAGATTTATCTGCACTCTGTTGACGGCATCGGCGGTGAGGTTAGTCACTGCCGATGTCCCAACTAGAGCCTATTGA
>CAKQKT010000154.1 GCA_934249275.1 uncultured Sutterella sp. | reverse complement strand
CCATTACAGCGGAGTTAAAGAAATGGACGATATCGAACAGAAGGTTAAGAAGATTGTTGCTGAACAGCTCGGCATCAAGGAAGAGGACATCAAGAACGAATCCTCCTTCATCGAAGACCTTGGCGCTGACAGCCTCACGACGGTTGAAATGTCTCTCGCCCTTGAAGATGCCTTCGGCATCGAAATCCCGGATACGGAACAGGAAAACCTCCGTACCGTTCAGCAGGCCATTGACTACGTCAAGTCTGCCGTCAACAAGTAATTTCGTTTCGAGCTTGCTCGAATCGAACGGCGTCCGCTGAGACGCTCTGACTGTGGGATCCGCCTCGACGGGTCCCACTGTTGTTTTCAGGGTAGGCATATCACGCCGACCCGTTAGTCCCTAAGGCCGAAACTCGTTTCCAAATGTTCGGCCTCCACAGAACACCAAAGCAAGGAATACCACCATGATGAACCGTCGCGTTGTCGTAACCGGTCTCGGTATGGTTTCGCCGATCGGCAACGACGTTGCCTCGAGCTGGCAGGCCGCTCTTGAAGGCAAGTCCGGCATCGACCGCATCACCGCGTTCGACCCTTCCGTCCTCAGCTGCCAGATCGCCGGCGAAGTGAAGGACTTTGATGCCTCCAAGTATCTCGGCGTGAAGGAAGTGCGCCGCTTCGACCGCTTCGTGCACTTAGGCGTTGCCGCCGGCATCATGGCGCTTGAAGATTCCGGCCTTGAAATCACCGAAGAGCTGGCTCCCGAATGCGGCTGCGCCATCGGTTCCGGCATCGGCGGCTTCCCGCTCATCTGCGCGAACAACGAAGCCTATTGCACTCGCGGCGCCCGTCGCATTTCGCCGTTCCTCATTCCCGGCAGCATCATCAACATGACCTCGGGCCAGCTCGCGATCATGAAGAATCTCAAGGGCCCGAACATTGCTCACGTGACTGCCTGCTCGACGGGTCTGCATGCCATCGGCGAAGCCATGCACATCATCGCCCGCGGCGATGCGACCGTGATGGTTGCCGGCGGATGCGAATCCACGATTCATCCGGTTGCCATCGGCGGCTTCGACAACATGCACGCGCTCTCCCGCCGCAATGACGATCCGAAGACGGCCTCCCGCCCCTTCGACAAGGATCGCGACGGCTTCGTCATGGGTGAAGGCGCCGGCGTTCTCGTTCTCGAAGAGCTTGAACACGCCCGTGCCCGCGGCGCTCACATCTACGCCGTAATCGTCGGCTACGGCCTCTCCGGCGACGCGTTCCACATCACGACGCCGTCGACCGACGGTCCGGCCCGCTGCATGCGCATGGCGCTTCGCAACGCCGGCGTTGCTCCGGAACAGATTCAGTATCTCAACGCTCACGGCACGTCCACGAGCGTGGGCGACGCCAACGAAGTGAAGGCCATCAAGGAAGTCTTCGGCGAACATGCCAAGAAGCTCGTCGTCAACTCCACGAAGTCCATGACCGGCCATCTTCTCGGCGGCGCCGGCGGCATCGAGTCCGTCTTCACAATCAAGGCGCTCGAAGAACAGGTCTCGCCCCCGACGATCAATGTTTTCGAACAGGATCCGGAGTGCGACATCGACTGCTGCCCGAATGAGGCCCGCAAGATGGAGATCAACTACGCCATGAAGAATTCGTTCGGCTTCGGCGGCACGAACTCCACGGTGATCTACAAGCGCTGGACGGAATAACCCGGATCATTCCGGCTGTTCCTGCCGGGTGAGTTGCTTGCAAAAGAGATGCTCTTCCTGACGGAAGAGTGTCTCTTTTTGTTTTTAGGCAACAGGAAATTCCGATTTGGAGTGAAAATACTTCGAGACCAATTCCAACCAAGGAGATCCACATGCAGGACTGCAAGCAATATGCGGACGAAATGATCAAGCTTCGCCGTGAAATCCATCGCCGCCCCGAGGAGGGCTGGACCGAATTCGAAACCCAGTGGAAGGTTTATCAGGCTCTGAAGCCGCTGGGCTGGAAAATCCGCATGGGCACCGACGTCATCAAGCCCGAGGCTGTCATGGGGCGCGATCCCGCTCGTGTCGAGAAGGCAATGGCGCGCGCTGCGGAGCACGGCGTTCCCGAAGATTTTCTCAAGGCGACGGAAGGCTATACGGGGCTTGTTGCTGACTTCGATACGGGCCGCGCAGGTCCCGTGACGGGCTTCCGATTCGACATGGACTGCGTGCTTGTTGAGGAACTGCACGACGCGTCGCATCTGCCTGCGGCCGAAGGGTTCGATTCCGAAGTGCCCGGGCACATGCATTCCTGCGGCCATGACGGCCATACGGCAACGGGCGTGACGCTTGCCCGATGGATTGTCGACCACAAGGACGAGCTCAAGGGCAGCTTCCGCCTCATTTTCCAGCCGGCCGAGGAAGGAACGCGCGGCGCGGCGCCGATGGCCGCCGCAGGCGTTGCTGACGGACTCAACTGGCTCTTCGGCGCACACGTGGGCTGCAACTGCAGGATCGGCGAGGCTTCCGTTGTTCGCAAGGGCTTCTTGGCGACGACCAAGATCGACATCGAGTTCAAGGGCGTTCCGTCGCACGCGGGCTCCGACCCGGAAAAGGGCCGCAGCGCCCTGATGGCGGCAGCCGCCGCGGCCGTGATGATGGCCGGCATTCCCCGTCACGGCGAAGGCGACACGCGCATCGCCGTGGGCAGGCTCGTTGCCGGCGAAGGCCGCAACGTCACGCCCGTGCGCGCCTTCATGCAGTGCGAGACCCGCGGTGCGACGCATGCGATCAATGAATTCATGTTCGAGAGCGTCAAGCGCATCGTCGAAGGATGCGCCGCCTCCTACGGCGTTGAAGGCAAGGTGACGAAGGCGGGCGAAGCCTCGACGCTCGAGTCCACTCAGGCCGCATGCGACGTGGCGATGGACGCTTGTGCGGAAGTGTTTGGCCGCGATCACGTCACCTGTCTTGATGCCGCAGGCGGGAGCGAGGACTTCACGCTTCTCATGCGCCGCGCCGTCGAGCAGGGCGCCGAGTCCGCCTTCATCTTCTACGGCTGCAATCATCACGGCCATCATCGCGCCGACTTCGAAATTCAGGACGCTCAGAGCCTTCCGGCCGCGCTTGCCGTTCTTTCGGGCATCTGCCGCCGTACGAACGGCCTCTGAATTGGAGGCTTGAAGCCGCCCGCTGACTGCCGGGCGGCGACATGAAAGCCTGCGCCGTGAGAATGTCGCCTGATCGGGCGAGTTTTCACGGCGTTTGATTTTGCACGCCGCCGGCGGATAAAGTCGGCGAAATAGCCTTGAGCGGAGGGGAATTCGGGCAAATTCGCTGCGGTTCAAAAGAATTGGTGAAATCCGCCAGGGCAAACGCATCTATAAAAAATAACTGAGCTTACTCAAGTAAAGGATTCCCAATTGTCTGAACTAAGAATCG
>CAKQKT010000153.1 GCA_934249275.1 uncultured Sutterella sp. | reverse complement strand
GCATGACCCTGAAGGGCGTGCTTCCGATCGTTGACAGGAAGATGCAGAAGAACGGCACTGTTCGCGACATCAAGGTCAAGAGCAAGCCGATCCTGCACTTCGTCCGAGGCCGAGGCAGGAAGGCCGGGCTCGAAATAGTCGGTAATCCTGTTGCTCCTCAGTGGGTGAAGCCGCCTGCGAGTTCAAATTTCGTCCGCATCTGGACATGTTCCGTGAGGAGCATGTCGGGCACGTGCGCACCCCTTGCCAAGTCGTTCGCCGGGTGCTGGTTCGACGGGGATTCCTATGAAGCGGTCTACGACAAGGCGAAGAACGAAACCACGATTACCGTGCGAAAACCTCGCCGCGGTTTCAAGTTCTCGGTTGTCATTACCGGAGAGGCGCCCGTTCGCGATCTTGTCAAGAACGCAGACGGCTCAGCTTCTCCCTGCCGAAACGTGCGAAAGCCGACTTTTCGACTGACCTATCCGAAGCGCGGTCCTGCGATCATGGAGATCTTGCTGCCCGTAGCCAAGGCAACTGCCGACACTCCGCCTCCTGAACAGGATCCCGCCGTGCCGATCATTTCGCTTGATTCGGACAGCATGATGCGCAGAAAGTCCCGAAGCATGTGGTTCGAAGCGAAGGACTACAAGGCCTCCTTTGACGCTCGAAAGAATCTGACGACCATTGTCGTGAACGTGACCACGAGCAAGCTCAATCGAACGCTGACTCTTACAGTCAAGGGCTGCGAACACCTTGCCGAGGAAAGAATCAATCCGGACGGGACCGCCATGTGCGTTGAGATCAATCACAAGCCTGCCGTGCGGATCGAGCGTGTCGGACAGGATCCGGAAACCGGAGCGCCACTGACGGAGCTGCGCGTGCAGCGATCCGAGCGCATGACCAAGGACGAGCAATCCTCGACATCCCTTGCCGATCCGGATTGCACCCGCGTGATCGCATTTGACTTTGGTTACACGGAAGTCGCATACGATGCTCTCGGCAATCGCTTTGGAGAGGAATTCGGCGCCGTCATTTCGCGCATGACCTCATGGCTTCTTGACGCAAATCAAAAGCGTAGCAAGCTCTATGCCAAAACGCGTCCGCTCCCGCCCCTGCCGGACGGCACGGTGCGTGAGTTCGATGCGGCCAAGGCCCGGAGAATTCGTGAAAACAATCTCGGGCGAAAGAAGTTCGATGACCGGATGAACGCGTTCAAGGAGGAGCTCAAGAAGGTGATCAATCGTGCGCTCAATCAGAGGTTTGCCATGCATGCCGGATCCGTGTTCATCATTGAGGCATTCGGCCGGATGTTCAGTTTTGCCGGCTTGAGCAAGGCCTGGCGCAGGCGTCTCTCGAACTGGACTTGCGGCGTGCTGCTGGAACGTCTTGAATTCAAGGCGGCCGAGCGCTGCGTGCGCGTGCTCCGCGTACCTGCAGCCTACAGCAGCCAGACGTGCATTGAGTGCGGCTATACGGTCCGAGCGAACCGTCATGGCGATGCCTTCAAATGCAAGGCCTGTGCAACCGAGGCACATGCCGATGCAAAGGCCGCCATGGCGCTTCTGCTGAGAGCGCACGACACTCGCTTCAACCGATACAGCACGATGGCGGACATTTGGCAACACCATCGGGACGACTACGAAAACTACTGCAAGGCGCACAACATCACGCCGCTTCCGAAATAAATTTCAACCAAAAATGCGAGGCGTACGTCATTTTGAAAACTGCTTTATGATGAGAACTCATTCAATACAACAAAGGAGGCAGCAACAGAATTAACGGAACCAATTAACACTAACACTCACAACTGTTGAAAAGATCCGGCATCCGGATTTCCCGTTCAGGGCAGGGGACGTGCACAACATGTCAATACCCCCATTGATTGGCGCGACAAACAATGCAGCGATGCAATGTGCGTACATAGATGGCGGGACGAGCCTCGGACGACTGTCTTGATGTTTGGTGAACCGCAGACAGTGCGGAAAAAATCCCAATAAGACGGGTTTGCGGCTTATAGCCGCGGCCCTACGCGTTTAGAAAGTCGCCTGCGCCGAAAGCGCAGTCTCCGACCCACCGTTAGCGCGGCAGACTTCCGATTGCCAGCCTTTACAGGCTGACAAAAGGAAGAGCGAATGCCTAACCTTCTCCGATCCCGCCATGGTTGGCGAGACGGTACGGGATTAATGAAGGGGTCTGGCCAAACCTGCCATCATGTGATGGTAGATTTGGCGGATTAGGAAAAACGGCGCCCGGGCTTTCCACGTTGCCGCGAAGCGCATTGAGGATGACGCTGCCCATGGCCGCTTCGACCGAGTTTTCGTTCTGGTCGGTTGCAACGCCGAGCGAGATGCCGGCGAGACCCGAGCAGTAGAGCTTGATGGCCTCTTCGATCTTCTTCGGATCGAGCCAGCAGACCTCGGCCGCCTTTTCAAGCGTCCAGGGTTCGCAGCGTTCGAGCAAAAGGCGCCAGCCCGTCTTGTATTCGACACCCTTCCACGTGAAGGCGCCGTCCAGAGCCGGATCAAGCTTGTCGTCCCACGGATAGGCGATGGGCTTCGGAGAATTCGTCTTCTTGTCCCAGACGACGTAGGTCTTCTTGTCGCCCATGCCGAGGTCTTCGGCGCGAACAAGCATCTTCGTCTTCACGTTGACAAGGTACGGCAGGTTCGTCCAGCGCATCACGAAGTCATGATCGTAAAGATCCTTCTCCATGATGTACTTGGTCCAGCAGAGCATCAGGGCGACGTCGGTGCCCGGACGGATCGGAAGCCAGACGTCGGCCTTGGCGGCGTCGGGCACGAAGCGCGGGTCGATCGAAACCGTCTTGACGCCCTTGGCGCGCAGGTCCGCAATGCCGCGGCCGCCGCCCGCAGGGTAGCTGTAGGAAACGTCGGTGCCCTATCGGCCGACGCCGCAGCTCAAGGCCTTTCTCGCCGCGTACGAGCCCGCGCTCAGAAATCTGGAAAACGCACGCACGCTCTTTCAGACCTCGGGCGAAAAGGTGCGCATCCGCTTTGCCGCGCCCATTGAAATCGCCCGCCTTTACTTCTCGAAAGAGCTCGTCGCCTACTCGAAGGCTCATCCGAACCTCTCCTTCGTCCTCCAGCCGGATTCGACGCTCTCCGACCTGCGGGCGGGCGCCGTCGATGCAATTGTTCTCAATCAGGTGCCGGCAAGCGCCGAGGACCTGGTCGTAAGACCCTATCACGTCACCTCAACCGCCGTGCTCGCGACGCCCCAGTATCTGCGCCGCCATGGGACGCCCGAAACGCCCTCAGACCTTGCGCGCCACACGGGTTTGCTGCTGCGAACGGTCAATCTCAGCCCGACCCGGCATCTTTACAAGGACGGCGTCAGGTCGCCCGTCATCGAATGGCGCAGCGTCTTCTTCTCGCACGACCAGATCGCGCTCAAGG
>CAKQKT010000152.1 GCA_934249275.1 uncultured Sutterella sp. | reverse complement strand
GTTTCTATGCTGGGGCTTGCGGCACGGGGAACCCTAATTTCCCCAAAAGTCCAGAAGAGCCTGAAAAAGGCAGTGTTCCTCGCGGGAGCACTGCCTTTGTTCGTTGATGGACGAGCTCTTACTTCAGACGGTCGAAGTAGCCGGAAAGCTCGTCAACCTGCTCGATTTGGAGAGCATCGGCGTCTTTGCCAAGCCGCTTCCTCAAGCCCTGAAGGAGCACTTCAAGCGCCTTTTCATCCTTGACGGAACTTTTCTCCACATGGAGAACCGGCGTCCGGCCGTCCGGGAACCTGCAGCGGAACCTGAGGCCCTGAAGCATTGGAGCTTCCTGCATGACGGCTTCCACAGCTGCCTCGGCGTTTGCCGCAAAGGCCAGATCCTTGCCGAGAGGCTTGATGCCGTAGGGAAAGCGCGTGAGCAGACAGGGCCGAGCCATCTGGCCCGGATTGGGGAAGCCGAGCTTTGCGCCAATTTCACGAATTTCCGGCTTGCTGATGTCGGCTTCGGCAAGAGGCGAATGAATGCCGAGCTCTTCCAGAGCCTTGCGGCCAGGACGATAGACGGCGAGGTCGGAATGGTTGGTGCCGTCGCAAAGCGGAACGTCGCCGGCAATCTTCAGAAGATTCGAGAAGATGTGATGCTTGCAGACGTAGCAGCGCAGGCGTCCTGCGGCGGCAAGGTCCGGCATGCCGGCGGGATCGAGCGTCACGAGTTCGGCTTCGAGTCCCATTTCCCGGGCTTCGCGCATGGCTTCTTCGGTCTCGGCGGGCGCAATGTGCGGGCCCGTGACATGGAGAAGCCTTACTTTAAAGCCTGCTAGCTTGGCAAAAAAGGAAAGAAATCGGCTGTCCAGACCGCCCGAGTAGGCGATCGTGACTTTGCCGTCCTTGGAGGCTGCGGCAAGCCTTTCGGCCAGCCGTTCGAGCCTCGGATCGTCAAATGTCTTATTCATGATGACGATGGGAAAAGTGAAGTTATTCGGCAACGGGAATGGGCTGACCGAAGGCCATGAGCGTGCCGTTGGCAACGCCATCGAAGACCTTGGGCGTGAAGACGGTGACGTGGTCGGTGACGATCATTTCGGGCCAGCCGCCGAACTTGGCGCCAAGACCCAGAAGAACGCCGAGACCGGTGGGCGTCACGGGCTCGCCTTCGCCGGACCACGGACGAACGGCGACGCCGTCGAGCATGGCATAGAGAGACGGGGCGGGATAGGGCACCACGCCGTGGGCGCAGTTGACGGTGCCGTCGGTCATGGGAAGGGGGCTCGCCACGATCATGCGCGGATCGATCGTCGTCATGAAGTCGGCGATGAGGCCCACGGCGATGATGTTGGCCATGCGGCCCACTTCGTGGAAGTGAACGTGGTCGGGCGTCGTGCCGTGCACGCGCGCTTCGGCATTGGCGATCACGCTCCAGATGGCGGCGGCCTTGGCCTTGGCTTCCTCGGAGAGCGTGCTCGCTTCGTAGTAGCCGAGGATGTCGGCGGGCGTGCGGTGTGCGTGCTCATGAGGCGTATGGATCATGAGCGTGTGGCCGAGAATGCCGTTGACGGATCGCGGGCCGAAGTCGAAGCGGGCTTCGAGTTCGGGAAAGCGGAGCTGCATGAAGGCTTCGGCCGTGCCGGCGGTCTGGCCCGTCAGGGCGAGAAGACCGGCAAGGAAGGCGTTGGCGTTGAAGCCCGCATGAATGCGGACGGTGAGAATCGGATGATTGAAAAGATCGGACATGCCTTGACTCCGGGTCATCGTGCCGTGCGCACGGATTCGAGAAGGGTGAGAACGCGGGCGGCGGCGCATGCGGCGCCGTAGCCGTTGTCGATGTTCATGACGCCGACGCCTGGGGCGCAGGAGGCGAGGCAGCTCGACAGAGCCGTGCGGCCGGCTTCGGCAATGCCGTAGCCTACCGATGTGGGAACGGCAAAGATGGGCTTCGAGGTCAGACCGCCCATGACGCTCGCAAGCGCTGCGTCCAGGCCCGCGCAGACGACGACGGCGTCGCCTTCGTTGATGGCGTTTTTGGCGGCTTCGATGCGCCAGAGGCCGGCGACGCCGCAGTCTTCAAAGAGGCGGACGGACCAGCCGAGGTATTCGAGGGTGCGGGCGACTTCGTGCGTCACGAAGCCGTCGGCCGTGCCGGCGGAAACGACGGAGACAAGTCCCGTTTCGTGCTTCGGACAGGTCCGGTGCCAGGCCGTTCGGGAAAGGGGATCGTAGTCGTAGACGCTCCGAAGCGCTTCGGGAATGCGGCTCCAGACGGCTTCTGAGAGACGGGTGAAGAGAATGGGCTTTTCATCGTCGGATGAAAAGCGCTCGAGAAGCGTCATGAGCGCATCGAGGCTCTTGCCTTCGCAGAAGACGGCTTCGGGAAGTCCGATGCGGACGTCGCGGTCGATGTCGAAGCGAATGTTGTCGGGCATGCTGAATGATGAACAAGGACACTGGGATGAAAAAACCTGCCGGGCCGCGGGGGCGCCGGCAGGTGCCTGACGGGCGGCCGGGGGAGGCGGGCGTCCGGATCGAACGGAATCGATCGGACGCCGGCGTCCCCGGTTGTCCGATTATTCCACGCGGGGCACCGTGAGGGAGCCTTCGGGCATGAGGATCATGTCGGGCTTGTCGCCAACATACTGCTTGGCGATTTCGAGGGCTTCCTCGACCGTGTCGACGGCAGCCGTGAAGAGCATGTCCTTGGCGAGCTGGCGGTCAAGGCTTGTCACGAGGATGTAGCGGGCCTTCTGGATCGGGCGCGTGATGGCGTAGGCCTTGTTGGCGCCGATCTTGAAGTTGGCTTCGAGTTCGGCCTTGATGGCTTCCGGGGTCTTGAGACGGCGGAAGGTTTCTTCGAGCACCTTGGAGCCGGAGCCTTCCTCGCAGTCGGCGAGGAGGATCACGACGCCGTCCTTCCTGACGGCGCAGGAGGCGTTTTCCATCGTCTTCTGCATCTGGTAGACGTTGATGTCCTTCGGATAGCCGCCGCAGGAGACGATCACCATGTCGGCGAGCTTCGGAACGACGCAGCCGTAGACTTCGTCAACGAACTTGCAGGCTTCCTTGTGGGCGGCGATGTAGTCGCCGGCGAACATGCGCAGGAACTGGTGCTTGGCGTTGAGAATGGCGTTGAAGAGGAAGAGGGAGCGGCCCTTGGCAAAGAGCGCGACGCCTTCCATCTGGTCTTCGTAGCAGGGATTGCCCGTCGTGCGGCCGAGGCCGGCGTTTTCGTCGAGCATGAAGCTGTGGTTGACGCGGACGGTCTCCATCGAGGCGCAGCCCGGGAGAATGGCCTTGCGGCCGCCGCCGTAGCCGGAGAAGTAGTGGTGCACGATCGTGCCCGTGAGGATCACGTGGTCGACGTTGCACAGTTCCGTGTGAATGTTGACCGGCGTGCCGCGGGTCGTGGTGCCGAA
>CAKQKT010000151.1 GCA_934249275.1 uncultured Sutterella sp. | reverse complement strand
CATGTGTATCGCAATCCTTTAGTCATTTGCGGCAGGACTATGCGTCCCTGGAGCTCCCCGTCCGGCCTGCTTTCCGCATGTCCGTCCGAGCAGGAACTGCCGCTGTTTATATTTTTGAGTGTGTATGCCGTCCCTTCGACGAACCGCACAAGGCACCGGGGGCATTCCCGAAGCGCAGAACCCAGTCCAAGGGAGCTGCAGCGGACAAAATTCGCCGAATTATAGGCTGAGGCGAAGTGTACCAATCCGTAACCGAATGCGACGAAAAAAAGCGCCGCAACACCACATCGCTCAACGAACATTGGAACAAGTGCTTAGATAAATGCCGAAAAAGCGCCAAAAACCGTGTTTTTCAGCTTTCCGGACGAGGTTAAGAGCGAGGCTTCGAGCAATATCAGACCAAAACCGGCAGTCCGCCCTTCCCTGCCGCCGAAACCACAAGAAAAAGAAGATGCCAAAAGGGGACACTAGTTAAGTCGCCCACTTCGACAGCGTGCCAGACAGGCCTCATCTTTTTTGAAAACGCGTCTTGCACAGAAACATCCCCGCTAGCGCGGGGAAAAGCCGGCCTTGTTCCCATGCTGGTCATTACCGACGCGCTCGGTTTCGGCCAGCTGGAGATTCATGAATGAAAAACCCGTCCCTGCGTTCACGACAAGGACGGGCCTTTTGGAAAACAAGCCGACGTTCTCCTTTTTTCAGTTTGAGAACTGCGTCAGCATCTTTTACCTTGCGATCAAAGCTTCGAAATCCGCATTCAGCTTTTCCTGAGCAGCAGAGAGCTTGTTCTTGAGCATCGCTACGTTCGATTCGCGCTCCTTGAGTTCGCTCTCAACAGCCTTGAACAGATTTTCGAGCTCCGCCGGCTGCGGACCGCCGGCAACGGCGCGTTCCAGAATGATATGAGCTGGGTCAAGCACCGCACGAAGCCCCGCTTCGTCAAGCGGGAAGTCCGCCGGGAGTTCGGGTACGTCCTGCTTGAGCTCTGCGTAAAGCTCGGCATAGATGGCCCTGGCCTTCTCGATCGGGAAGGTCTTCGGCGTGTAGCCTTCGGAGCGGCCGACCGTCACCATGCGGCTCGCGAAGCCGTGGCCCACGCGGAACGGAATCCCGTAGCGGCGCATCAGAACGTCGGCGAGTTCCTGAGTGGCCGTCCAGTCGAGGTTGAGCTCTTCCAGCGCGCGCTTCTTGTCGATGCGAAGCATGCCGAGCACGGCGGCAAAGCGTTCAAGGACAGAAGAGGCATCACCCACGATTTCGCGGTTGAGCTTTTCGTCCTTCGCGTCGTACATGCCCGTGGGAAGATTGTGCGTGCGCATCACGACAGAATTGAGCTCGGAGAGCACCACCGCGGCATCGCGGCGAATGTCGATCAGGGTGCCGGGATTGCGCTTCTGCGGCATGGCGCTCGACGCATAGGTGGCGGAAACGAGAATCCACGGACGCGGCTGCGCATACTGCTGCATCAGTTCTGCAATGAACTGGCTGACATGAAGCATCGGATGCACAAGCTCAAGCGCCGCATCCACGCACACGTCGGTGCCGGCAACCTGGCCGGCATCAAATGTATTGGCCACGGGCTTGTCAAAGCCCAGATACGCAGCCATTCCGTCGCGGTCAAGCGGCCAACCCGTGCCGTTCAGAACGCACGCGCCCATCGGGGATTCGTTCAGGCGGCGATAGCAGGCAAGGGAACGTTCCATGTCGCGCAGGAAGGCCTGTGCATGAGCCAGCAGAACATGCGCCATATTGGAAGGCTGTGCGGCAACCCCGTTCGTATAGCAGGGAATCAGCGTGTCGCGGTTTTCTTCTGCCATCTTCAGAAGTCCCGTCACAACGGAAGCCAGTGCAATGAGCAGCTTCAGCGTTTCGTCGCGCAGGATGGCACGCTGGAAGGTTGCATGAATGTCCTGCGAGCTGCGGCCGGCATGCATCAGAGTGGCCTCAAGCCCCGCCTTGGCAACAACCAGCGGCTCGTAGCGAATGTACATCTTGGGACGAGCGCTTCCGGCAGCCGCGCATTCCTCAGCCACCGCCTTCACGGCACGACCGAATCGCGCGGCCTCGTCTTCGGTGAGCAGGCCCTTGGCCGTATTCGTAATCAGCGTTGCCTTGTTGACTTCCGTAATCCAAAAGAACTCGTCACGACCGGGAATACCGGGCCACGGCAGAAGATCTTCGGCCTTTCCTGCGGCCCCCGTGGACATCAAACCCAACGTCATCACAAACTCCTTACATCATAAAAATCGTTGCAGCAAGGGAGACGATCAAGCCGCCCGTGCAGGGAATCCAGGTACGGCGAACAATCGCCAAAGGACTTGTCTTTGCAAAGCCCGCCATGATGATCACGATGCCGGCCACAGGCGACACGGGACGCATCATTTCGCTTGCGAGCTGCATCATCATGGCGAGGTCGACCGGGTCGCCGCCAAGACCGGCGGCAACTGACGGCGCAATCGGAACCAGGCCCGTAAAGGACGCAACGCCGGAACCCGTCAGAAGCGTCACCAGAGCGATCACGGCGGAAACAACCAGACCCGTGCCCGACATGCCCAGCCCCAGAGACTTTGCCCCTTCAATGAGAAGCGCAACGAGACCTGTGTTCTTGAGGCCGTCAGCAAACAGAGCGGCCACAAAGATCAGGCCGACGACGTTCGTCAGCATGCTTCCCATGCCCTTGAACATGGCGTGGCCGTCGGCAAACACCTTGGCAAGATCGCGGCGCGTCGCCAAATCAACCAGAATCGCGAAGACCCAGCCGATGAGCATTGCGGTAGCGACATCCAGAACGATGGTCTTGTAAACCATCTTGTTGAAGACGAAAAGCAAGACCAGCGGCACAAGCGGCAGCAGAGCGTAGAACCAAGGCGTATCGGCAGCAGCCGTCTTCTGGGCTTCAATCTCAGAAAGGTCGAATGCCTGAATCCTGCCTTCCGCCATGTCCTTCTTGTCCAAATACTTCTGAACCAAAACATGCAGCACAAGAACCGTCAGAACAGACGGGATTGCAACCGGAATCTGGTACTGAAGAAGATAGGCCATCGGATCGGCGCCTGCAGTCTTGGCTGCCAGCACGGCAATGGCACTCGACGGAGCATAAGAGATGATCAGCGCCGATGCAATGGCCGCCGAAGCAGCGACGGCGCTCACGCCCACGCCCAAAAGGAGCGGGAAGACGGAAACCGCAAGCAGCGTGCCGAGACCGGCGGCGGACGTCACCACCAAGCCGAGGAAATGGCCCAGAAGGAACACCGCGCCGAGAATTACGTACGGAGCGGAAAGCTTGGACAAGGGCTTCGTGCAGAGAGCAACAAGCTTTCCCGTTGCGCCGATCTTGTCCATGTAGGTGGCAAAGCCGCCCGCCACCAGAATGATGAAGCCGGTGCCGGCGATCTGCGAGCGAGAGAGCGCACGCAAGAG
>CAKQKT010000150.1 GCA_934249275.1 uncultured Sutterella sp. | reverse complement strand
CGTCGTTCGATGGATCGTGAATGGCAAAGGATCCGTCACGGGAAAGCGAATCAGATCGTAAACTGAACTTTCTTGACTTTCGATTGAACCGCTGGACATGACAATTCTTTCCCAATGAGAGCCTCACACCTAAACATGAGGGCTCACGCGCTGCATGCGTCAATTGGAAACCAATATCGTGCATGCAATTTTCGAGCATCATAATGCTAACGCATATTTCACACAAAGTCTTAGAAAGAGAAACTGAGCATGAGGAAGGTCAAAGAAACGGCATCCGTGATGCCGCTTGAGGAGTGAAAAAACCGCAAATTTGCGGGCTTACAGCATCACGCTCGTTAGGGCGACAATTGCATGAGCAGCATGGGCCGCTCAAGAATGGGAGATAACTATGAAACCTGACGCAGTAACAGATCTGGTCCCGATCGATGAAACGGATCTCGAGAAGGAAACGGAGGAAAGCTCGCTTGAAGAAGTCGCGGGCTTCGCGTCCGACGTTCTGACGGGCGCCGGGAAGGGCATTCTTTCGGGCGTCCTCACGACCGCTTCGGACCTGGCGGACGGATGTGCGAAGCTCTGTCAGGGCGACGTCAGCGGCGCCGCAGAGATTCTGAAGGACCGTGCGGACGCCGTGATCACGGGAACGGCCGGCGCGATTGAAAGCGGCATTGCCGTCACGAAGGCCGGCTACCGAGCCGTGAAGAACGACGAGCCGTTCCTCACGGAGGAAAACAAGGCGCATCTCACGAAGGTGTATACGCTTGGGATCTATGCAACAGCTGCGGCTGCCGGCATCGAAGCCGTTGACGGCGAGGACTGAAAACGAAAAGCCCGCTTCTGCCGATATTTGAACGGCAGGAGCGGGTTGATTGACGATCAGAGACTTGTTACTTGGCGACCTTGGCTCGGAATTCGGCCACGGCCTTCGCCATGGCTGCCGGGTTCGTCATGAGCATCGGATCGACGAGGACTTCGGCATCGTCCTTCGAGAGAAGGCCCATCTCCACGACGGCTTCCTTCACGTTCACGCCGTGTTCTTCGCAGTAGTGTGCGACGCGAACGCCTTCCGGATAGCCGAAGGTGGCGGCAATGACGGTCGAGAGCGCAATCGAGCCTTCAGCCTCATGGCTGCAGCGCTCTTCGTTGGCCGTAATGCCGTCGACGCAGTCGCGCTTGAAGATCACGAGCTCGTCGGCCACGAGCTGCATGCTCTCGAAGAGACACTTGTAGAAGGTGGCGTCCCAGACGTTAAGGTCGAGCTCGCCTTCGTCGTACGCGACCGTCACGGCCATGTCGTTGCCGATCACCTGATGTGCGATCTGAATGACCATTTCCGGCACGGTCGGATTGATCTTGCCCGGCATGATGGAGCTTCCCGGGGAGAGAGCCGGAAGCTGAAGCTCCATGAAGCCCGCGCGCGGACCGCTGCTCATGAGGCGCAGGTCCTTGGCGATCTTGGAGAGCGACGTGGCGACTTCCTTGACAAGTCCCGAGACCGTCACGAAGAAGTCTCCGTTCTGCAGGCCGTCAAATAGCGAGGCGGTCGGACGGACTTCTTCGCCATACTGTTCGCTCAAATACTTGTAGAGCGCATCCATGTAGCCCGGATCGGCACCGAGACCGGTGCCGATGGCGGAGCCGCCCATGCAAATATCAAAGCAACCCGGGCGCGCCGCACGAAGCTTGCTGGCCAAACGGCGCATGAGCGCGGCATAGCCGCCGAATTCCTGACCGAGCGTCAAGGGCAGGGCGTCCTGCCAGCAGGTGCGGCCGACCTTGACGACGTCCTTGAAAGCTTCGGCCTTGGCTTCAAAGGAAGCGGCCAGAGCGTCAACGCCCGCAATGATGCGGTCGAGTTCGGGCGCAATGGCGAGGTGCGTGGCGGACGGGATCGTATCGTTCGTCGACTGAGCCTTGTTCACGTGCGTGTTAGGATGAACGACGTCCTGACCCTTCTGCCCGGTCAGAATTTCATTGGCGACGTTGCCGATCACTTCATTGACATTCATGTTGACGCACGTGTAGCCGCCGCCCTGCCATATGTCGAGCGGGAATTCGGAATCAAATTCGCCGGTCAGCGCACGGTCGCAGGCCTTTACGATGGCGTCCGCAATCTCGGGCTTCATCGCGCCGATTTCGGCATTGGCGCGGGCGCAGGCCTTCTTGATCTGGAAAAGCGCCCGGTGCATGCCGGGATAAAAAATGACGGGAAGGCGGGCGCAGCCCGAAACCTTCACCATGCGGTGGGTCTGAATGCCGTAATAGCAGTTGTTGGGAATTTCCATCGTGCCGAGACAGTCGCGCTCGATGCGGGTCGTGGTCATGCTGTGTTCTCCATCTGAATGAAGGTTGAACGGCGGAACATGGGCGCTCCGCCTCCGATAAAGAAATCATGAATCCGATCCGCAAAAATAGGCAGAATGAAAAGGATTTCTTGAGCACTTGTGAAGCAATGCTTAACTTGCGTCGTCTAAAATCATATGAAACGAAACTTTCGGATCAGTGCCATGACGCCACTTCCCAATCTCGAATTCCTTCGGGTCTTCATTACCGTTGCCGATGAAAAGTCGGCGAAGGCCGCATCTCGAAGGCTCGGCATCACGCCGTCGGCCGTCTCGCAGGCCATCGCCAAGCTCGAACATCAGGCAGGCACGAATCTCTTTATGAAAGACACAAGGCCGCTCAAGCTTACGCAAGCGGGAAAGCGTCTCGTGGAGGAGGCGCGTCCCATTGTGGAGGCGGCCGACGGGCTTCTTGCAAGAGCTGCCGGAACGGATCTCTCGTCGAGAAAGGTGAGGCTCGGGATCGGCGAAACCGTCTCCGCCACGTTTGCGCCCTGGCTCATCGCACGGCTCATGAAGCGAGTGGGCGTGCTGGAAACCGAAACGAGCCTCACACAGCCGCTTGCCGACCGTCTGAGGGCGGGAGAACTCGACGTCATTCTTACAGCTGATCCGATGATGAATGAGGACCGGTGGCTTCGCGTGCCGCTCTACGACGAAGACTTTATGATCTGCTGCCGTCGCACACCCGACGGATCCGATGTGCCGGACGTTCGCGCGCTTGCCGCATCCCGCCCCTTCATAGGCTATGCGGGCGGGAGTTCGGACGAGGTCGAGATCGAGCGGATTCTGAGAACACTGGATGTGCGGCCCGTGAAGCGCATGCTGGTAAGCTCCTCGCACACGCTCGTGGGACTCGTCTCCGAAACGAACGGCTGGTCTCTCCTGCCTCCGACGAATCTGTGGTGCGGCCGCATGTTTCTTCCAAATCTATCCTTTGCACCGCTCAAAGCCGGCATCAAGCGCCGCCGCATGTGGGTCGTGGGCGACCGGCGTGCGGCTCAGGAGGCCGTGATGTTGACGGCCGAAACCGCGGGCGCCGTCTTTCGGGAGAAGATGCTCCCGGAGCTCGCCGGGCTGGGCCTTGCGTCAGGCAGAGCCGTTT
>CAKQKT010000149.1 GCA_934249275.1 uncultured Sutterella sp. | reverse complement strand
GCCAAGGATCACGAAGTGCTCGGCGCCAACCAGTCCGCCACCCGTGCCGGCATGAGCGCCAACCAGCTCAACTCCACCCGCCAGTGGAAGAACTTCGCACCGGCTACCAAGATGGAATACAAGGACGTCAACGGCGACGGCCTGATGGACGTGGTCTTCACGTTCAAGTCCAAGGAACTTGCTAAGGGTGCCGTCCCGGGCGCCGTCATGGATCTGTGGCTCTACACCCAGATCAACGGCCATCGCGTGACGGGCTTCGACGCCGTGCCGGTTGAAACCGACAAGGTCAAGAAGGCCGAATCCCGCAACGGCAAGGGCCTCCGCTAAGTTTCATTCCCGAAGCTGTCAATCCAAAGACGGTTTCAAAGTGAATCATTGAAAACGGGCGTCTTCCTCTCTTAAGGAAGGCGCCCGTTTTATATTCCTGCTCGTGTAACGGCCTGATTGTCGTGCTCAAGCGGTCGAAAAGCAACAGAGCGGAGGGAATATTGCACTTTACGGATGTAATTCAATATTTCGCAGTAGCATTTACACGTAGATTTGATACAATTCGTAGACTAATGAAAACCCTCAGTCGATTGAGGTTAACCCTAGACCTCGATGACCGGGTTCAAGGAGTTTTTGATGTCTCATCTTTTGCAGGCCGTTGTTGGCGCAGCAGTCGGCGACGCCCTGGGCGTTCCTTATGAAGGGAAGAAGCGGGACACCTACGTCTGCGAGAACATGCAGCCGCTCGGCTGGGACGAGAAGCCGCTCGGATTCTGGTCTGACGACACGGCCATGATCCTGGCCGAACTTGACAGCCTTCGCGAAAAGAAGGGCTTTGATGCCGACGACGTGATGACGAAGTTCGCAAGCTGGCTTCATGACGGCGCCTATACGCCGGACGGCAAGGCCTACGGCTGGGGCCGTACGACAGCCATGGCGATCTCGCGCTTCAGAAACGGCACTTCGTTCGATCTTTGCGGCGGCCGCGACGTTCTCGACAACGGCGCCGGCGCGCTCATGCGCATGATTCCCTATGCGCTGATGAAGGACCCGAACCGCCTCGACATCGTGGACGAGGCCGGCGCGCTCACGCACGCCCATCAGATCAGCAAGAGCGTCTGCCGCATGTACGCGTGCCTTGTCGACGAACTGGTGACGGGCCGCAAGCCTGCGGATGCTCTCGAAGCCCTGGTTGAAGACCATTACATTGAAATTCCGGACTACTATCTGCCAAAGATCCAGCTGATGCCGCATCTGTCGCGCGTGTCCGTTCCGAATTCGGGCTTTGTGTCCGACGTCTTCATGGCTTCGATCTGGTGCCTCATCAACACGCAGAGCTATGAGGATGCCGTGCTTCAGGCCGTGAACCTCGGGGGCGACGCCGATACGATCGGTGCTCTCACCGGGAGCCTCGCCGGCATTGTCTACGGCATGGATCCGGACCGCGGCATTCCGCTGTGCTGGTCTTCCGCACTTCCGCGAATCGACTACATTCAGGAACTCTGCAACGACTGCGAAGACCTGATGCGATGACAAATGCGAGGCGCCGGGCAGCGCTTCCATGACAATAAGCAAAACCCGATTGGGCCGCCGGCATTCCTGCGGCCTTTTTGCTGTTCGAAGCGAAGACGGAACAAACAAAAACGGTGCAAGATAATCCTCGCACCGCTTGTAAATGTTTGATCGGCTTGAAACGCGTTACTTGCGCTCTTGAGCCTGCCTTTCGGCTTCGGCATTGATCTTTTGCTTTTCAGCCATGCGGGGCTTCTGCTTGCGGTTGGCGACGATCTTGTCCCAAAGCCAGTTGGGGGCGATGCGCATGATTTTGGCGAGGAGGCCCATCTGCCAGGGGAGGGTGCGGTAGGTAGCGTCGGAGTCGATGGTTTTGACGGCGAGCGCGGCGAATTCGTCGGGCGTGAGCACGAAGGGCATCTTGTAGGGATTGCCGTTCGTGAGCGGGGTCTTCACGAAGCCCGGGCTGATCGTCTGGACCTTGATGCCCGTTTTGCGAAGGCCGACGCGCAGGCTTTCGTTGTAGGTCATGACGGCGGACTTGGAGGCGCCGTAGGCTTCGGAGCCCGGAAGGCCGCGGATGCCGGAGACGGAGGCGATGCCGACGAGCTTGCCGCGGCCGCGCTTCGTCATCGGCTCGATGAAGCCGTGGAAGGTGTAGGCCATGGCGAATACGTTCGTCTTGTAGATCATCTCCATGACGTCGAGGTCTTCGTAGTATTCGGTCTTGCAGCCGATCGATATGCCGGCGTTGGCAATCACGATGTCTGTGCCGCCCGAGAGGGCTTCGAACTTCCTTGCGGCCTCAATGATCTCATCCTTCTTCGTCACGTCGGCGGGAAGGGCATGGTAGTGCGACTTGTCGCCGGGAAGGGAGTCGATGAGAGCCTGGAGCTTTTCGGGATTGCGGGCCACGAGGCCGAGCACGTCGCCGCGGGCTGCGTACTGGCGGGCAAGCGCCGCGCCGATGCCGCTCGAAGCGCCGGTGATGAAGACGTTGGACATTGATGTGCTGCCAATAAAAAATCAGACGGCATCAAGTGTACACGAGCCGCCGACAATCAGACATGGAGAAGAGAACGAAATACGCGTCAAAACGCATTTGTCTCAGGGCGCGGCGCATGAGAGGCGCCGCATATCCGAGGTTCCACCGATGCCTCGTGCAATGCGCGGGTCGGGCTCGTACAATACAGCATCGATTGTCCAATCACATTTATATATAGACATCCAACCAAAGACATGAAAGACAGACTTGGCACGGCCCTCTGGGTCTCCGGCGCAATCGTGTGCGCCTGGGCGCTTTCCGTATCCCTCTCGCTGATGTTCGACTTCTCGATCGAGGAGGCTCGCCAGAACTTCCGCCAGGGCACCTTCATCTTCGGCGCAGCCGCGGTGTTCGCGCTCGTCTTCCGCGCAAAGGTCAAGGCCTGGGGCTCCTTTGAAAAATTCCTGATTTACGGACTCGTTCCCGTCGCCGGCATTCTGCTTGCCGCCTATGGGTGGTGCCAGCAGTTCGCGCCCGAGATTGCGGCGAAGCTCGCGGGCTGACCCTCAATAACGAATTTCAGACATTTGAAGCCGTTCGAGCCGCGTGCCCGGGCGGCTTTTTTGCTGTTGTATAAAAATCACCGCTAAAACTGATCCTGAGCATAGAAAATTTTCTTTACTAGTACCAACTCGTCTGTAGACCAATTGGTACCAATAAAGGTGTAAATGCCGATTTTCCGAAACGCTCTGAAGCGTCGTTCAGTCAAAACTCTCACTCTCACAAGAAAACCACTAGTGGTGGATCCTATCGACTGAAGCTTGGCGGAAACTATTTTTCGGACACGAACGCACCGAACGATCATCGGGGAGTGGAAAAAATCACGCCAAACCTTGATTAGGCTCAAGAGATTTTTACAAGATGAGACGAAACAAGGTGTTTTTATAAGGCACATTTCTGCAGGTGCTTGTCTCATATAGACGATACAGCAAGACGGTCG
>CAKQKT010000148.1 GCA_934249275.1 uncultured Sutterella sp. | reverse complement strand
GTGCAGGGGCGTCTGCCTGAAATCGGCGACCGGCAGGAGAACCCGGTCGCGCCGAGAGGAATCGATGTTGTTCGATTAGTTGAGGATGATGGTCATGAGAACCATCACGATCAGACCGCCCGTCATCGGGATCACCGTGCGGCGAACCAGAGCGAAGGGGCTGATGCCGGAGCAGCCGGCCACGGCGACGACCACGGCGGTAATCGGGGACATCACGCGGGCAAGACCCGTCGAGAGCTGCATCGGCATGAGAAGCAGGATGGTCGAGACGCCGAACTGCTGGGCAAAGTCGGGGACGAGCGGAGCGAAGGCGAAGAACGGAGCGTTGCCGGAGCCCATCACCACGCAGGAGATCGAGATGAAGGCCACAACGACGATCATGATGGCGTAGGCGGGAAGGCCGAGGTTCTGCGTGCCGGCGATGAGGTAGTCGATCGTGCCGGTGGCAATGAGGCCCTTGGCGAAGAGTTCGCCGGCGACGACAAGCGTGATCACCGTGGCAAACTGGCGGCCCATCATGTTGAAGAATTCAAAGCCCGTGTTGAGCACTTCCTTGGCGGCCTTGCGGCAGAGTTCGCAGCAGATGGCAACCGTGAAGGAGATAAACATGGCGGTCGGAACGTCAAGCTTGACCGTGTCGATCACGAAGCGGTTGAAGACGATCAGAAGGATGAGCGGGATCATCGGCAGGAAGCCGTACCAGGCCGGGGCGCCCTTGGCGTCGATCGTGTCCTGCTTGGCGGTGGTTTCGTCGACTTCATTGGCCTTGTCGCCGTCCTTGGCGTCGAAGTAGCGCTGCGTGAAGAAGTGCAGAGCGGCAACGGCGATCGTCACGACGATGCCGACCGGGATCTGGTATTCGACGAAGTACGTCATCGTGTCCATGCCGGCAACCTGAGCGGCATAGTTCGCGGCGCCGGACGTCGGGCCCATGTCAAGGCAGGACACCGTGGCGATCACGGCGGCGGCAGACAGACGGGAGGCGCCGAGGCGGACGAGCACCGGGTAGATCGTGACCATCAGAAGCATCGCGAGGCCGGAGGCGGACGGAATGAAGAGGTCGGCGATGGCGCCGATGATGTAGGCGAGCGAGAGCACGAAGTACGGCGAGCGGAAGATGCGCAGCGGACGGCAGAGATAGTCGGCCATGATGGCGGAGGCGCCGATGATCGACATGTACTTGGAGTAGCCGGCGGCCGACATGATCAGAAGACCGATGCCCGCCGTGCGGGAGGACATGATCGACGTGATGCACTTGAAGAGGTCGAAGCCGATGAAGCCGGTGCTGGCGACGCCCTTCGGAAGAATCTGGGCGCCGTTGGGCAGGAGCCCGAGGGCATCCATCGCAATCGAGCAGACGAGAAGCGTGAGACCGCCGAAGAAGAGCACGAACTGTGCCTTCAGCTTCTTGAGCAGAATGATCACCACCATTACGGTGACCAGAAGTGAAATGATGACGCCGACCATGGCTGACGTTCCTTTAGGTGTTTGGTTGGTTCTTTAGAGGGTCCGGTTGGAGGTCCGCCGGCCTCCCGCCGCGCGTCGCGAACGGAGGCTGAGGATGCGGACTGTCACGAATTGTGACCGAACGGTTTCCTTCCGACCATGTACCAAGGTTCAAGGACACGCCGATTTTCGATGTCCATAATGGATTCCGCATCGGGAGGACGACCTCCGGATCCGATCCGTCGAATCCGAAATCGCCTTCCGGCAGGACCACACGCCGCCCGCCCCGGCAAAGACTCCGTCAGGGCTCGGGCGCACTCCCCGCCAAACCTCGGGGACGACACACCATTCGTTGAAGGAGATTCTTCCATGGACAAGAAAGCCGCACTGCTCGAACGCTTCATGCGCTACGCAGCCATTTCCACGCAGAGCAACATCAAGGCAGGCTGCGTGCCGAGCAACCCGAACGAATTCGAACTGGCCGAACTTCTGGCCGGCGAACTTCGTGAAATGGGCCTCGTCGACGTCGAAGTCGACGAACACGCCATCGTCTATTCGAAGCTCCCCTCCAACCTCCCCGAAGGGGCCAAGGCCCCGGTCACCGGCTGGGTCGTCCACATGGACACCGTCGACGTCGGCCTCTCCCCGGACGTTCATCCGCAGGTCGTTAAAAACTACCAGGGCGGCGACATCTGCCTCAACAAGGAAAAGGACATCTGGCTCAAGACGGCCGAACATCCTGAAATCGAACGCTACGTGGGCGACGACATCGTCGTTTCCGACGGCACGTCCGTTCTCGGCGCCGACGACAAGTCCGCCATCGCCAACGTGATGACGGCCCTTTCCATCGTCACCTCCGAAAACCGTCCGCACGGCGACATCCACATCTGCTTTGTGCCCGATGAAGAACTCGGCGAACAGGGCGCCCGCAAGATGGACTTCTCCAAGTTCCCGGTCGACTTTGCCTACACGATCGACTGCTGCGAACTCGGCGACGTCGTCTGGGAAACCTTCAACGCCGGCAACGCCAAGCTCACGGTCAAGGGCGTCACCGCCCATCCGATGTCCTCCAAGGGCGTTCTCGTCAACCCGATCCTCGTCGTGCATGACTTCATCAGCATGCTCGATCGCGCCGAAACGCCAGAATGCACGGAAAACCGCGAAGGCTTCATCGTTCTCAAGACGATCCAGGCCAACCCGAGCCAGGCCGTCCTCACGATGAAGATCCGCGACCACAACAAGGCTCTCTACGAACGCAAGAAGGAAAAGCTCGTGCGCGCCGCCGAGTACCTCCGCTTCCGTCATCCGAAGGCCAAGATCGACATCGAGCTCTCCGACTCCTACGCCAACATTGCCGACGCCGTGCGCGACGACAACCGCGTGGGCATCGACTACCTCTACGACGCTCTCGCCGTAGCCGGCGTCGAGCCCCGCACCACCGCCATGCGCGGCGGCACGGACGGCTCCTACCTCTCCGTCAAGGGAATCCTGACGCCGAACTACTTCACCGGCGCCCACAACTTCCACAGCAACTGCGAGTTCCTGCCGATGAAGTCCTGGGAAAAGTCCCTTGAAGTCACGCTCGCCATCATCGACCTGACGGCAAAGAACGCCCGCGCCTAATCCATAAGAATTCTTCTTTGGCTGCTTCGGCCCGGCTGTCCTCCAGGATGGCCGGGCCGTTGTTATATCTCGCACAGAAAGCAATTAGGAACTTTTGCCTAGGGCATCGTCCTGATGCGCGATTCCCTCGGCCAAGCTATCCTTTTCTCACCATGACAAAGCAATCCTTCATTCCGACCCACGCCGCTCAGCAGCTTTGGTGGCGCTCCTTCTCTTCTTAGAGCGGGTCGGGCGGTCTTTGCCCAATAGTTTTCACTCCGAATGACCCGCAGCCCGCGGGTCTTTTCGTTTCAGGAACACAAGCCGAGAACCCCGCAGGCGGCGGAAAAGCCTTCACCGACACAACGAGGTTCAAGATGTTCAAGACAATCAACGAGCGCACGAGCGCCTGCACCATGCGATGGCAACGGGAAAACGGCATCCATCAGTTTTCTCCGAATCATCACTTAAGCAGGCATCCGT
>CAKQKT010000147.1 GCA_934249275.1 uncultured Sutterella sp. | reverse complement strand
TTTCGAGCGCACGCTGGGCGATCTTGACGCCGACCTTCGTGGAGCCCGTGAAGCTCACCATGTCGACGTCGGGGTGCGACGCAAGGCGGTCGCCGAGCTTGGAGCCGCGGCCGCTCACCATGTTGAAGACGCCCTTCGGGAAGCCGGCGCGATCGAACGCATCGGCAAGCAGGCAGGACGTGAGCGGCGTGTGCTGGCTGGGCTTCAGGACGACCGTGCAGCCCATGAGAATGGCGGGCACGACCTTCTGGACGACCTGGCCGAGGGGATAATTCCATGGCGTCACGCACGAGACGACGCCGACGGGTTCGCGGTAGACGGTGGAGTTGGCGAGCTTTTCCTCAAGAACCATCTTTTCGGCGGCCTCGATGTAGGAGCGCACGCGCACGAACTGGTAGTCGCAATGGGTCTTCGTCGTGAAGACCACGGGAGCGCCGAGCTCGGCCACTTCAAGACGAATGATTTCGTCGCGCAGGCCTTCAAAATTGGCAAGCATCGCCTTCATGAGGCGGATGCGCTCTTCAAGCGATGTGCAGCGCCAGCCTCTGAGTGCGTTCTTTGCGGCAGAGACGGCGCGGTCCGCATCCGTCGTGGTGCCGTCGGGAATTCTGGCAAAGTGCTCGAGCGTGGCCGGGTTCTCCACGTCGATCCAGGCGTCGCCGTCCGAAGACGTCCATTCGCCGTTGATGTAGTGCTTTTCAAAATCCCAGGACATTGGCAAATCCTTCTTTCTTATTGTGTGTTTGTTTCTGCCGGTCGGTTCCGGCGCCTCTAGCGGACTCGATGGCGGGCGCCGGAGGCATGTGCATCGTTACTGTAGCGCAAACCGAGGTTTTGCGCCGATTTGATAATCCTACAGCCTTCGCGAAGGCTGCGGCATACGACAAAATAAGTATCCGACGCACTTCTGTCGCAATTTTGTGAATCCGGATGCTCCCTGCAACAGGCCTGAACAGACGGATACGGATTGTTTCCACACGTTGTTTCGAATCCGTGCATGATGTCGCAAATGACAGTGCGTGATGCTGCCTGCGCATCCGCCGCCCGTGTTCGCTACAATCTCCGCATTTGACTTTTCCAGGAGCGTCAAGCATGAAGACCACCATCAAGCTCACTCTGGCCGCGCTCGCGGCCGTCTCCGTCGCCGGCCTTTCGGGCTGCGGCGCTCCCGCCTCGAACGTACGCGACGCCGCTGACTCTCAGCGGGTGCTGAATCTTACGCCCATGCAGATGGTTGCCGGCATTTACGAAGGCAAGCTCCCATGCGCCGACTGCGAGGCCGTTCAAACGACGCTCTACCTACGCGCCGACGGCAGCTATACCCGGGTCTCCGAATACATCGGACACGACACTTTTGAGGAAGGCGGCCGCTGGGTGATGGCCGAAGACGGTCTCCTCAAGATGACGCCCTCGAGCGATGGCGATTTGCCTTGGCTTGCCCGAGTGAAGCAGGGCGGAATCATGCTGCTTAATGCTGACGGCAACGAGGTGGAAGAACCCCTTAAGATGTTCTACCTACTGGAAAAACAGTAATTCGAAATTTGCGCCTGCATGCACGCAGTAGTTTAGAATTCGTGTCATTCCAATTGGGAGAGAGCGCTGATCTAGCCGGCGCCTCCCCGATTGCCATGACGCAAGAAGACAAAGAGCTTCGGTCAATACAAGCGGCAAAATCAAGCGGCTGACAGGCCCGCGCCGCACTCAACCATTGGACATGCCCAAATGAGAACTTCCAGTACCGGTCTCCTAAAGAGACACTTCGTTCCTAAAGATGACCAAGCGATGACAGTCGATGCCCTGCGGCATTGGATTCAGGAAGCCTTTTCATCCGGCGATGCCTATCGCATCGCCGAAGTTCTTATTAGTGCCTGTCGCATGAAGGGCCTTCCTGTTCCCGCCGATCTCTCGCTTGGCGCAGACATGTCTTTCGAAACTCTCGTCGAAGTGATGGAAATGCTCGGCCTTGAGCTTCGAACCATCAAGCTCAACTGAGCCTGACGGGCAGGACCACCGAGTCAAACGAACGAATTCAATAACAAAGCCGGCCGCATCCCTTAGCGTGCCGGCTTTGTTTTGTTCCTTGAGAGCGCTCAAAGCGCAAGGTACTCTTCGTCCGTCACAGGGTCGAGCCGGACGATTCCGGCATCAACGTCCGGGCCTTCAAGCCCCGGGTGCAAGAACCGGCTGTCCTTTGCGGCGCCGTGCCGGTGGTTGACGTCGGTCGGCTTTCCTCTTCCTCTTATTTCGTTGCCCGAATCTGTCATCTTTCACTCGGCGTCGGGTGCGCCGTCGCCAATGTAAAGGCGCCTTTGCATTGGAAAACGCTTCGGAGAGCAGGGCGGATGAGCAGGATTTCCCTGTCGCACAGGAAATGATGGACTTTTGTGAATGGCGGGCTTATCCTGAAAGAGGAAAGATAAGTCAAGATCTTTGGCGAATTGTTCCAATGCTTTCTTTCTGAACATGTGTTCACTACAATCGAAGCATAGAGTTCAAATCCACTTCGGAGGACCTCAACATGCTCTCACGCCGAAACATTCTCATGGGCGCGGCCCTTGCCGCTCTTCTGCCGGCAGCGGCTCCCGCATTCGCACGCAACGATCCGCTTCTTGAAGACATTCTCTACGGCGTGACCGATGCGCTCATTCGAGACCACATTCGCCGCCACTATGACCGGGGTCGCTGGGACGGCCGGTATTGGTGGTACAGAGAAGTGAGGTATTCTGTTCCGGCCTACAGGCGCTACTGGATAGACGACTATCACAGGCGCTATGAACGGGAGGCAAGGCGTTATGAGCGTGAGGAAAGGCGTGAGGAAAGACGCCGCAGAAGAGAGGCCCGCCGCGACGACCGGTACGCCCATCCGGCGCCTCCTCCACCGCCGCACGAACCGCTCAATCCGCATCAGCCGCCGCCTCCGCCGCCCAACCGCCCGTCCTATTCGAACAGGACGCATCGTCCGCCCTCGGGCGACGTGCCCCGCGGCATCGACAATTGGAACGACTGGATGTAGAGCATCCGTTCAACTCTGACCCGAGCCCGCCTTCCTTGCGATCGCGGGCTTTTTTCGCCGGCAGCGAGTCTCGTGATTGGTTCTCGAAGAATTTTGCAGATTCGGTTGACAAACGTTCGGTGACGAACTAATATTTGCGGCATGGAAGAACAACGCAGGGTGTGGGCCTGCCGAGGACTTCCGGAAAACCCCGGCGGCAGCGCACTTGCCGCCTTTATCTCAGACACATGGTTCGGCGACGAACTAATTAAGCATGAAGGATTTGATCATGTCCGCTAACTTTGCCAAGATTTCCCTCGAAGCTGCTCCGCGCACGGAGCTCCATGACGCACTCGGCCTCACGGGCTGCGAAATCTCCGTCAACGCTCTCCCGGCCGGCGCCGCCGTTCCGTTCGTGCACAAGCACGTGAAGAACGAAGAGGTCTACGGCGTGCTCGAAGGCAAGGGCGAACTTTACATTGACGGCGAAGTCGTCGAAATCAAGGCCGGCGACTGGTTCCGCATCTCTCCGGAAGGCCACCGCGCCATCCGCGCCGCTGCCGACGAA
>CAKQKT010000146.1 GCA_934249275.1 uncultured Sutterella sp. | reverse complement strand
CTGAAAAGAAATTGAGTTCTGATTGATAGGAGCATCCTCACCAAACCCAACGGGCCGCGAAGCAATTTGCGGCCCGTTTCCGTTGAAGCTGCTGCGCCGAGTTGCGATCGTTCGTCTCTCATCACACGAGTCTTCCGGACAATGCCGGGAAATGCACGGCACAGTCATCAAGCGCTCAAGGCAAAAAACAATCGAGTTCTAAAGAAAACCTTTACAACTCGATTCGCTTACGGCTTCAACGACGTCACCGGCACGACGAACACGCCGTCCGGACGACGATATGCGGTATTCGTCATTGCGCAAAGCACGCAGAGAACCGAAGGCGCGCTGTTGGGATTCGCGCTCTTTTGATCGTTCTGAATTTTCAGCAGCCTTCGTGCGGCCGCCTCAACTTCGCCGACGCTGAGCGTAATGGCAAAGCCCGCCCAGGATCCGCCCGGCATGGCAATGACGGCGTCCATTTCCTGATTTCGGTAATCCTGATAATGGAAGACCTCGCCCCCGAAGGCTTCGGCGTAAATTCGCAGATCCCTCAGGCAGAGACAGGCAAAAAGAGACTTCAGTTTGTCGAGGTTGTAGAGAACGGACTGCGAATCAAGCTTGAGAAGAGCAGCAACCAGCGAAGGATCGCAGAGATGGCGCCTGGCCGTTTTCTTCATGCGAACGGGCAGCTCGAACGAAGGAGAGAACTGCCGCAGATTGTCGGAAAGATACAGACGATCAATCAGGTCCGTATAAAGCGCCAGAGTCGGCCGAGCGAGCTCAACACCGTCGTATTTCATGACGACACGCTGCAAGGCGATGGGAGTGGCCGCCGTATTTTCGACTCGAGCCAGAGCGCGAAGCACCATGCCCAGCTTGGTCCGATCTCGATGCACGCCTTCAAGCCGGTCAACGTCATCATTGAAAACCGATGCGACATACTCACGGGCATAGAGATGCACTTCTGAAGCATCCTGAGCAACGGCCTCGGGCCAGCCGCCGCGAAGCATGAGGCGTGTCAGCCTGTCAAGCTCAACGTCGCCGGTCTCAACCGTTTCAAGCTCGCCCCGGCACAAAGCCTCGAGCGAGACCTGTCCGTCCGAATCCCCGGATTCCCAAAGCGACATCGGACGCATGCGCAGCATGCCGATGCTGCCGGCGCCGCAGTCCCGAAGGCCCTTTTGGCTTGGCAATGCAGAACCCGTGAGAATGAAAAGGCCCTGCTCCATCAGCTTGTTCACACGATTAAGAACGGCATCCCAGAGCAAAGGACATTCCTGCCATTCCGCAATGAGGCGCGGGAACTTCCCATTCAGCATAGCCTCGGGCGAAATTTCCGCCAGCTTTCGATTTTTGTCCGGATCGTCCGGGTCGTTCATGACGACCACGCTTTCAGCAACCCTCCGCGCGGTAAGCGTCTTGCCGCAATGCTTCGGACCTTCGATGCATACGGCTCCGAAGGCGTGAAGAAAAACCCTCAGGCGCTGATCGACAATTCTCGTGCGATATTCCGTCCCGGACATGAAGTGCTCCCATAGCCTCTGATGGATGCCCCAGCCAAGGTCAAAATTTTGTAAGGTGATCTGACTGAATTTTGTAAGGCAGGGTGACATTATCCTGCTCATCAAGCCTCCTTGCAAGCTTCTGTACAACATCTCAGTCTTGATTCAAGAACGACAATCAAAGGGTTTGTGCTACTACCTCCTTACATCAGTCTCCTTTAGGATACACGGCATGTTTGTTTAAATTCCTCAGGAGGAATGAATCATGAAAAAGACCAATCTTTTGCTGGCAGCGGCTTTCTCGATGGCTCTCGGATCAATCGCCATGAACGCCTCCGCCTGCTCCACGATCGTGGTCGGCAAGGACGTTTCCGCCACCGGCCAGATCATGATCGGTCACAACGAGGACAATGACCTCCGCATCGTCACGAGCCAGTACTGGGTTCCGGCTGCCGACCACAAGGCCGGCGAACTCATCACGTACGAACAGACGACCGCCAAGATTCCTCAGGTTGCCCATACGTACGGCTTCTATTGGACGCAGACCCTGCATCCGGACGGCTATTCCTTCTCCGACGGCTTCGTCAATGAAAACGGCGTCGCCATCGTGACGAACAACTGCAACAACACGTTCGAAGAAAAGAACCCGGTTGTTGACAGCGGCGTCGGCTACGGCATCCGCCGCCTGCTCGCCGAACGCGCCAAGTCGGCCCGCGACGCCGTCGACATCGCCATCGACCTCGTCACGAAGTACGGCTACATTACCGGCGGCCGCACCTACACCGTCGCCGACCGCAACGAAGCCTGGCAGATCATGCTTCTCAAGGGCCACCGCTACATCGCCCGCAAGGTTCAGAATGACGAAGTCACATACATCGCCAACGCCTTCGCCTTTGACAAGGTCGACGTCAACTCCAAGGACGTCATCATGTCGCCCGACCTGATCGAACATGCGATCAAGACCGGCCACTACAAGCCCGCCAAGGCCGGCGACTACTCCGACTTCTCCTTCCGCAAGGCCTATCAGCCGATTGAACGCCGTTCCGCCGACTGGAACAAGGACCGCGCCCAGACCGCTTGGGAAATGCTGATGGGCAAGGAAACGATGGATCAGGAAGCCTTCCCGTATTCCGTGAAGCCGACCAAGAAGCTCACGGTCTCGGACGTCCAGAAGATCGTCTCCGGCCACTGGAAGCGCGAAGCCCGCACGAGCGGCTTCTTCCATCAGTCGATGCGCGACATCTGCAACGTCGGCACGTTCGAATCCGTGGTTTACGAAATGAACGCCGAACCGCTGCTCACGCGCGGCTGGCGCACGTCCGCACGTCCGTGCCAGACCCCGTACGTTCCGTTCTTCCCGCTCGCCAAGCCTGCCGAAGCCCAGTCCTTCATGACGCCTGAAGTTGCAACGGCCGAACACTTCCATGCCACGCCGGACCGCTTCGACTTCAAGGCCGACTTCGGTCTCTACACGGCTCTGAAGACCCAGAACCTGGTCGACTATCTTGACGACGGCGCCCGCGCCGACCTCCGCAAGGTTATCGACGCCCAGCAGGCCAAGTGGCTTGCGGAAGGCGATTCCGTTCTCAAGACCGCCCAGTATCTTGAAAAGAACGTCTCGCAGGACAAGGCCAAGGCATACCTCCATCAGTATGCGGCCGAAGCCTACAACGTCTCGATCGCGCTTCTTGAAGACGCCTTCCAGAACATGAAGCCGCTCAAGATCGAAATTCTCGCCGACACGCTCTCCCTCTCCAAGAAGGACAAGGTTGACGTGGTCGTCTTCGGCGAAAAGGGTCTCGATCTCTCCAAGGCCAAGAAGGAAAGCTTCGTCTTCGGCATCACCTATCCTGACCCGAACGTCGACGTGAACCTGAAGCGTGCCAAGGCGACGAAGATGGCTCTCAAGGACGTCAACGGCGACGGCGTGAAGGACCTGGTCCTCACCTTCCCGTCTGACGAAGCCGCCAAGTACGGCTTCGAAGGCGTCAACACCGACCTCTGGCTCTTCGGCGAAATCGACGGCCAGAAGACGGGCGGCTTCGACCTCGTCCGCATCGTCAAATAACCGCCTGAAAGCTGA
>CAKQKT010000145.1 GCA_934249275.1 uncultured Sutterella sp. | reverse complement strand
ATGCACGCCTCCGTGATCCATGAGCGTAGTATCGGCCTGCATGTGTCATTCATCGGCACATCCGATCCAAAGCAAGCCCCGTTCGATCAGAAGGGTTCTCCCTTCGGCTCTACAATTGATCAACGATTTCCATTTTTCGGAGTTTTAATGCCGCGTTCCGATACTGCCGTGTCCGAGGCCGTCACAATCATTAGGATTCTCAGACTGATCCCGCGAAACCGTAGGATTACCGCCCGGGAAATCGCAGCAGGTCTCACCGATGCCGGCATCACGCTTCCCTACCGCCGGCTTCAGCGAATTTTGCAGAACATCTGCGACTGTCCTGAACTGAACATTGAATGCGACCGTCGAAGCAAGCCTTTCGGCTATGTCCAGCGAATGCCCGAAACCGCCCTGCCGGTCTCAGGCCTAAGCCCTCAGGAAAGTCTGCTTCTCGGCCTTTGCGAGGATCGGCTCAAATCACAGCTCCCGTCTTCCGTCACTGCTTCACTCGAGCCCTTGTTTTCCGCAGCTCGGGAAAGTCTTCAGGATGAGAACCGAGAAGGAACCGCTTCCGGGCGATCGGCACGTTGGCTGCGCAAAACAGTTTCGGTCCACGCCTCTCTTCCGTTTGTTTCGGCACGCATCAAGCCAGGCATATACGATGCCGTGAGCGAAGCGCTTTTCCGAGACTCAAAGCTGAAGCTTGCCTATGTCAATCAGGAAGGTTATCGAACTGAAGGCATTGTGTCTCCGCTCGGTCTTGTTCAGCAGGAATCACGGCTCTATCTCGTCTGCCGTTTCGAGGGCTTTGACGACATCCGGCATCTGGCCCTGCATCGGCTCAGCACGGCGGAGGTGCTGGCATTTCCGGCCGACCGCCCGAAAGGCTTCGATCTTCGACAATATGTGAGCAATCAGCACTTCAATTTCAGCCGCGGACAACGGATACGCCTCGTGCTTGAATTTTCGAGTGATGTGATGGCACGGAATCTGACGGAGACGCCGTTCAGCCGGAAGCAGACGCTTGTGCAGCTGCCGGACGGTTTCTGGCATTTGGAAACGGATACGGACGACTCTTTTCTGCTTGACAGCTGGCTTATCACCTGGGAGGATCCGGCCGGCATCCGTCTTTGCACGAAAATCCCGTTGGATCGAGACTGAACTCAAAGCGTTTTTCTTTGTCATCAAACAATTGTCTTCCTCAACAATGGGATAGAACCGTCTCAACCGCACGAAAGACCAGTTTCGGAAAACTGCCACAAACCCTCAGCCAAACTTCTTCAGGAGCGCCTTGTTTCGCTTTCGCCTCTGGCGAATGGCCTCCGATTCGGACTTCACGAACGCGCGGGCGAAATTGACGAATCGAAGGTTCCCCACATTGTTCTTCGACATGCAGAGCGTCATCTCCCATTCCGGCCGATGCCAGTCGGTCAGCACCGGCACGAGCGCTCCGGATTCGATCTCATTCCAGCAGGTAGCGATGGAGAGCGAAACGGCAATGCCCTCCCCGTTGAGGAGCGCCTCCTTGCCGGACATGACGTCGCCCGAAAATGCGATGCGGCGATAAAGAAGCGGCTCCTTTTCATCGCCGCGAATCAGAAAGCGGGTCTTCGGATAGTAGTCGCTCGAGCGCAAGATGATGTCGTGGTCCGCCATGTCGGCGGGCGTCCTGGGCGTCCCGTGCTCCAGAAGATACTTGGGCGACGCGAGCATGACGTTGAAGCTCTTTCCCAGAGGCCAAAGCACCAGGCCATCGCCTTCGGGCCTGTAGGGCAGCATCGCGAGATCGACGCGGCCCGTGAGCACGTCCTCGTGGTTCATGTCGGAGAGGATCTCGACGGTGAGATTCGAATCCTTCTCAGCGTAGTTCTGAATCATTTCGAAAATGCTCTGCCGCGGACAGTTGACCGGCACGCTGAAGCGGATCGTTGCCGGCACATCATTGGCCGACATTGCAGACTGCAGGGCGTTCTCGAAGGCTTCCGTCAAGGCTCTTGCGGAAGGCAGAATGTATTCGCCGGCGGTCGTAAGCCTCACCGGACGGGAATTACGCACCACGAGCTCCATGCCGAGCTCGGCCTCGAGCTTCTGCATGAGCCGGGTGCAGGTCGGGAAATCAAGACCGAGCTTGATCGAGGCCATCTTGTAGCCGCCGCCCTGCCCGAGTTCGGACAGTAGCCGCCATGCATCAATGTTCTTGACTGTCTTCATGAGGCTAATTTGTCAAAACAACAAATTGAATATTCAAAACACGCTTTCAACAATTTTATCGGCGGCTTAGATTTCACGTCAGAGATGCGGAGGAAATCACCAAATTCCGCTCACTCGAAGACCAAATCACCAAGGAGACAATCATGACCAATCTCTCTCGCCGCAGCCTGCTTCTTTCGGCCGCCGCCGGCACCGTCGCAGCCACGGCTTCCGCCGCCTCCCAGGCAGCCTGCAAGGACCCTATGCCCGCCAAGTGGGACGAACATTACGACGTCGTCGTGATCGGCAGCGGCTTTGCCGGTCTTGCGGCCGCCGCAGAAGCCAAGCAGAACGGCGCCAAGTCCGTCATCGTTCTTGAAAAGATGGTGACGATCGGCGGCAACTCCATCATCAACGGCGGCATCATTTCCGTCCCGGGCAACGCCATTCAGAAGGAAATGGGCGTCAAGGACAGCGCCGAGCTGCTCGCCACCGACATCATTCGCGAAGGCCAGGGCCTCAACTATCCTGAAAAGGTGAAGACGATGGCCGAACAGGCCTACGCCACCTGGGAATGGACCGTCAAGGAACTCGGCGTCGAATACATCACCGACCACATCGGCCAGGAAGGCGGCCACTCCGTACCGCGCTTCATGTACACCAAGAACGGTTCGGGCTCCGGCATCGTCCAGAAGGAAGCAGAATACCTCAAGAAGATCGGCGTTGAAATCCGCACGAAGTGCTATGTCGAAACCATCGTTCGCGATGACGACGGCCGCGTGAAGGGCCTGAAGGTTCGCGAAGGCTATCGCTTCCCGCGCGAAGGCTCCGGCCGTGAAAAGTGGATCCGCGCCGACCGCGCCGTTGTTCTCTGCTACGGCGGCTTCGGTGCCGACGTCGCCTTCCGCACGAAGTATGATCCGAAGCTCACCGACAAGTTCGCCACCACGAACCAGCCGGGCGCCACGTCCGAACTCTGGCGTGAAACGGCCCGCATCGGCTGCACGCAGATTCAGCAGGACTGGATCCAGTGCGGTCCGTGGAACTCGCCTGAAGAAAAAGGCATGGGCATTGCGCTCTACTTCGCTCAGGGCGCCGCCGCCACGATGGGCCTCTGGATCGACTGCGCCGAAGGCAAGCGCTTCGTGAACGAACTTGCCAACCGCAAGGTCCGCGCCGACGCCGTGATTGCCAACAACAACCGCAACCACATGTGCATAGCCCTCGCCGACCAGGCCGCCGTCGACCTCTGGAAGGGCGGCCGTCCCGGCATGATCGAAAAGCAGCTCGAACGCAAGGTCGTTCACCAGTTCAACACGCTTGAAGAACTCGCCACGGCCTTCGAGATCCCGGTCGAACAGCTCAAGAAGACGATTGCCGACTACAACAAGGCGCTTGCCGCCAAGTCCGGCGACGAAAT
>CAKQKT010000144.1 GCA_934249275.1 uncultured Sutterella sp. | reverse complement strand
TTTCTTCCCCAGCGCCGCCTCTTCCGGAGTAGGAGCAATCCATTTGTTGCGATAAGCCCTGACATAGGTCTTGCCCTCGTTCTTATAAGACATGAGCTTGAGGTGAAGAATTTCCTGTCCCGTGGCCATTTTTAGTCGCCCTAGATTAGTTGCTGTACATTATATTTTACTCTAGTTTAGCCAAGAAAACAAGAGCCCTGCCAGATTTTTTCTGTCTGGCAGGGCTCTTGAGGTTTCGCGTTATCTAGATAGCAGATTTACCGCGGAGTTCGGGATCCGTGCGGGCGATTTCTTATTCCGATACCTGCATCAGTCTCAGTCGGCCTTGACAAGGCGCTCGAGCCTCGGCAGAAGCGTCGTTCGATAGTGTTCGGCCGCTTCGTCGTCGCCGGGCAGGCTCAGGAACATGCTGCCGGCATCAAGCGTCAGCTCGAAGGCGCGCACGGCTGCAGGACCGCCGCGCTCGCACTGGACGATCACGCTCTTCAAAGTGGCGGCAACGCCCTTGGTAAAGCGGTCGGAGGCGGCGCGAAAGATCGCGGCGTCTCGGCTGGACGCTTCGGCGGGATAGTCGGCCTCCTCAATGAAGCCGTCGCATTCAGCCTCAAGACGCTCCGCAAAGCGCTCCTTCATCAGAATGAAGTCGGCGCTCGAGGCGGTGCCGTAGGCGTCGCTCAGGGCCTGTGCGTTCTCGCGGAAGTCAACCGCGAGCTGATGACGATGCTCGGGCGAAATGTGCGTCCACTCGGCCGTAATGCGGCGAAGGACGCTCACAAGACGCATGCTTGCGGCCACCTGGCCCGCGAAGATGACGTCGTCGATCACAAAGCTTCGGGCAATCGTGCCGATGCCTGCGTCGAGAAAGTTCTTCCAGCGCCTGAAGAACAAGCGCTCCTCGTCCTCATTCTCAAAAACTTCTCCGACCAAGGCGAGCGGGCTGTCGGCATGATCGGCAACCAGCCTGTGCACCTTCGCGGCAAACCCTTCGAAGCTACGAAGCGCCGATTCTGACGTGCCTTCGGAAGACTCCCGCTCGAAGCGCTGGAGCCACGAAGCCTGCTCGAGGGTGAGGTCCTCCATCAAAGTCCTGCAGCCCGTCGGCAGAAAGCTCCTCGCCTGTTGCCAGTCTTCAAAAAGCCCCGTCGCGGCCGCCGTCAGGCGCTCAAGCGCCTCCTTGATCACGGCCAGGCGTTCTGCTTCGCTTTGATTCGCTGTCATGTCTTTCTTCTCTATTCGTCCTGTGGTCGTTCGGCGCGTCTTGTCGAGCGAAGAATCAACGCATCTTCCGCTTCGGACGGGCTGAAACCCGCACAATCCTTTTTTCGCACGCCTGCATGAGAATGCTTCCTAATAGTTTACCTCAATCACAAGGATGCCGCCGCGATTGACTGACTATGAATTTTCGAACGAACCGTTCGGCCGAACTTGGCGCCGAGTTTTTTCGAACCATAATAAAAGCGCCCGGAGGCGAACCTTCGAGCGCTTTGTCATGTCCGGCTATACGCTGCCGGACGTTTCCCCTAGAGTTGAACGAGCCTTACTTGATGGCGGCGACCTTCTGACCGGCGAGGCGGCCGAAGACGAGGCAGTCAAGGATGGCGACGGAACCCAGGCGCACGGCGCCGTGCACGCCGCCCGTGGCTTCGCCGGCGGCGAAGAGGTGGCCGATCGGCTTGTCGGTGCGGACGTCCTGAACTTCGCAGTTTTCGTCGGTGACGAGACCGCCCATGCAGTGATGGACCTTCGGCTGAAGTTCGCAGACGTACCACGGACCTTCAACGAGCGGAACCTGGTCGTTGTTGATGTAGCGGCTCCAGACCGGGTCGGCCTTGGCCTTCACGACCTTGTTGAATTCCTCAACCTGAGCCTTGAGAGCGTCGGCCTTGATGCCGGCAGCCTTGGCGAGAGCTTCAAGCGTGTCGTACTTTTCAACGATCTTGCGTTCAAGCATCTTGTCGAGGAAGCCCGGGCGCTGCTTCTTGAGCGGCTGGACGTTGGGTTCGTTGCAGATGGCGAAGCACTTCAGGCCCTTGGCCTGTTCGACCATGATGGCGTCGGCGCGAACCTTGCGGTTTGCAAGTTCGTTCACGAAGCGCTTGCCGGCGGCGTTGACCCACAGGCCGTATTCGGCAGCGGCGGTCTGGTTGAACTGCCAGCCGATGCCCATGCCCTTTTCACGCGGGCAGCCCCACGGACCGCACTGGATCCAGTCGGCCTGAACCTGCATGGCGCCGATGGCGGCGGTTTCACGCCAAAGTTCGGACGTTGCACCCGGCTGGTTCGTCGTATCGAGCGTTGCGTTGAGCTTCGGGTCCTGGAACATGCGGAACTTCACGTCAGCGGAGAAGCCGCCGTAGCAAAGGACCACGCCCTTCGTGGCGCGGATGGTCTTGACCTTGCCGGACTCGGCCTTCGGGAAGCGATAGCCTTCGCGGACCTGGACGCCTTCGACGCCGTTTTCACCGCGGAAGATGCGTTCGACATAAACGCGGTTGCGAAGCGGAATGCCGAGTTCCTTGCACTTGTCGAGTTCCTTCTGGACGATGCCGGAACCGGAGCCGTTCGTCGTCGTGACATAGCGCGGAACGGAGTGGCCGCCTTCCTGGCCGATGGCATCCGGGAGGTACTGAACGCCGAGTTCATTCACGGTCCATTCATAATTGGAGAGCGCATGCTCGGCCATGTAGCGGACCTTGGCGGAGTAGTTCATGTAGTTGCCGGCCGTGAGAATGTCCTTTTCGAGCAGGTCGACGGAGTCCTTGATGCCGTGAAGCTTCTGCTGCGGGCAACCGGTGGCGGTCAGAATGCCGCCGTTAATAATGGAGTTGCCGCCGAACGTGGCCATCTTTTCGAGAACGATGACGTTGGCGCCTGCCTTCTTGGCTTCAATAGCGGCGGCCAGACCTGCGAAACCGGAGCCGATGACGATCACGTCAACGGTTTCGTCCCACTTCTGCTTCGGAGCAGCAACGGCAACGGTAGAACCTGCAAGAGCGGCAGCACCGGCAACAGCACCCTGGATGAGATGGCGGCGGGAAAGATCGGTCATGGTAAATTCCTCCTCAAATGAGCTTCGGCCGGGCCGTTTTCTCCTGTGACTCCGGCCGAAGAATCCGCACCCTGCCTTGGTCCCGGCAAGTGCGGTCTTCCGTGCGCATTTATTCGCCCTTCGAGATCATCTTACTATCAAAACCCTTCCACGGACCGAGAACAAACCCTCATCCGCATCACCTGAAACTGAAAAACCGTTCATTAAGATTCCTTCTTGCACAGTCTACAAGAAGCGAACAATCCTAGTCCCGCAAGCATTTTCACACTCACCACCTCATTATGGGCATGCGATGTCCACGAGTCATTTACTGGTAAATACCCATCGCGAAGGCAACAATACGTAGTTCTACGCACTTTCCCTTTGCACTTCAAGCGACAAAAACGCCAAAAACCCACCGTTCCTAGGGATTACACGGAATTTCTACGGAGTTCCCCTAACTATCTCTCGCGTATTTTCCACATTTTTGATACGATGACGACGACTGAAATAATGCGTTGAAGCCGGCGCTGAAAACGAGGCCGTGCGAATGCAAATTGTGGAAGTCGCGCCGGGAAAAGATACCTTCCCGGCAGCCCGCGGGAGGATGCTTCCAGTGCTTCAC
>CAKQKT010000143.1 GCA_934249275.1 uncultured Sutterella sp. | reverse complement strand
AATCAAAACTAAGCCGGGATATGAATTTCTTTCAGACTCTGTTAACGGATTCCTGGGAATTCACGGAGTTTTAAGTGCGGATCCGGCCGACGATTCCCGTCACGCCGGAGGCATCCGGTGCCCTAATGACGCCCCATGGCCATGTATTGGTAGACCACGGTTGTCAGCATGCCGACCGCGCAGAAAAGCAGCCCCACGGCGCAGCAGGACATAAAGTCAAAGCCCGCCGCCTGCATCCCGCGCATGAGTGTCGGCCCGAAGAATCCGGCAGCCGCAAAGCCGCAGAACATGATCCCGTAGTTGACACTTGCGTGAGCGGTGCCGAAGCGGTCGGCGGTGAATCCCGGATAAATGGCCATAAAGGCGCCGAAGGACATGCCGATAAGAACGCATCCCAGATAAAAGAGCGCGTCGTCTCCCTGCCCGACCAGCATCAGCACGCAGAGCCCGCATGAGGACAGAATGAGTGCGCCCATCAGCACGCCGAGTCGTCCGAATCTGTCCGAGAGCATGCCGGCAGTCAGTCTTCCGGCCATATTGAAGAGTGCGATCACGCTCACCGCGGCAGCGGCGGCGCCGGCGGTCATTCCGACGGTTCCTCGAGCAATCGAAGCCGCCTGAGAAATGATCATCATGCCCGAGATGGCTCCGCAGAGAAGCAGGACAAGCATCGGATAGAAGATCGGCGACAGGAGCATTTCGCGCCAGGAATCTCCCTCGAAGGCCCGGCGTCCTCCGGTTGCCTGCATGCCGGACGGCACGAAGTCCGGCGGACAGCGGCGGCATGCAAGGCCGCCCGCCACGATGACGACGCCGAAAACGCAACCGAGCACGGTGAAGGTGTTCATGATGCCGACCGAATCAATCAGGAGCTGAGCGACCGGCGGCACCAGCACGGAGCTCATGCCGTAGGCTGCGGTGACGATCCCGCCCGCCAAGCCGCGGCGATCCGGGAAGTATCGAATGGCCGTGGTGATGCAGGCACCGTAAGTCATGCCGAGCCCCAGGCCGTACAGGCCGCCGTAGGCGATCGTCACCATGGACGGCGAGGATGCCAGCCCGCAGGCAATGAGCCCGAATCCGATGAGAAGTCCGCCGGTCATGATCACCGCGCGAGGACCGAACCGATCGTTGACGGCTCCGCCAAGAATCATGGGAATCGGGCCGACGGCATTGGCTACGCCGAACGCAACCGACAGATCGCCCGCCGTCACCGGCGTTCCGAGCAGCGCCGTGAAGTGCGAAGCCGTCGCAGCCGCCAGCACGCTCCAGGCGTAGATCGAACCTGCGCACAGGTTGATGAGGCAGATGACGGCCAGGATCAGCCAACGATATCGGGTTAGCCTTTCGTTTGGTGTGGTCATGATTTATGGATGTGTTCGTTTTTTTGAGCAAAAACTGCCTTTGAATCTTCTGAAGCGGACCTCGGTCTCTCTCATTTTTTCGAAGCGGCCGGGCGGGAACGGTTCAATCCGTGCATATCTGCACAAACCGCGCGTCCGCAGTCTGTACGCGAAACTCAAAGATTCGTCGTGAAATGTCCAGAGACGTGCGCTGGACAACCAGTAGCGGAATTCCGTCCTCAAGCGGCACGTCCCAAATGCTTCCCTGACCGTTGACAATCGCCTGGATGCGATCCGAGCTCGACGTGATGAAGAGCCGGTCACTCTCTTCGTAGATCGCATAAATGCTCTGATTGCGACGGCGTTTTATGAAATGTTCAGGCTTCAGATTGGGAACGAGGTCCCGGGGCAGCCACGCCTGATCGAATCCGGAAAACTTCCCGTCAAAACACATCGACCGGCTCCAGTGCACAAGCCACGTGCCCGGCTCCACGCCCAATTCGCGAGCCAGATCATTCGTTGCCTGAACCATTTCAAAGCCGGACAGTTCGTCCTCAAATTCCGTAATCAGGCTTCCGTCCTTGCGCTGGAATCGATGAAACCGGTTCCAGTAGCCGGAATGCTCAAAGCTGCGCACAAAAACGCCCTTGCCCTGCATGCCGATCAGAATGTTCGCCTCGACGAGCTTTTCCAGCGCACGGCGCACGGAAGCAACGCTGACGCCGTAGCGTTCGGTCAAAAGACGAATGGACGGAATTTTGGCGCCCGGCTGCCATGTGCCGGCCGCAATCTCCTCTCGAATGGCATGAGCCACAGCCGCATGACGCGGCAGCGAGCAATTCAATGACGGGGCCGGCATAAATAAATGCACTCCACGAGATGTTCGACGAGTCCTTTATGACACCACTTTTAAGATCGTCATGTCAATCGCCTCCTCAACTTTGCATGCAAAGCTGCTTTTTCAGTCCATTCGCCTCTCCCTCTCTCCTAAAACAATAATCCCCTGTCCCTGATTCACTTTTCAACAACATAAGCTTTGCATGCAAAGCCTGCCAGCTCTCTTTACACGCCATATTCCTCTTCGGAAAATGACTCCGTTTTTTTGCCGAACCCCATTTCCAACAGGAGAAATCATGGAGACTACGCAATCGACGGTCCTCTCTCAGATGACGTCGGACCGCTGTTGGCTTCACCGTCATCCCGAAGAAGGATGGACCGAGTTCGAAACCACCTATTTCATTCATCAGCGCCTGCAGTCCCTGGGCTACACCTGCGTGACGGGCAAGCGTCTGGTCGATCCGGAACACGTGCTCGGGCGCGACGACGAGAAAGTCAAAAATGCCATGGACCGCGCACGCGCCGAAGGCGTGCCCGAAGCCTTTCTGGAAAGCCTCGAAGGCTTTACAGGCGTGATCGCGCAGATTGATACCGGTCGTCCGGGCCCGGTGACGGTGCTTCGATTCGACATTGACTGCGTCTGCGTCAACGAGACGGAGGATCCTTCCCACGTTCCCGTGAAGGAAGGCTTCCGTTCCGAACATCCTGGCCTGATGCACGCCTGCGGCCACGATGCGCATACGTCCGTCGGCCTGGCCGTCGCCAAGTGGCTCAAGGAGCATGAGGATCAGCTGTGCGGAACAATCCGCCTCATCTTCCAGCCTGCCGAAGAAGGCACGCGCGGCGCGCTCGCCATGGCCGCAGCCGGCTGGGTTGATGATGCGGACTACTTCATTGCCTCGCACATCGGCGGTCTTGGAAAGCTGGGTGAAATCCTCATTGCCAAGGGCGGCATGCTCGCAACCAGCAAGATTGACCTTTCCTTTACGGGCGTTGCCTCCCATGCCGGCATTGATCCGGAAAAGGGACGCAGCGCGCTTCTCGCCGCGGCAGCCGCCTCGCTCATGATCGCCGGCATCCCTCGCCACAGTCTTGGCGACAGCCGCATCAGCATCGGCACGCTCCATGCCGGCGAAGGACGCAACGTGACGCCCGTTCACGCCTCGCTTCAAATCGAAACCCGCGGCATCAAAACGGAAGTCAATGAGTTCATCGAAAACACCATTCGCCGCATCGCCGCAGGCGTTGCCGAATCGTACGGCGTTTCCGAATCCATGAAGCTTGCCGGCAAAGCGCTGACCCTGCCGGTTTGCCCCGAATTGATCAATCTCGCCGAAGAAGTCGCCAGAACCATTCCGAATGTCCGCAAGGTCATGCAGGACGATCGCCCGACCGCTTCTGAAGACTGCACCAACTTCATGAAGCGCGTCGTTGACCACGGCGGCCAGGTCATGCAGTTCGTTTTCGGCGCCAATC
>CAKQKT010000142.1 GCA_934249275.1 uncultured Sutterella sp. | reverse complement strand
GCAACCTGGCAGAAGTCGCCTTTGCAGACGAATTCGCCCTCGACGCGGGTGTTCATGATCACCATCAGCTTGTCGCCGACGGCGAGCTCCTCGACGTCCGGGAACTGCAGCCTGCGGAAGGCGCGATTGAGCTGCTGCACGCGCCTGTTGGTGTGCGCAACCATGATCGCGGCCTTCGTGATGCGCCGCCCCATGCACTCCCAGCAGAGCCGCGCCATGTCGGCGGGCGCGATGCGCTCGATGTCGGGCGCGTTCTCGGGAAGCTTCGGAATAGAAAAGCGCTTTTCCCTCAAGGCCTTGCGAAGCGTCGTCGCGAGCTTCAGAATGCCCGAATCCTTCTTCTGGCGCACGATGTCGGTGAGGACGTGTGTGTCGCACTTGAGCGCAAATCCGTGATCGAGATATTGTTCGGACAATGCCGGAGAGACGTCCATGCCCACGGGCGGGAGCTGTGCCGTGTCGCCCACGAAGAGAATGCGGCGCCCGTGCGCGCAGGGCGCGTCCTCCATGAAGTACACGAGGTCGGCAAGCAATCGCCCCGAGCCGAACTTCATGATCTGGCTCTGCGTCTCCTTGTCGGAGACCATCGAGGCCTCGTCGACGATGTAGACCATGTCCAGGTCGTCCGCGTTCGTTTCAAGCTCGCTCACGAGCTTGAACTCCTCTTCGTCCGGATCGCAGTCGCGGCTCGGCGCATAGAGCCTGGCGTGAATCGTCGAGGCCGAGGTCTTCGCGCGGGTCGAGAGCACCTTGGCGGCGCGCCCGGTCGGCGCCATGAGGCAGACGGAACGGTTGACGGCGTTGAGATATTTGACCACGCCCTTCATCAGAAAGGTCTTGCCCGTGCCCGCATAGCCGCGCAGCAGAAAGATCTGCGATCCGTTCCCGTCAAGGAACGCCTGCAGCTTCGGCACAAGCGCCGCCTGGCACGGCGTGAGCTTCGTGCCCGCAAACATCTTCTCAAGCGTCGGATTGTCGATGCGAATTTCGCCGTCATCGAACGGCTCGTCGTCGATCGGCTGGACCCAGGAGCGCGGGACGCGAAACGGCGTTCCCTTTTCCGTGACAAACCACTCCCATTCCTCGTCGTCCTCGGGGACGACGGCAGGCGGCATGTCTGCTCTCGGAATTCGGGTCTTGTGTTCGGTCATGGTCGAAAAAGTCTCGCTTTACATTATTATCGGCGATAAGCGACGAAGTATCACCTGTTGTTTAGTTTCAACAAGGCGGTTGCTTAAAGGCGAAAATTAAGGGTTAATACGAGGTCACACCTTGCAACTAGTAGAGTTTTTGGATGGAGGCAAACCCCAATGAGTCGAATTTTTCGCTTCTTAAGCCGGTCTTAATGCCCTATAGTCATTTCGAACGCGGCGTTCGGCCCCTAAGGACAGCCGCCTCACACAGGAGATTCTAATGACAAAACTCAGCACGCTTGCCGCCCTGATGATGACCGCGCTTCTCGCAGCCGGCTCCGCCTCGGCCGCGGACCAGAAGTTCGGTGCCGACCGCCACGTGGCGATGGGCCTCACCTGCGAAACCTGCCACGGTCCGGACAAGGCTAACCCGGCCACGCCCGACATCAAGACCTGCACCCAGTGCCACGACACCAAGGCTCTCGTCGAAAAGACGAAGGACGTCAAGCCCCAGAACCCGCACATGTCCCCGCACTATCAGGATCAGCTTGAATGCACGAACTGCCACTTCATGCACGGTGAAACTGAAAACTTCTGCGACCAGTGCCACCAGTTCGGCTTCAAGGTTCCCTAACCCCATAACAACAAGGCGCATGCTTCGGGTCTTTCCAAAAGGCCCGTCCCTCGAACGCCAAGGCCACTAAAAATCCATTCATGATCCAGCGCCGTCCGGGCTGACCACCGGACGACGTCGGGAGGCCGTTTTTTGCCAAAAATCCGGTTTATCCCGAAATTATTTTTTGAACAAGGAGTTCATTATGACCGACCAGTCTCGCCGCAGCTTCCTCAAGACCGGTGCTCTCTTCGGAGCCGCCACCGCTGCCGCCGCCGTTTCCGCTCCCGCCTTCTCCGGCGAAATGCCGCAGAAGTGGGACGAAACCACGGGCCTTCTGATCATCGGCACCGGCTTTGCCGGCTGTGCCGCCGCTCTTGAAGCCCACTACCTCGGCGCCAAGAAGGAAGAAATCATGCTCGTCGACAAGATGTCGACCCCGGGCGGCAACTCCATCATCAACGGCGGCGCCGTCGCTGCTGCCGGCACCGACATGCAGGCCAAGGAAGGCATCAAGGACTCCGCAGACCTCCTCTACGCCGACATTCTCAAGGCCGGCGGCGGTCTCTGCCATCCGTCTCTCGCCCGCCGCATCGCCGACGAATCCGTCTCCAACTTCTACTGGCTGCGCGATGAAATCGGCGTCAAGTTCAAGGCCGTGACCTATCACGGCGGCCACTCCGTCAAGCGCTCCCATGCCGTGACGAACAACTCCGGCTCCGGCTTCATCCTCCCGATGCTCGAAAAGCTCAAGAGCTTCGGCATCGAACCGCGCCTTCGCTTCGTCGTCGACCAGATCATCGTCAACGACAAGAAGGAAGTCGTCGGCGTCAAGGCCCGCACGGGCTACCGCTTCGGCCGTGAAAACACCGGCAAGGTCGTCTACGTCCGCGCCACCAAGGGCGTGCTGATCGCCGCCGGCGGCTTCGCTCAGAACGTCAAGTACCGCATGAGCCAGGACCCGCGCCTCAACGAAAAGTTCACCTCCACGAACCATCCGGGCGCCACGGGCGAAATGATCATGGAAGCCCAGGAAATCGGCGCCAACACCGTCCAGATGGACTGGATTCAGCTTGGTCCGTGGACGTCTCCCGACGAAAAGGGTTTTGGCGTGGCTCCGCTCTTCGTTGAATCCTGCGTCGGCCTCGGGCCCATGATCGACCCGGCCACCGGCAAGCGCTTCATCAAGGAAACCGGCAACCGCAAGGTCCGCGCCGACGCCATCGTCGCCATCGGCCATCCCTGCGTGATCTACACCTGCGAAGCCAACGTCATGCACGCCATCGTCGGCCACAACATGACTGAAAAGCTTTGGGAACATGCCCTGAAGACCAACGTCGTTCGCAAGTTCAACACGCTCAAGGAACTCGCCGAAGGCTACGGCATCGACTACGCCACCCTCGCGAAGACCAACGAAACCTTCAACGGCTACATGAAGGCCATGAAGGACCCGGAATTTGACTGCATGTTCTTCAAGGACGCCACCCTCAACGAAAAGGGCCCGTTCTACGGCGTTCGCCTCTGGCCGCGCGTCCACCACTGCATGGGCGGTCTTGAAATCAACGACAAGGCTCAGGTCATGTCCGTTCGCAGCAACCCGATCAAGGGCCTCTATGCTGCCGGCGAAGCCACGGGCGGCGTCCACGGCATGGTCCGCCTCGGCACCGTCGCCGTCGCCGACTGCATGATCTTCGGCCGCATCGCTGCCCGCGACGCGTTCAAGAAGGCCTGATAGCCGGATCGGTTCTCCTCCAAAACCGGGCCCGAAAGGGCTCGGCAGTCAAGGCGGGCGCCGGATCCGTCCGGGTTCGGCGCCCGAATTGCGTGAAAAGGCGGATCGACAACCATAAACGGCAGTCCCGAACCACCTGCCATAAAGCATTCGCCGGGAATGAGGCCGAGCCTCTTTCCAAAAACAAAACTGTCCCAAACAATTCCAACTCTTGGAAGACCAAATCATGAAAAAGTCTCTTCTCGCCATTGCCGTGGCCGCAGCTGCCATGGGCGCAC
>CAKQKT010000141.1 GCA_934249275.1 uncultured Sutterella sp. | reverse complement strand
CGATCCGCTTCTGGGGCTTCCCGCCAAGAAGCCGGGCAAGCCCACCTATACCGAAGTTTTCGGCAAGTGGATCTGCGACACGGCCGCCACAGACAAGCGCCTCTACGGCATTACGCCCGCGATGCGCGAAGGCTCGGGCCTCGTCGACTTTGCGCGCCGCTATCCCGAACGATATCGGGACGTCGCCATCGCGGAACAGCATGCGGTTACGTATGCCGCCGGCTTGGCCTGCGAAGGCATCAAGCCCGTGGTTGCCATCTACTCGTCGTTCCTGCAGCGTGCGATCGACCAGGTCATTCATGACGTGGCTCTGCAGAACCTGCCCGTCGTCTTTGCCATTGACCGAGGCGGCCTTGTGGGCGCCGACGGCGCGACGCACCATGGCTTCTTCGACATCTCGCTCCTGCGCACGATCCCGAACATGACGATCATGACGCCATCAGACGAGAACGAGTGCCGTCTGATGCTCAATACGGCATATTCGATGAATTCGCCGGCCTCCGTGCGCTATCCCCGCGGCAGGGGACCGGGCGTCGAGGTGACGGCGAAGACGGAGACGATCCCGGTGGGACGCTCCCGCATGCTGCGTCAGGGCGAACGCGTTGCGTTCCTCGGCTTCGGCAGCATGACGAACGTGCTGGCGCCCGTGGCCGAAAAAATGAACGGCACCCTCATCGACATGCGCTTTGTGAAGCCGATTGACGAGGAGGCGGTGCTTGAAGCCGCCCGCACGCATGATCTGCTTGTGTGTGCCGAGGAAGGCATGCTCATGGGCGGCGCATGCAGTGCTGTTCTTGAGGTGCTCGCCGACAAAGGCCTCGCGAAGCCCGTCATGCGCTTCGGCATTCCCGACGAGTTCATTGAACAGGGGACTCAGGCCGAGCTTCTCGAGGACATCGGACTAACGCCCGAAGCCATCGAGGCAAAGGTTGCCGGCAGGCTTGCCAAGCTCGGGGCCTGATGCCTGAAATCCGATTGACAAAAAACATGAGGACGCCCGAAAGGACGTCCTCATTGTTTTGGATCCGGTCGAACGGCCGGCTTGCTTGTCTAAGTCGGGCCTGACGGTCAGGCGCGGAAGTTCGTGAAGTTGAGCGGAACTTCCTTGACTTCGGTCTTCAGAAGCGCGATGGCTTCCTGAAGGGCGTCGCGCTTGGCGCCGGAGACGCGGACGATGTCGCCCTGAATGGAGGCAGTGAGCTTGAGGGCCTTGGCGTTCTTGATGATGCCCTGAATGGTCTTGCCGAGTTCCTTCGTGACGCCTTCCTTCACGACGATGGTCTGCTTGAGGCAGTCGCCACCGATCTTTTCAGGAGCCTTCGTTTCGTCGAGGAAGCGCACGTCGATGCCGCGCTTGGCAAGCTTGGCGATGAGAACGTCGCGAACCTGGCGGAGCTGGAAGTCGCTTTCGGCGACGAGATAGAGTTCAAGGTCCTTCTGCTCGACAGAAGCCTTGGTGCCGCGGAAGTCGTAGCGGGTGCCGATTTCCTTCTGGGCCTGATCGACGGCATTGCGAAGCTCGATGGCATCGGCCTTGACTTCAACGTCGAAAGAGGGCATGTGAGTCTCCAAAAATATTAGCCGCTCTGGCGGCGGTTGCAGGATTCGAAGTTTCTACCGCATCCTGTTCGGCCTGTCAAGGCAAGATGGGGCAAACCACGGCTGCAGGCGCTTCTTTTAGGAGTTGAGATGGCCTCGGTCGGGCTGTGGCCGAGCGCGTGCATATAATCAAAAACAGAACAACTAACAAGGGACGGCTCGCGACAGCCGTCAATACGCCATGATGTCAAACATTCAAGTCCACAAGCCGCTTGACGGCCTGACGACCTTCGGAACCCGTTCCGAAGCCGACTGTTATGCGGAGGCAGGCTCGCTTGACGAGCTCGAGACGCTTCTTGCCGAAGCGCATGCCAACGGATGGCCCGTGCACTTTCTCGGCGCGGGCGCCAATACGATCGCGATGAGCCGCGTGCACGGCATGACGATCCGCATCACGATCAAGGGCGTGGAGATGTCTGCGGCGCCCAACGGCGACGTGCTCGTCAAGTGCGGCGCGGGCGAGATCTTTGACGACATCGTGGCGCGAACGCTCAAGGCCGGCATCGGCGGTCTGGAAAATCTTTCCGCCATTCCGGGCACCGTAGGCGGCGCCGTCGTGCAGAACATCGGCGCATACGGCGTCGAGCTCGCCGAACGTCTTTCCTCCATTACGGTCTACGACCGCGCAGAGAAGGTCGTTCGAGTGCTCACGGTCGAAGAGTGCGACTTCAGCTATCGCCACAGCGTCATGAAGACCGAGGCCGGCAGGAATTTCGTGGTTCTCTCCGCCACCCTGAGGCTTCCCGCCGTCTGGACGCCCATCCTCGGCTACAAGGATCTCGACGGCGAGCTTGAGGCTCGCGGTCTGACGCCCGAAACCGTGACCGCCGCCGATATGAGCGACATCGTGCGCGCCGTGCGGGCCCGCAAGCTTCCCGATCCTAAGGTGATCGGTAGCGCCGGGTCCTTCTTCACCAATCCGATCGTCACCAAGGTCCACTGGCACGAGCTTCTCACGAAGCATCCCAGTCTTGTCTACTATCGTCTTGGCGGCGGACGCATGAAGCTTGCCGCCGCATGGCTCATTGAGGCCGCAGGTTTCAAGGGATATGCGGAAGGTCCGGCCGGCGTTTATGAACACCATGCGCTCATTCTCGTCAATCGCGGCGGCGCGACGGGCGAGGACGTTATGGCACTCGCCGAGAAAATCCAAAAGCGCGTCTTTGACCTTTTCGGCGTGACGCTTGAGATGGAGCCCGTTCGTTTAGGTTAACCGGAGAGTCAAATTCGGCATGAGGGGCCGCCTGCGGAGATTTTCCGCGGCGGCCTTCGTCGTCTTTGAGCGGCCTCGTAGCAAGTCGAAACAATAATAGGTGTTAACCCTGATTATTTTTGTTGTTCAGGTCTTGGTTGAAACGACAGAATGAGCTGATCCAAGGAGGGTTAATCCACTATGACCAGAAATTCCCCTGCAGCTGCCGTCGGCTGCTACTCGCTCGGCGAGGAGATCGCCAATTCGGTGACTCACGGCGTTGCCGCCCTGTTGAGCATCGCGGGGCTCGTCATCATGCTATGCATGACGCCGGTTACGGCAGGCGCGTCGACGATTACGGCCGCCTCGATCTTCGGCGCCTCGATGATCTTTCTCTATACGGCTTCCACGCTCTATCATGCCATTCCGAACATGCGGGTGAAGCGCATTCTTCAGGTGCTCGATCATTCGGCGATCTACGTGATGATTGCGGGCTCCTATACGCCGTTCTGCCTTGTCACGCTCAAGGGCTCGACAGGCACGATGCTCTGCATCGCCGTCTGGGCGATTGCCCTGGCGGGCATTGTTCTGCAGCCGATTCTCATGAAGCGCGCGGAGTGGCTCAACTGCCTGCTCTATCTGCTTCTCGGCTGGTGCGTGGTGCTGGTCTTCAAGCCGCTCATGGCGGCGCTTCCCGCCGGCGGCATCTGGCTGCTTGCGGCAGGCGGCGTCGTATATTCGCTCGGCGTCATCTTCTATCTCTGGGAGAAGATCCCGTACAACCACGCCATCTGGCATGTCTTCGTGCTTGGCGGCACGGTGCTTCAGTTCTTCTCGGTTCTCTTCTATGTGATTCCCGTGGGCGGGGTCTGAGAATTAGAAAGCTCTGAATAAAAAAACGGCTCTTCTGGACTTTTGGGGAAATTAGGGTTCCCCGTGCCGCAAGCCCCAGCATAGAAACTAACCAAAAGCGCGT
>CAKQKT010000140.1 GCA_934249275.1 uncultured Sutterella sp. | reverse complement strand
CCTCACCGCCGATGCCGTCAACAGAGTGCAGATAAATCTAAATTTTGATGTTTAATTTTGAACAACTTTTTTAGAACAGCCGCGCTCCCACTAACAACTTTTACCATTGGTCCCGCGCAGCAATGCGTGCGGCCGGAACTCTCTCTTATGCGGCCTTCAAGGCCTTCTTCTTCGCAAGCGTGTCGATCTGCTCCTCAAGGAGCGAGGCGATTTCATAGTGATTGACGAGCTCGCGCAGCATCAGGAGGCAGGAGAGATAGAACTCGCACGAGCGGATCGTCATCCTGCCCTGAGGCTGGGCCTCCATGAGGCGGCGCTGCAAGCCCTCGATTCGGCCGATGATTTCGATCGCATGAAAGCGCAGCGCCCTGACGTCGGCATGTTCGTCGCGGACGTTGACGAGATTCATCATGTCGTTGATGAGCGTTGCGAGGTCTGCGGAGATCGGGCCCGTTGAGATGCGGTGGCGGTTCGCCACGTGATCCCGGGCAAGCTTTGCGATGTTCTGCAGCGACCGGTTCACCTCGCGGGTGTTCGTACAGGCACGAAGGTAGAGATATCGGGCGTCGAAGTCGGCCTTGTCGGGCGAGGCGTCAGAGGCGGCCATTCGGTAATAGAGGCTGCGGGCTTCGCTCGCCTCGTCGAAGGCTTCCGTCGCGCGGTTCTTGGCCTTCACGAGCTCCCGCTCGCGATCGGCCGTAAAGCCGTCATAGATGGAGGCGAGCACTCGAAGGGTGTCGGACAAGCTCTTTTGCATGTGCTTCGAGAGCAGGCTGCCCACATATTCGGCGTCGTAGGCCGAGCGGTTCTCTTCGGAGAGCTTGACGTCGTCCTCGCGGGTCTTCAAGTTGGTGCGAACCAGCAGGAAGATCGCAGCAAAGCCGAGAATGATGGCGGCGACCTCGCCGCCCACAAGAACGATCACGGCCATGACGGCGGCAAGCGTGCTCGCGGAGAGCGCCGTGAGGAACCAGCCGGAAATCACGGTGAGAACGCCCGAGACGCGGTAGACGGCGGACTCGCGGTCCCATGCGCCGTCGGCGAAGCTCGAGCCCATGGCGACCATGAAGGTCACGTAGGTGGTCGAAAGCGGCAGCTTCAAGCTCGTGGCGGAGGCGATCAGAATGGCGGAGACCATCAGGTTGATCGAGGCGCGGACGTAGTCGAACGGAAGCGGAATCTCGCCTTTGACGACCGGGAGCGGCTCGAAGCGGCTCGCCAGACCGCGCTGCATCGGCAGCGGAATGATCTGGCTCACAACCTTGCCGAGCCCCATGGCGCCGCGCACGATCATGCGACCCGGGGCCGAGGCGCCGAACTGCTCCTGCGTGCCGGAGCCGCTCGCAGAAAGATTGATCGAGGTCTGGATCACGCGATGGGCCTTTCTGGAGAACCAGAGCGTGAGAACCATCACGAGGCCGGAAAGAAGAAGGAACATCGTCGGAGCGGCGGCGGGCTTCAACAGGCCGTCCATCATGAAGACGGAGTCGGCTGCGCCCGAGGCCTTCCATTCCTTCCAGCTGTCCCAGGCGGCGAGCGGAACGCCCACGAAGTTCACGAGGTCGTTGCCCGCGAAGGCGAAGGCCAGAGAGAACGTGCCCGCCAGAATGATGATCTTGAAGATGTTGACGCGGAAGGCCGTAATCAGAACCTGGAAGAAGACCGTCAGACCGGCAAAAAGCGAGAGAAGGATGACGCCCGTGTTGGCGTTGATCCACTGAAGCCATTCGGGACGCATGAAGCTCGCGCCCTTGGCGCCCTTCATCACGAGGAAGTAGATGATGGCCGTGAGCGCAAGACCGCCGTAGACGGCGCCGATGCGGCGATAGGCCTTTTCAAACTTGAACGTGAAGACAAGGCGGGCAAGATACTGGACGACGGCGCCGGAGACGAATGCGACGACGACCGATATCAGAATGCCCGAAACGATCCCGAGCGACTTGCTCGAATTGATGTAGTCCGCAACCTCGGAGAGCGGTGCGCCGGCGTCGATCAGCTTGTAGACGGCCGCCGCAAAGGCTGCGCCCATCAGCTCGAAGACGATCGAAACCGTGGTTGAAGTCGGAAGGCCGAGCGAATTGAACGCATCAAGCAGAATGACGTCGGCCACCATGACCGCGAAGAACACGATCATGAGTTCGGAAAAGGAGAAGAGCTGCGGATGGAAGACGCCCGAGCGCGCCACCTCCATCATGCCCGAAGAAAACGTGGCGCCCGCAAGCACGCCGATCGAGGCGACCCAGAGCGTTGTCCGAAATGACGAAATTCGGCAGCCGAGCGCCGAATTCAGGAAGTTGACGGCGTCGTTCGAAACGCCGACGAAGAGGTCGATGACCGCAATGACCCCGAGGAAAGCCAGAAGGACTAAATAGTATTGATCCATTTCAGAATGTAAGCATTGACAAGCAATGCCCGAATTCTGACGATCCAAAGTGACGGCTTCGTAACGGAAATATGACAAAACGATGACAAGCCGCCGGCCGGCCATACCGCCTTTATGCGACACGCCGTTCAGGCAGGCAGAAACGCCCGCCCTTCAAGCGAAAGGCGGGCGCACTGCGTCCTCAGCATTCGACCGTTTTCGGGCGGTCAACCCCGTATTCTTCAGCTTCCTGATCAAAGAAGCGTCAGGAAGCGCGTGAGCATGCGCACGCGGCTTTCGATCGTATCGACGCGAAGGTATTCGCGTTCGGAATGGAAGCAGCCGCCGGCAGGCGCAACGCCGTCGACAACGGGCGTGCCGACTTCGGCGATGCGGTTGGCGTCGGAGCCGCCGCCGGCGTCAACCCAGCCGGCCTCAAAGCCTTCGAGACGGGCGGCTTCGTTGATGAGCTCAACGAGCTCGCGAGTCTTTTCCGTGCAGGGCATGGCGGGCGAAAGGGAGGCGCGATGCGCTTCGACCGTGATGCCGTCGCCCCAGTTCTGAGCGGCGAGCTTTTCGATGCCTTCGTCGATTTCGCGGCCGTCCTCGTCATTCCAGCGGCGGGTGTCGATGCGAATCGAACAGGTGTCGGGAACCGTGTTGCAGACCGTGCCGCCCTGGATCACGCCGACCGTCACGCTGGTACCCTTGCCTTCGAGATCCTGAAGCTTCGTAACTTCGATCGTGAACTTGGCGGCGGCGAGAATGGCGGAGCGGCCGTCCTGCGGATTGTTGCCTGCATGGGCGGCAACGCCGTGGAAGACGACGTCCCAGACGGAACGGCCCTTGCGGGAGCGCACGAAGGCGCCGCTGGCGCGGCCCGGTTCGGAAACGACGGCGCGCTTGGCGCGCTTGGCCATGGCGGCGAGCCAGGGACGGGAGGAGAGCGAGCTCACTTCTTCGTCCGGGTTGTAGCAGACGGCGATGGCGAGGCGGTCGAGGTCTTCCTTGCGGGCGTTCTTGAGCGCATGGAAGATGGCGATCACGCCGGCCTTGCAGTCGGCGCAGCCCGGACCGTAGACCGTGCCGTCCTCAACGCGGAACGGACGCTTGGCAACCGTGCCTTCCGGATAAACCGTGTCAAGGTGAGCGTTGAACATGATGTCGAACTTCTCGGCGCCCGGCTTGTTCGTCGCAAAGAGCCCTCGGCCGGCATTGTCTCCGAGATCGACGAGTTCGGTCGCAAAGCCGATTTCGTCATAATGGCGCTTCATGATTTCGGCCACGCGCGTGACGCCGGCGCAGGTATTGCTGCCGCAGTCGATGTTGACGACTTCTTCGAGGTCCTTGAGATATTGTTCGAGCATTTGGTCTCTCCGCTGGTAATGACGGTTTGTAGTTTGGTCCCGGAGCGGGCAAAAGCACTCGCCCGTCCCATGCAG
>CAKQKT010000139.1 GCA_934249275.1 uncultured Sutterella sp. | reverse complement strand
ACGGTCGGCGTTCTTCGCACGTCCGACACCGCCGCCATCAGCGTGATCCCGGGTGAAGTGAGCTTCACGACCGACATGCGAAGCCTCAGTCTCGAGACGGCGCAGCGCTTCCATGATCTTCTCGTCGAAGAGGCCGAAGCCATCGCTGCCGAGCGCGGCGTGAGGTTCGAATTCGACAAGCCGCTCACGACTCGTCCTGCCGGCGTCAACCGGGCGCTCTCCGACAAGATCTGCGGCATCGCCGGAAAGTGCGGCATCAATGTCCGTCGCCTGCCCAGCGGCGCCGGTCATGATTCCGCCGTCATCGGCAATGCCGGCGTTCCCGTGGCCATGATCTTCGTTGCCAACCAGAACGGCTCGCACAATCCGCATGAAACCATGAAGATCGAAGACTTCATGACCGGCAGCCTTTTGCTCTGGCATACGGTCGAGCACTTCGAGGAATAAGCCTCAAGCCTTCAACTGATCAAGGAAAGACCAAGCCATCCGGACTGCGTTGTTCGGATGGCCTTTTGGGTTTTACGGGTGCGGTGATTGCTGTTCTTCCTCATCCATTCGGTGAAGCATGTCTTGTGCATGGCCGGCATTGCAGAACGGACCTCCGAAGAATATGGTTGCGCTGTTGCTAATATGCGGCATATTGTTTGAAAAGGCATGTTGCGAGTCGGTTAGCGTATCATGATGTAATCATGTAGATGCTTGCGCACCGATCGCCTGAAGCTGTCATGCTGGAATATGGCAGCGTGCGCCGTCAATCGCCTTGGAGTAATGACATGAATACGGAAACAGTCAAAACGAAGCCTTTTAATCCCGTTGATCATATGACGACGGACGAAGAAGTCATAGAGTTCCTGATGGATTGTCATGAAGACGATCTGGAAGGCCGCGTCTTTGAGCGAGCCTGCAAATTCGTCAAGGACTCGCGAGGCACGCTCAAGGCTCACGATCTGATCGGGCTGGCCGGCAAGGCGATCGTTGATCGACTCAAGTGAAGGAATCCTGACTGCAATCCGGAAAGAAAAGCGCCGCCATGTGATGACGAATCTCATGGCGGCGTTCGCGCCGGAGCCGACCGAACGAAAACGGCTCCGCTGCTTTCAAAGACTGTTTAGTTGATTACAGGCTTCGCTTCAGAACTTCCACAACGTCGGCCTTGGCAAACGGAACCGGGAAGGCTTCCAGCGGCGCAAACCAATGATTCACAATATGGTCGGCCATGGCTTCGAAGTGTTCGTCGGTAATGCCGAGTTCCGAGAGTACGGCGGGCACGCCGAGCGACTTGTAGAAGGCTTCAAGCTTCACGAGGCCGGCTTCGGCCAGAGCTTCGCGTGAAGCGTAGTCCTCAACGCGAAGTCCCATGACGCGTTCGGCAAAGCCGGCGAAGCGCGGCAGGAATCCGGCGTCCTTTTCAAGGAAGAAGCGCAGAAGGCGCGGCGTGATGATCGCAAGACCGATGCCGTGGGTGATGTCGTACCAGGCGCTCACTTCATGCTCAATGGCGTGGCATGGCCAGCCGGAGCCCAGGGAGCCCAGTGCGGCAATGCCGTTGCAGCCGAGCGTGCTTGACCAGAGAAGATTTGCGCGGGCATCCAGATCGGCAGGATTGTCGAGCACCACGGGCGTGTCGCGGATCACGGTGCGAAGAATGCCTTCGATCAGGCCTTCGGCCACGGGCGAAATGTCCTTGACGAAATATTGTTCGAGAAAGTGGCTCATGATGTCGCAGGAGCCAGCGACGGTCTGCCGGGCCGGAACGGTTGTCGTGTAGGCCGGATCAATGAAGGAAACGATCGGCCAGAGCAGGTCGTTCAGGAGCGGGAGCTTCTCATTCGTTTCAAGGTTGGAGATCACGGCGCCGTTGTCATATTCGCTGCCCGTGGCGGCGATGGTGTTGACGGTCATGAGCGGAAGGGCACCCTTGACGAGGCTGTTGTCCAGCACCAGATCCCAGGCCGGACCGTCATGCTTGACGGCCGCGCAGATCGCCTTCGAGGCGTCAATGGTTGAGCCGCCGCCCACGGCGACGACGAGATCCACGCCTCCCTTGCGGCAGAGGGCTGCGGCGCGGTCGACTGAGGTCACGCGAGGATTGGGTTCGATTCCGGAGAATTCAACAGCGCGAACGCCGGCGGCTTTGAGCGCGGCCAGGACGGCGTCAAGAGATCCGTTGCGGCGCACGCTGCCGCCGCCCGTTACGACGAGTGCTGTCTTGAAGCCGCGGGAGGAAATTTCGTCGGCCATGTGATCGGCCACGGCGCCGATGCCGAAATGAAGCTTCGTGGGCGAGAAGTAGGAAAAGGACTGCATGTTCTTGTCTCCATAGTCCGTTGCTTTATGCGTTGCGGGCGTTTCGAATCCTGTGGTACACCCGTGTTTTCATATGAATTCTGAGCCAAACGGATGCTTCGGTCTTGCCCGAATCTTTCAACTCGTTGATGAAAAGTATCGGAATCGGGTGTTGTAAAAGCGCACGCCTGATCGGGAAGGGTGGAGGTATATACGGGAAAACCCTTGAATGCGGAGCCGGAGGAGAACTGCAAACGCGTTAAGTGCACGAAAACTCCTTCCGGGAGAGGGGGCTTCGGTTTGTTTGTGATGCCGGGCATGGAGCGCGTGAATCTGAAGAGGCTTCACAAGTATAAAATTCGCTATTTTTGATCGCTTTTGACTATGAACGAAGCTTCACGATAAGGTATAGTGTCGCCTCACCTGAACGAATGTTCAGTCATATGTTTCCGCCCGCCGCGCAGTGCGGCAGGGCAAAAATGCAAATCAATCCATAAGAATTCAAAAAAGAAGTCCATCATGAAGCTTGCCGACAAGTTCAAGACTGCTTCCGTCATCGGCGCCGTCTGCGCCGCCTTCGCTCTTCCTGCTCATGCCGAAATGCACGGCGCCGCCGGTCTCGGCGTGCATGTCTGGGACGGCGGCTATCGCGACACCGATGCCCAGGTCTGGCCGATTCCCGCCATTGACGTCGAATCCGACCACTTCTATTTCAAAGGCTTTGAAGCCGGTGCTTTCCTCGTCAAGACGGATGCTCATCGCGTGATGCTTGGCGTTTCCTACATGGGTCTGGGCTTTGACGCCTCCGACTCCGACGATGCCCGCATGAAGCGCCTCGAAGACCGCGACGGCTCCTTCTTCATCAACGCCACCTATGCCTGGCGCAGCCAGTTCGGCCAGGTTTCGGCCGGCATCGGCGCCGACATCTCCGGCAAGTCCGAAGGCTTCATGGGCGACGTGAACTGGATGAAGCGCTTTGACGTGGCCGGCTTCGGTGTTACGCCGCAGGTGGGCGTCGTCTTCACGAGCGACAAGTTCAACGACTACTACTACGGCATTTCCAAGGCCGAATCCGCCCGCAGCGGCTTCAAGGCCTACAGCGCCGACGCTGGCGTCTCCCCGTACTTCCGCTTGATCGGGGACTACCGCATCACGGAGCGCATCAGCGTCTATGCCGAAGGCACGATCCGCATGCTCTCCGGCGAGATCAAGGACAGCCCGATGGTTGACCGATCCTATGCCTACGGCTTCGGCGCCGGCGTTTCCTACCTTTTCTAAGGCGGCGACGACGGGCTTCATCCGTTAGGGATCAAAAAGGTCGCTCTGCTCGAGATGGATTTCGGGCGGGCGGCCTTTTTTGTTTGAGGAAATACTCATTTCGTTCAAGTGGCGTGCTTCATTTTATTGGGCTCACTTTGGGCTCCTATCGCTATTCGCGGGATCTTTTGGGGAAAGGAAGAGGCTTGAATCAACGGAAAAATGCGAGGCGGATGTAAAAGTTAGAAGACTCTTATACTG
>CAKQKT010000138.1 GCA_934249275.1 uncultured Sutterella sp. | reverse complement strand
GCTGTGCGTCCTGCGAAGGATTTGAATTCTACATGAGTTTTCAGACTTTGCAAGGGCCTGATGAAAAAAAATCCCAAAAAACAGCAGAAATACCATAAACACGGTATACACGCACCATTTTTTTCACCCATTTTCAGGCAAATCCAGCCTGAAAAGCGTCCTCAGCTCTGCCGTGCTCATGTCGCCAATCCAGTTTTCACCCGTTGCGACCGTCAGATCGGCGAGCTCGCGCTTGCGCTCAAGCATGTCATTGATGCGCTCCTCGAATGTGCCGGTGCAAATAAAGCGATAGACAAGCACGTCTCGCTGCTGACCGATGCGGAAGGCACGGTCGGTCGCCTGATTTTCAACTGCAGGATTCCACCAGAGGTCATAGTGAACGACGCAGGAGGCCGCAGTGAGATTAAGCCCGGTGCCGCCGGCCTTGAGGGAAATGATGAGAAGATCGTCCTCGGGATCGGTCTGGAATCGATCGACCATCGCGGCGCGTTCCTTGACGGAGACCCCGCCGTGCAGAAAGTCAGGACGACGTCCCGTTGCCGACACAAGCCAATTCCGAAGCTTCTCGCCCATTTCAGCATACTGCGTGAAGACCAGCATCTTGCGGCCGCTGTCCCGGCACTCTTCGACGAGCTCGAAAAGCGAGGCTGCCTTCCCGCTGTCCGGCAGGGGCGTCTTCGTCTTGTCGTAAAGCGAAGGCGAGTTGCAGATCTGCTTGAGAGCAGTAATCAGCCTGAGCAAAAGGCCGTTCTTCTTGGAGCGGTCCTCCTCGTCGCCGAGTCCCTCTATCTTCTTCATCCAATAGTCGAGCGTCGTTCGATAAAGCGCCGCCTGCTCGGGCGTGAGATCCGCATACCGGTCGCAGACCACCTTCTCGGGCAGGTCGGAAATGATCGACTTGTCGGTCTTGAGACGTCTGAGCATGAAGGGGGCCGTCACGCGCCTCAAAGCCTCGATCGCGCGCTCGTTTCTGTCCGTCTCAATGGGCTTGGCGAAGCTGTTGGCGAACTCATCCATCGACCCCAGAATCCCGGGCTGGACAATGGAGAGAAGAGACCAGTATTCGACGAGCCGGTTCTCACCCGGCGTGCCGCTCATGGCGACCACCTGCCTGGCCGGGAAGCTGCGAACGGCCTGCGCCACCGCAGAGCCAGAATTCTTCACGGCCTGAGCTTCGTCAAGAACCAGTAGACGCCAGCTCTCGCGTCCGAGAATCTCGGCATCGCGGCGCATCGTGCCATAGGTCGTAATCGTCACGTCGGCACGAGTCTCAACCGGCTCGAGCCGCCTGTTTGAACCGTGATAAATGGAAGACGTAAGGTCCGGTGCGAACTTGGCGATCTCGCGCTGCCAGTTCGTCATCAGGGTAGCGGGCACGACGGCAAGCACCTTCGAATCCGCAAACTCGCCTTTTTCCTTCATGGCAAGCAGAGTCGTGATGACCTGAAGCGTCTTGCCCAGCCCCATGTCGTCGGCAATGAGCGCTCCCAGGCCGAGCGACAGATTCTTCATGAGCCATGAATAGCCGCGTTCCTGATAAGGACGAAGCACGGCACGGAGGCCCTTGGGGAGCGGCATCGAATCCACGCGATTGAGCTCACGCGTTCTCTCCAGCAAGTCATCGGGCACCGAGACGGCCTGACCGTCGTCCAATTGGCCCGTATAGACAGCCTTGAGCCTGTCCAGATAGCCGGCATTTTCGACGAAGTCGATCCGCTCCCTCATCTTTTTGAGAACGTCCGGATCAAGATAGACGAATTCGTCGTTAAAGGGGATGACCTCACCCACATGCGCCATCAGCGCCTCAAATTCCTCAGCCGTAAGATCACGATCACCCAGGGAAACCTTCCAGTCGAACTTCCCGACAGCATCCTTCGTCAGCATGCTCTTGCCGCCGGCGCCGCCCGACATGGAGAGAGAAAGTTGCGGCTTAAGAAGCTTCTGCAGACTCTTCGGAAGCATGACGCGCACGCCGAGCATCTCAAGCGACGGCACGGCTTCAAAAAGGAAGTCCCGAAGTCCCTCTCTTGGCAACGAAGACGGCTTGCCCTTCGACTCCAGCACCGACTTCAATTCCGTGCAGTACGTCGTGAGCGCCTCGAAGACCGAAAGAATCGCAAGGCGGTCCGCCTCGAACTTCTCCTCCTTGAGAACATCGCGATAAAGGACGGGCCGGGCCTTGGGCTTGGCCTCTCGGGGAAGCACGCCGAGATTGAGCGTCACATTGCCTTCGCGTGCGGCGCGCACCGTCATGACCGGAATCCACGACAGCTGCAGGAGCCCTAGCGTCAGCGGCTTGAGGAACTTTCTCACAAGGGTGATGTCAGCCTGAGCAATGCCGTAGTCAAGAGAAACATGGCCGGGCTCGGACATCACGGTGAAAAGAGGATCGTCCGAGAATGAGGCAGGCGTAGCGCCACTGACGTTGACGAATTGAGTCAGCATCACAGACAGAAGCGTAAACGTCCTGCCCGTCAAAGTGCTTCCTTCGAGCGGGCATCCGCTTTTTTTGAAAGGATCGCAGCCGTCGGCCTCAATCATCCGGCCGAGGCAGGCCACAAAGCGACGAACGTCGGGCGACTGAAGAGCCGGAACCCAGATTGTCTCGGCACTGTCGCGCCCCTCACTCTCCACATGCACAAGCACCGGCACCATTGCGCCGAGCCTTGCCAGTGTTAAAGCGCCCTGCCCTGCCAAAACCCACGGACGCATCCCATTGGGCGAAGCCGGAACTTGTCCGGCAAGCGAGAAGAGCGTCATGACGAGGCGTCCCCTGTCCATGGGGGAGGTCTCAAGCCTGCGGCCTCTGGTCGTACGCACGCCCAGATGCAGACTACCGTCGTCCCAAACGAGCTCAGGCACGACTCGGCCGCCCATGAAGGCAGACTGAAACTTGTCCCAAAGAGCGTCCGCTGTCGCATTATCAATACGGTATAGAGATTCGGCAGCCTTCCGGACGGCATTGCCAAGCTTTTCGAAACGCTTTCGGGCTAGGGCCTTCTTGTCTTCGACGGACTCGGGCAGAAGTGCGGCCAGGCGCTTCACAAACCCGCCCGTAACGTCATTAATGACAGGCAGGCCTTCGCACGCTTGAGCCTCCTCGGTCTCTTCCGAATCCGCAAGCGACATCCAGGAAAGAGGATCCGGTTCGACAAGTGCAACCGATTTCTCAATGTCGATGCCTCGCTCGCGCAAGAGAGCGGGCAGGTCTACGCCTCGGCAGCGAAAGACCCACATAGGGTCTGCGTCGATCGTCTTGACGATCCCGTAGTAAACAGCGGCGATATGCTTGCACGGAACGGCAGAGTCCGGACAGGAGCAGTACATGCTGAACTCCTTCCAGGATCGTGGGAAAAGGCTTACACCCAGCTCTTCAGCGATCCGGCCGACTTCGGGATCGAGCTCGCCCTCGAGAAGCTTCGCCACGAGTGCAGGACGTTCGGCAATGGCGTCGACGAGCCGTTCAACATCGCGAGCGGGCATGGGCTTAAGACCAATCGACACCTCGTAGGGATAATAGGCGCTGCCATGGACGAGCGCCGTCACCTCAAGCGTCTTCGCGTCAAACGACATCTCATCAATGCGGCCGGTGTTGTAATAGGTTCTGCCGCGAGGCAGCCTGTTTGCATAATCGAGGTGACTGAGCGCCTCGATCCACTGCTTGCCCCACCACGTGGTTCCGAACAATACTCGCTTGGCCATGCCGAATGCCTCCCAAAAATGATATTCGACAAGTCTACCAATAGAATTCGAAACACACCTCCCTCATAAGAACAGACAGAGGAAAATGGGATAGAAAAAAAATATTTTCTGAAGCCTTGACATTTCCAAAAACCTATGTAAAATACGACTTCTCA
>CAKQKT010000137.1 GCA_934249275.1 uncultured Sutterella sp. | reverse complement strand
AGCCATCGAATGCATTGGCTACGCTCTGGGCTGGCTTGAGTAAGCTCAGTTATTTTTTATAGATGCGTTTGCCCTGCAGTCCATCTCGGGCAGCATCGAGGCGATCAGCACATAGTCGAGGATCGTCGGATGGTTCGCGATGATGATCGAGCCCCTGAGGGTTCTCATCTTCGCGAGCGACGCTCGGTCGATCGCCGCGACGTCAAGCCACCTGATCGCATCGGCAAAGAAGTTGAAGCTTCTCGCAATCATCGCGCGGGCCATCAGACGGCGCTTGATCGGATCATTGACGGTAAGCCTCAGGTACGGGAAGTACGTCATCGAAAGGCCGAGGCCGCCGAGGCCGAAAATGGCCCAGCAGAGCCCCGTCTTCAAACGGCGCCATTGAAATGCGACGAGGCTGTCGTGCGGAGCGGTCATGCGCACTCCCATTCGAATCGGGTCGTCGCCCCGGCGGTTGCGAAGCTGCGGCGTCCCGACGCAAGGCCGGCGGCGAGCTGAAGCGAAGCGGGAAGAACCGGTTCGCCTGCGGGCTTTGCTCCGAAGGAGACGTTGACGTCCTCGCCTTTTCTCAAAAGCCAGGCGGTGGCGTAAAGCGCGTCGCAGGGACGATGCTCGAACGCTTCAAGAAGCGCCTCGGGCTGGCGGTCGTCGAAATCGACGACGGCAACGCAGTCCATGTCGTCGGCAAGCATGGCCGCGGCCTCGACAAGCGCCATGTGAAAGCTTTCGGCGCCGGCGGAAAGACTCGACGCAGGCGCGTGAACCTTCCCTTCGATTGTGAACATGCCGGCCGCGGCGTTGTGCACCGACATCATGAAGTCCGTGGGCGAAGGCGATTCGCCTTCGGCGATCGCCTCGAGAATCTTCACGCCGCGAACGGTCTCGCCGTGGCGGCTCGAGAAGATCCAGGCCTTGGCGCCGGCCGCGCCTTCGAGCGCCAGCGCGGCTTCGCAGGCAAGCCTCGCACCCGGACTCATGCGGCGGGCCTTCATCATCGGAAGGCGCTTGGCATAGGCGAGCGGTTCGTCGGGAAGAGCCTCCGGCATGCCGGGCAGCGCCGACTCGGCCCATGCACGGCGACCTTCGGCCTCGACAAGGCCGGGGGCGAGCACGACGCAGGCGTCGATCTTGAATCCCGTCATTACGCGGCCTTCTTCTTGCGGCAGACGAGGAGCGTGTGCTCCATGCCGAGGCCGTCGTGAACGCGTTCGATTTCAAAGCCCGCAGCTTCGACGAACACTTCGAACTCGTCGTACGGATAGAAGCGGCTCGTGCCGTTGGCAAGCGCCGTGAAGTAGAGCGACATGGCCGCCAGGCAGGCGTCGGCAACCGGGAACGGTTGCCGGCCGATGAGCGGCTCGAGAATATAGAGAACGGCATCGTCATCCATCGCGGCATGGGCCTTCTTGAGGATGGAGACGACCTGAGCGGGCGAGAAGCAGTCGAGGAACTGGCTCATCCACCAGGCCTTCGTGCCCGTCTTCGGGAACGGCAGGTCGGAGAGAACGTTCATCGGATGCGTCGAGACGCGGTCCGAAAGGCCCTCTTCGGCCATCACGCGGTCGACGGTCTCGCACTGCTCGGGCAGATCGATGACGGCCACGCGAATGTCCTCGCGCCAATTGCAGCAGCAGCGGGCCCACTTGCCCGTGTTGCCGCCCACGTCGGTGATCGAGTCGATGCCGTCCGTAAAGACGAGCGGCAGAGCCTTCGGATAGGCTTCGTCCGAATAGTGATGGTCGAATTCGAACCAGCTTTCCTTGGCGCGGCCCGGAAGCTTCTGAATGCCCGGATAGATCGTGGGCCAGTCGCCGAAGACCTTGAGGCCGGCGGGACGGGATTCCTTGAAGGAGTCCGTCAGGCCGGCAAGGCCTTCGTAGCAGACGTCGCGCGTAAAGCGGAAGTTGATGCCGACGTGCAGGTCGTTCACGAAGAACAGGCCGGTGTTCGTCAGCGCAAAGCGGCCGTCTTCGGACTTGTCGGCCACGCCGAAGCGCACGGCGACCTCGAGAAGGGCTCGGGCGGCGTAGTCGCTGCAGGGCGACTTTTCGCAGAGCTCTTCGAGCGTCAGGCCTTCGGGACCCGCGGCATCGAGCGCCTTCATCATCCCAAGGTCCGTCATCGCGCAGAGCGCTTGGAAAACGAAGGGCGAAACGGCGAGACGGTGGGCCTCGTTGAGGGCTTCAAGTGCCGGCGTGCGGCGGAGCTTCTTTTTGGACTCTTTCATCGGCATGGCGTGAACGTCGGTTTCAATTCAAATTACTTCTGCTGGCGGATGATGACCTTGGATTCCTCATCGCGAATGGTCTGGGAGAGGTTGCTCGTCCACTGATTGACCTTGCGGTGAGCCGTACCGTCGGCATTGATGAGGGTCGAGCCTTCCTTGACCGGCGTGATCGTAAATCCCTTGTTGTCGTAAACAACATCGGCCACGAGAATGTGCTCGCCCTTGACGAACTTGACGCGCATCCTGCCCGGCTCGTCGCGAATAATGCGCCAGTGGCGGCGCTGACACGCTCTCTTGATGCAGCCGCGCAGCTTGTCGGCGGGCAGCTCGGAAGCTTCCTGAACAGTGAGAACCTGACGGCCGCAGCCCGTCATGCCGAGAACGGCCGCACCGGCCAGACCAAGAAGAATTTCACGTCGAAGCATGATGTTGTCTCCTCAAATATGGAAATCAGAAGGCAGTCCGGCATCCGCATCAGGCGAATTTCACCATGGGAAACAGGGCCCCTTTCGGAAAATGCCGAAAATTGAACAAATGTTCACTTCCGGCATTTCCTTCGAATGGATCGATTTTACCTGATTCGCATCGAATTCATCCATCCGCCGTTGCATGAAAGACGCATATTGTGAAATCTACAAACTCAAAAACTCATGCCTATCGATTCTTTACAAGATGCATTTCCCGATGCCGCAGGGAACTTGAACAACATGCTCGTCACAGAGACCGTCGAAAGCATCCGGCATCCCATCCTTATGGCGCGAGTGTTTTCGTCCGCATCGGTACAATGTAGGATCTGATTTCTGAATTTTGAGCCCGGCGTACGGAAGCGCCGGACGGCATGAAGAAGTATCCATGATAGCCACCGAAGCACAGCGCGACGCAATCGACAGTCTTCTCACCTTTATTGAAGAGGCCACAAGCCTCAGGCAGACGGCCGCAAGGCACCTTTCAAAGTGCGGAAAGCTCCTCAAGCTTTCCGAGCTCGAGGCCGCCGTGCCCGGTCTTGTCACCGGCGATCCGACGGGATCCGACGAGGATCTGATCTGCCGCATCGAAAAGCTCGAGATGCCGCCCTGCCCTCCGATGCCCGAGGCCCTCGCGCCTTATGCGGCGGGCGACTGGCGCTCTGCCGAGTGGAAGCCCGATCTGGAGGCCCTGCCCGACCCGGCCGAGCATCCCGAATCCGCCTCTCTTTATGAAGCGCTGGCCGACTGGCTGAAGATCCGCGCCGCGTGGCTTGAATCCCGGCGCGCGATTCTTCCGAACCATGCGCTCTTCGAGCGCCTTCAGGACCTGCGCGACCGTCTGGCCGAATCGAACCTTCGCGACGAATGCGTGATCGGCACGGCCGTTCTGACGTCGAACCCGGATCTCACGCGCTCGAAGAACCCCGTGCGCTGGCCGCTCCTCGTGCAGCCGCTTGTCATCGAACTCGGCTCGAGCCGCCGCAATCTGCCGCTTATCGAAGTGCGCCGCAACGGCGACGAGGATCCGAGGCTTCTCGCCGAGATTCTGGCTCCTTTTGCCGAGGACGGGCTTGATCTCAAGGCAGCCTCCCATTTCGAGGACTGGCTCGAGGACGCTGGCGCGGATGCGAATCTCGCGGGCGACGATGCGCTCAATGCCGCGCTCGAGCGCCTTGCGCAGAGCCTGCACCCGGCCTGCCGCTTCGTGCCGGCCGGCGAAACGGCCGAATTC
>CAKQKT010000136.1 GCA_934249275.1 uncultured Sutterella sp. | reverse complement strand
ACCGTTTCCTTCTCAAGAGCCAGTTCTGACATCGACCAATGCGCCTGGTTACCCCAAAAAGTCGGAAGAGCCTTTTTATTTGTTGATAAATGAGATATACGACCCCGAACGGGAAATGAAAGATCTAATTCAAGCCGTAGTTTATCTCAAAGGAAGGCGGTCGGTGACAAGAGGCGCGTCTTTTCTTCCAACCTTGGGTAAGATATCCATCCACAGCAAACAATTTCAAGAATACGAAGGAGGCATGGGATGGTCCTGACCACTACGGAGCTTGCCGGCATTGATGCCCTGCGTTACGCGGGTGCGGATCCCGAGCGAATTGCGGATCTTGTGGACGAGCTCGTTCGAAAGGGCATTGAAGACGGCCGCTTTACGGAAACCGAGGCCTGGGCCGACGTCGACGTGTCGATGAGGCTCGCCGAGGCGCTTCTCGGATCCAACTACTACGGCGCATTCCTTCGCGCCCGCATGCACCTTGACATCATTCGCGAGGAGGCGAAGGCCGGTCCGGAAGCGGGCCGCTGGTGCGAGCTCGCCTGTGCGGCCGCGCTTCTTTGCGGGAATGCATCCGAAGCGCTCGGCTGCGCCGTCGCGGGCCTCTGCACGCCGAATCCCAGCGCTCAGCTTCATTTCCTTCTCGGCGTGCTGCGCGCACGCTTCGGGAATGTCGAGGAGGGCCTTGACGTCCTTCGCCGCGGCCTCGCGCTTTATCCCGACGATGCCGTTCTGAAGCATGCCCTCAAGGAGGTCGCAGAGGGTTCGAGCCTTCAGGACATTCTCGCGTCCCGTCCGCTTTGGAAGGGGCAGTCTGCAGACATCGACCGCACGGCGCCCGGTTCCGACGAGCGCATCCTGCGCCTTTCCTGCGTCGAGACCGATCCCGACGGCTATGCCGACGCCTGCATTGCGCTTGACGTTTCCGCACTCGAGCCCTTCGAGGAGACGCCGGGCTTTCTCACGATGACCGCAAAGACCGCCGGCCGGGACGTGCCGCTCGTCTTTGAAATGAACGAGGCGGGCCTCTCCAAAATGAACCCGTCGTGGCTTGCCCGCATCGCCCAGTCGGTCGAGGGCGTCCTTCAGAATTCGGGCACGCCCGCGCATCGTCTGGCCGCCGTTCACGTGAGGCTCGACCGCAGCCTTCGCGTCGAGCTTGAAAAGCCGTCCCCGGCAGAGCAGGCCGCTGGTGAAAAGCTCGCGGCCGCGATCGACTATTCATTTGAAGTGCCGGTTTGCTGCCCGCGCCTCGAGCCCATGCCCGAATGCACGGCCGAGGAGCTCGCGATCATGAAGCATCTTCGCGCGCTTGATCTTCGGTGCGACTGCGCCGGGATCATCGAGCGCATCAGGCAGATCCCGTACGAAAAGTTCACGACGCTCTACGGCTTCGAATATGCCCGCGCCATCGCCAACAATCCCGATTCCAAGAAGGAGGACTACGAGCAGGCTCTGTCCTTCATTCGCGATTCCGCCGCATGGGGCACGAAGCACTACGCGTGGCACTTCTGCCACGCCTTCCTCAACCTCATGCTCGACAAGAAGCCCGAGGCCCTGGCCGCCTTTGAGATCTGCGCGAACATGCATCCCGACGACCGCGCCGTGCGGCTCCTCACGGAAGCCTGCCGCCGCGGCCTTTCCGTTCCGGTCTTCGAGAAGCCCTTCAGAGTCCGTGTAAAGGAAGTCTGGGCCGCCATTGAGGCCGAAGCCGAGAAGCTTGAGCAGCTCTTCTCAGAGATCGCGGGCCCCGAAGCCGTTCGTTCACGTCTTGAGGTCCTCATGGCGCCCGTTGCCGGCCCCTGGTGGAAGATCGACGTCTACGCTCGCCGCGGCCGCATCATGATCGAGATTTCGCCCCACGGCTGGCGCCTCGAATGCTTCCCGATCCTGGAATTCATTCGTCACATGCCCGAATCCCTCAAGGAACACTGGGATGTTAATCCGGGCCGCATGCAGCGTCCGAACGTGGCCGAAATGACGTTCTCGGCGGGCGGCTTCATGATTCCGGCTTCCGACATCCGCATTTGGCCGCAGCACGCCGAAGGGATGTGGAAGCTCATGGTTTATGTCGAAAACTCCGCGTCCTTCGACGAGCCCGCCTTCTTCGAATGCTTCCACGCCGTGCGAACCCTTATCGACCGCGCCGTCGGCGAGGCCGCGCGCCTGCGCTGGGCGGACTCCATTTCGCTCTGCCGCGCCGCACCCGAAGGAACGGGCCTCACGCTTCTCGAATTCGCGGACTTCCTGCGCGAGAATGCGCCGGAATCGGTCGGCGAGACGCTTGAGAACTACGCGCTCATGTCCCACGAATACCGCATGCGTCCGGACCGCAGTCCCGATGCGCCGCTCCTTGCTGACGTGCGAAAGGGCGTGACCCTTTGTCCGCCGCTCGGCTACCTCTACAGCCAGAAGAAGACCGTCGGCATGGACGCGCTCGCGTCCGTGGGCGCCACCGCGGGCTTCATCTTCTTCGAGGTGAACGAAGAGTCTTCCGACGGCGCTACGAAGGAGGCTCGCCGAAAGGCTGCGCGCGAAGCCCTGCAGGCGCATCTCCTCATGACCTGTCCGGACTGCATCGACTTCGTGGGCTTTGCCGAAGGCACCCGCTATGAGTACCTTCAGTTCTTCTCCTGGGACATTCAGCCCGTGATCGCTGCCGCAGCCCAATTCTTCGGGACGTGCGACGACGTTCTCGAAGCCGGATTCCACACGTATCTGCGCGATGCATCCTCCACCATGTTCAAGGTTCGTTCCAAGATTGAAGACGAATCCGTCTGCGAAGAGACGCCGGCAGTCGAGAACGAGGAATCCGCACCGGCGGAATCGCTCGAAGCGCCGAATCTCCGCATGATGCAGGCGGCGAAGGCGTAAGGGCGTGACCGCCAATTCAATTCCCTGACGGGAATGGAATGGCGTACTGGCAAATAAAAAGGGGGTGTTGCAAAAGTCAGGTTTTCCTGATCTTTGCAACATCCCCTCTCAAAGAGAAGACGCTCCGGATCGTCAGGCGCTCTGTCGAATCAGGTAGTCAAAAGCGCTCAGAGAGGCTTTGGCGCCTTCGCCAAGAGCGATGACGATTTGCTTGTAGGGGACGGAAGTGCAGTCTCCTGCGGCAAAGAGTCCGGGGGCCGAGGTCGTGCAGCGGTCTGAGACCGCGATCTCACCGTAGGCATTGAGTTCTGCAACACCGTCAAGCCATTCGGTGTTGGGCTTGAGACCGATCTGAACGAAGCATCCGTCAACGTCAAGGGATTCGGTTTCACCTGTTTCGCGATTGATGTAGTGGAGCTTTTCCAGTTTTTCGTTGCCCGTGAGCTTTGAGGTGCAGGCGCGGAACTTGACGGTGACGTTCGGGAGCGAGAGGAGCTTTTCCTGAAGCACCTTGTCGGCTGTAAGTTCCGAGCCCCGCTGCAGAAGCACGACGGAGGAGGCGATGCCGGCGAGGTCGATGGCGGCTTCGACGCCGGAGTTGCCGCCGCCGACAACAGCAACCCGCTTGCCCTTGAAAAGGGGGCCGTCACAGTGCGGGCAATAGGCAACTCCGCGGCCCTTGAAGTCTTCTTCGCCTGGGACTTCCAGCTGCTTCCAGCGGGCACCCGATGCGGCGATGACTGTCCTTGAGCGGAGTTCTGCACCGTTTTCCAGCACAAGCTTCCACAAGTCGCCTTCGCGGGCAAGCTTGGCAACGGCATGTGGCGTAATGATGTCGATGTCATAGGCCTTCAGATGCGCCGTAAAGTTTCCGGCGAGCGTCGTGCCGTCCGTTTTGAGGATGGATGTGAAGTTCTCAATGTCGGCAGTTTCGTTCACCTGTCCACCCGGACGGTCGGCAACGATACCCGTGCGCAATCCCTTGCGGGCGGCATAGATAGCTGCCGTACTGCCCGCCGGGCCGCTGCCGACCACTAGAACGTCAAAAGGGGCTTTGGCGCTGATCGAGGCTTGGGCCGCTTCTGTGACGGAGGTGTCGAGCTTGGCAAGAATTTCGGAGAGTTCCCGGC
>CAKQKT010000135.1 GCA_934249275.1 uncultured Sutterella sp. | reverse complement strand
GCTTACGGCTTCAGAGACGACAACTACTTTTTCCTAAAAGTCAAGGCTGCGTTCCCCGGACTTCCGTGATGAACCCATTTTAGAGCCTCGCCGGTCCCGAAGGCGCCAAGCCGCTCTCCTCTCCCGCTTTTCGGAAGACTGCCTCTATTGCCTTCCGCACTCCAATAGCGAATGAGATTGCTTCTCATTTGATTTTAATCAATCATCATAGACAATGCTTATAGATAACAATTCTCATTACCATTGGCTTTTCACCCTGTGCCGCAGGGCATTAACGGAATATCACGCAGGTTTCTTAATATTTGTAATGCGAATGGTTCTCAGTTATAGTCACGACACTCTTCCGTCCGCATGGGCGGAACCACCCTCACTCAACCTCGGACGTTCAAAAAATGATGAACTGCTCTTCCACGAAATCGATCCGTCGTCTCACGGATCTTGAGACCGGCTCCAGTGCCTCCGTGGCCCGCGTCAAGCTCGCCCCTGCCGAAGAAGCGCGCCTGTCCGAACTCGGTCTTCGTCCCGGCGCCGAAATCCGCCGTCTTCAGGGCGAAGCCGGCCAAAGCATTCTCATCGCAGTCGGAGACGGCCGCATCGGCGTCAACTTCGACACTGCCAAGAAAATCTACGTTTACTGAAATCTGAAATAGAAGGATCTTTCCTCATGCTTCTCAAGGAACTCGCCCCGGGCGCCCGCGGCAGGATCGTCGCCCTCAAGAAGGAACACCCCGAATACCGCCGCCGGCTGCTGATGCTCGGCGCCACGCCGGGTGCCGAATTCGAAGTCGTCCGCATCGCTCCTCTGGGCGATCCGGTTGAAATCCGCGTGCGCGGCAGCATGATCAGCGTTCGCCGCGACGAAGCCGCCATCATGGAAGTCACCGTGGACTGATTCACGACGACAGGAACAATTTTTTCAACATTCACTTTCCAATCATGACGAAAAAAGCAATCTGCATTGTCGGCAATCCGAACTGCGGCAAGACGACGCTCTTCAACGCACTGACGGGCGCCAAGCAGGACGTGGGCAACTGGCCCGGCGTCACCGTCGAAAAGAAGACGGGCCGCTACACCTGGCGCAATGAGGAAGTCGAAATCACCGACCTTCCCGGCATCTACTCCATCACGCCGTCCTCCGCCGCGGGCGAAGACGAGCGCGTCGCCCGCGACTACATCCTGACGGGCGAAACGGAATGCGTCATCAACATCATCGACGCCTCCAACCTCGAGCGCAATCTCTATCTCACGGCACAGCTCATCGAAATGCGCGTGCCGATGCTCGTCGTCGTCAACATGCTCGATGTCGCCAAGCAGCACAAGATCGAAATCCGCCTCAACGAGCTTGAAAAGGCGCTCGGCTGCCCCGTCGTCGGCATCGTCGCCTCCCGCTCTTCGGGCGTCGACGAGCTCAAGGACCGCATCAGCGAATTCCTCGCCGACCCGGTCGTTCCGCCAATGCAGATCAAGTTCGACGAACGCATCACGGCCTGCCTCGACAAGGTCGAAGCCGAGCTCAAGGCGGGCGGCGTCGCGCGTCCGCGCTGGTTCGCCCTTCAGGTGATGGAATCCGCCCCGGGCATTGAAGAAAAGCTCCCCGACGGCATGTACGCCCGCGCCAAGGCCGTCGTCGACCCGGTCAACGCCGAATTCGACGACGATCTCGACATCGCCATTGCCGGCACCCGCTACGACTTCGTCGGCGGCATCGCCGCCAAGGCCGTGGTCCGCAAGGGCAAGCCCGGCGACACGCTCACGGACAGAATCGACCGCATCGTGCTCAACCGCTGGCTGGGCCTGCCGATCTTCCTCTTCGTGATGTACCTGATGTTCCTCTTCACGCAGAATCTCGGCGCAGCCTTCATCGACTTCTTCGACATTCTCGTGGGCGGCGTTCTGGTCGACGGCTTCGGCGGCCTGCTCGAATCACTCGGCGCACCCGACTGGCTGCGCGTCATGCTCGCCAACGGCATCGGCGGCGGCATCCAGACGGTCTCGACCTTCATTCCGGTCGTCTTCTTCCTCTTCTTCTTCCTCGCCATTCTTGAGGACTCCGGCTACATGGCCCGCGCCGCGTTCGTCATGGACCGCCTGATGCGCGCGCTGGGGCTCCCGGGCAAGGCCTTCGTGCCGCTTCTCGTCGGCTTCGGCTGCAACGTGCCCGCCATCATGGCCACCCGCACGATGGACCGCGCCTCCGACCGCATCATCACGATCATGATGGCGCCGTTCATGAGCTGCGGCGCCCGTCTCCCGGTCTACGTCCTCTTCGCGACGGCCTTCTTCCCGACGAACGGCCAGAACCTCGTGTTCGCGCTCTACCTCATCGGCATTCTCGCCGCCGTCGTCACGGGCCTTCTTTTGAAGCGCATCGCCCTTCCGGGCGCCGCCTCCGCCTTCGTGATGGAAATCCCGCCGTACCACATCCCGACCGTCAAGGGCGTGATGCTCCGCACGTGGGACCGCCTGAAGGGCTTCGTGCTCCGCGCCGGCCGCGTGATCGTCGTGATCGTCGCCTGCCTCTCCATCCTCAACTCGATGGGCACCGACGGCACGTGGGGCCATGAGGACTCCAACGAATCCGTCCTTTCCGCCATCGGCCGCACGATCGTCCCGGTTCTCCAGCCGATGGGCGTCTCCGAAGAAAACTGGCCCGCCGCCGTCGGCATCTTCACCGGCGTTCTCGCCAAGGAAGCCGTGGTCGGCACGATGAACTCCCTCTATGACAGCATGGCCCGCGCCAAGAACGCCGAAAACGGCGTCGAAGAGGCTGCCGAGGAAGAAGAAGGCTGGTCCTTCACCGCCACGCTCGCCGAAGCCGTCGACAGCGTCAAGACGAACCTCGCCGATCTCGGCGGCGCTCTCCTTGACCCGGCCGGCATCCACGTCGACGACCTCTCCGACACGGCTGCCGCCGCAGAGGAACAGGAAGTCGCCGTCGACACGATCGACATGATGCAGCAGCTCTTCGGAGGCGGCTTCGCAGCCTTCTGCTACCTGCTGATGGTTCTGCTCTACATGCCCTGCGGCGCCGCCGTCGCAACCGTCTGGCGCGAAGCCGGCACGGCCTGGACGCTCTTCCTGTGCGGCTGGACCACGGCTCTGGGCTACACCTCCGCCACGATCGTCTACCGTCTCGGCACCTTCGCCGAAAACCCGACCTACTCGATCGTCGCCATCGCGATCTCCGCTGCCATCCTCGCCTTCATGCTCTTCTGGATGCGCTCCTTCGCGAAGAAGAACGGCGGCAAGGGCCGCAAGGTGATCCCGATCTACGCCACGCGCTAAAGGGATCGGTTCGGTCCGGATGAGTCCGGGCCGAACGCCTGAAACTCGACGAGACCGGCAGCCGACAGACTGCCGGTCTCTTTTTCATCCTCCAACAGAGGACGAATGCGCCGTCATAAGGACGTCATAAAGCGACGAAAAAATGAATTTTCCGTTGCTTTGCAAAAAATTGTAGGTTTGACCCGCACGTCGATCGAAATTCCTGTACCATTCGTGTCGCTGAGATGAACGCGGTCTTCCGAACCGGAGGACGCGGAAGTCAAGAGTCGCTGTTGGGAGTCCATTCGAAACGCCGGAAAGGCTGTTCGAGCTTGAGGCCAAGCGGCCCGAGGACGGATTAAAGCCGGGTTTCATCAAGGCAGTCCGGAACATGCGTGTGCATGGGCCGGTTCGCGTCAGACGAGGCACAGCTTCAGTCAAACGAAGCCGCAAGTCCTTGAAGCGCAAGCAAAAATTGCAACCAAATGCAACTTCGCTTGAGTCCAAAGGATTCGTCTGGTATATTGAAAGACGTTGTGGTTGATGTGGTTCCTTGCGTATCAGACCGGAACTTCAGAATCACGGGTCGCTGTTGGGAGTCCATTTGGGTAGCACATGTTGCAAGCTGCCGCAAGCCTGGATCGAGAAGCCGACGGTTTGAGACCACTCACCACATAGCGCGGGGCATGTTGAAGAACGTGTCCCTTTTTTAGGTTCATCACGGAAGTCCGGGGAACGCAGCCTTGACTTTTAGGAAAAAGTAGTTGTCGTCTCTGAAGCCG
>CAKQKT010000134.1 GCA_934249275.1 uncultured Sutterella sp. | reverse complement strand
CGCAACGCCATCGACGCGATGGCTCGTGCCATTCCTCTGATCAACGAGACCGTGAAGGATCTTCCCGGCGTGACGATCAACACAGGTGTCGTCAACGGAGGCACGGTGCCCAATACCGTTGCCGCGCACGCCGACGTGACGTTCGACCTTCGCACGGTCAGAAACGAGGACATCAAGACAGTCATGGCCCGAGTCGAAAAGCTCGCCGCACAGGGCTTCGGCAAGGATGTCAAGACCACCGTCAGCTATCCGTCCACGGGTTATGCAATGGAATACAACAAGGCATCCGAAAAGCTTGCGCAGTTCGTGGAGCAGGCTGCCGAAAAGCTCGGCCACAAGAAGCCGGTGTGGCTCTCTGTGGGCGGCGCCTCCGACGGCAATGCGCTTTCCGGCGCCGGCCTCGGCGTGGTTGACGCCATGGGCGTGTGCAGCGGCAATCTGCACAATCCGGAAAAGGAATTCGTGGACCTCACCACCGTCACGCCGCGCATCCGCCTGGGCCAGAAGGTGCTTGAATTGATGGCTCAGGGCATCTGATCCTCTCGTCAATCATCCTGCGTCCTGTGAGTCAATCCGCCCGACTGCTTCGGCAGCCGGGCGGATTGTTGTTTGCATGCTCCATTAGCGTGCTATATTCGACGTTGCTCGGATTTATCCGAGTTATCTTAAGCCGAGTAAAACAAGCTCATGTTGCCGGAAGGAGCGGGTGAAGATGCCGTTTGTCGGACGAGAGAAGGAACTGCAGCGTCTGAAGCGTTTTTATGAATCCGATCGCGAGAAGCTTGCCGTTCTGTACGGACGGCGCCGCGTGGGCAAAAGCGAGCTTCTTCGAGCGTCTCTCTGCGATGGAGAACTTCCTTTTGTGTTCCTGCAGTGCCGGGTGACTTCGCTTCAGAGCAATGCCTGCGATCTGATGGCGCTCGCCGAAACCGGCGTCCGCTTTACGGGCGGGCAGGGCTTCAGCTTCGGCTCGAGCCGATGGACTATTTCGATTCGGCGCGCTTTTATCCGACGTTTTCGGACGGGGACAAGGTCCGGCTCTACGCTGTGTTCGGCGGCATTCCCTTTTACAACGCCAGGATCGATGAAACGCTTTCCGTTCGCGAGAACATCATCAGGCTGATTGCGGGCCGGGATGCCGTCTTCGCGGATGAGGTCCTGTTTCTGCTGCGGACGGAAATATCGAAGACTTCCAATGCCGAACGTGTTTTTGAGGCCATGGCGAACGGTGCCGGGAAATTCTCGGAAATCCTGGAGCAGTCGGCTTTTTCAAGTTCGCCCGCACTGGCGGACATCCTGAACAGGCTCGTCGGGATGGAGCTCGTAAGAAAGGAAAGCCCGATCAACGACGAGAAGAACAAAAAGAAGACCGTCTACAGGTTCGGCGACAATCTGATCGAGTTCTACTACCGTTTCGTCTTCAGGCATCGGTCACGGCTGATGTACCTTCCGGCCGAACAGGTTTTCGATGCCTGCATGGCTGAAGAATTCGAGACGGACATCGTTCCGAAGGCCTTTGAGGAAATCGTCCGTCAGTTCCTGATCCGAGAGAATCTGTCGGGCGGAATCGAGCCGGCGTTCTTCAGGATAGGTTCGTATTCATTGCCGGATGGAAGCGCCGGCCCTGCCGTCGTGACGGAGGATGACGACGGCTTCGTTTCGTGCGAATGCAGCTTCGGCGACCGTCCGATGACCGAAGCCGAAATCCTGCGGGCAATGGAGAAGGCGAAGGCTTCGGGGCTTCCGGTCGAGCGCTTCAGATTCTTTGCTCGTGCGGGATTCGAAGGTGCGGCAAGGAAGCCCGGACGACAATTGTTCACGCCGGCCGATCTGTACCGGACAGCCTGAGACAGGTTCTGCTTAGAGCACGAGCCCGAAGTTCTGCTGCACGTAGCGCTGCTGCGTGCCTTCGATGTCGCGGCGGCGACGGATGTACCAGTCGATGAAGATCTTGACACGGCGCAGTCGTGCGGCTTCGCGCGTGCTGGCAATGTAGTTGTCGATGTTGGGCACGTGCCAACCGTCGAGCACCGGGACGAGCTTGCCTTCGATGATTTCGCTGTAGCAGTGGTAGAGCGGAATGTCGAGCAGAATCCCGCCGCCCGCAATGGCCATTTCCTTGGCGGCCAGAATGTTGTTGAACTTCGTCGTGGTGCGGAAGTGAATCGGCGCCTGGCTGCTCCCGAGCACGAGGCAGTTCGAGTGCACGCGCACGCGGCCCGTGTAGAGAATGCCCGCATGGTGAATGAGGTCGCCCGGCGTCTTCGCGGGATGGTCTGCTCGGGAAAGATACTCGGGCGAGGCGCAAGCCACAAAGGCGGATCGCGTCACGAAGTGCTCGTCGAGCGACGGCTGGTTCACCGGACCGTAGTAGAGCATCAGGTCGGTCTGGCCGCGCATGTACATCTGCGGATCATCGTTCGAAATCACGTCAAAGCTGATGCCGGGATAGTGCTTCTGGAATTCGCCGAGCATCGGCGCAACCTGGCTCTGCATGAAGCCCGGATGGGCGCCGAGGCGAATGACGCCTTCGTCCGAGGAGAGGGACGTCTCGAGCGTTCCGAGCTCCTTTCTCATCGCATCCACGATCGGCCTGATGCGGCCGCAAATCTCCAGGCCTCTCTGCGTCGGCTGCAGAACGGGACCGTTTCGCTCGAAGAACTTCAGGCCTAGCGCGTTTTCAAGCGCGGCTATTCGGCGCGAAAGCTGCGAGCGGTCCATGCCGTGCTCGTTCGCCGTGCGGGCCATCGACTTGCCCTGCATCACGTCGAGCACCAGCTCCCATTCGTTCAGATTCATCATCAGCCGAAACTTGTCCATAGCGTGAGTTTCCGTCTACGTTAATCGTGCTGATACCGCACGCTAAAACCCTTGTTTTTCCTGTGTGCAGCATGCATCGAGAGATCGTATTTTCGCACCATCGTGACAAATTTCGCACGATGAAAAATGTCGTTAGCATCATTTTGCAACACATTGGTTTTTCTAAACTGTCATCAACCACAACTGTAATTGCCGGAACGGGAGACCGACCTCCCGTTTCGGCACATGCAGTCAGTCTTGCGGGCATTGCAGGCGTCAACCCGATGGAAATCGGCAAGCGCACGGCACTGCCCTGCATTGTCGTGCTCGTCGTGATGACGGCCGGCATATTCTTCCTCGGCTGACGCCGATCTACAAAAGTCCTCAGGGGCGGCGGTTTTCTGAATTCCTAGCTGTCCGTGCCGCCGCCTCTGACCGCATGAGGACTTTAACCCTTCAACAGCAAGAGACATTCAAATGACCACTGAATTCCTCGCACTCGGCACCGACTTCGCCACCGAAGTCTTCGAAACCATTCGCTCGATGAGCAAGACCGCTCAGGGCGTAACCCGACAGGGCTACGGCGACACAGAAACCGCCGTCGTAAGCTACCTGCGCTCCATCGGCGAAAAGCTCGGCATGGAGATCACGGAGGACGCCGCAGGCAACGTCTGGATGCGCCTGCCCGGGCGCGATCGCGCGCTCCCCGCGATCGTTTCCGGCAGCCATGCCGACAGCGTGCCCGAAGGCGGCAACTATGACGGCCTCGCCGGCATCGTATCCGCTCTGACCGTAGCGTGGTGGATGCGCCGCACCGGCTTTACGCCGGCCCGCGACTACGTGGTGGCGATCATCCGATGCGAGGAATCCAGCTTCTTCGGCAAGGCCTATGTCGGCTCGCTCGCCTTCACGGGGCAGCTCACCACCGCCGACACGGCGCTCAAGCACCGCTCGGGCAAGACGACGCTCGGCGAATGCATGGCCGCCTGCGGCTATGATGTCTCCGCCATTACGGCCGGCAAGCCCCTGATCGATCTCTCCAAGATCGCCGCCTTCCTCGAACTTCACATCGAGCAGGGGCCGACGCTCGACAGCAGCGAAACGCATCGCGTCGGCGTCGTCACGGGCATCCGCGGCAACGTCCGCCACAAGATGGTCCGCTGCCTCGGCGAGACCGCTCACTCGGGCGCCGTCGACAAGCAGTACCGCCACGACGCTGTGATGGCCACGGCCGAACTGCTCTCCCGCATGGACAAGCATTGGGATGCATGGCTCGAGAAGGGCGAGGAC
>CAKQKT010000133.1 GCA_934249275.1 uncultured Sutterella sp. | reverse complement strand
TGCACCGTTTCCTTCTCAAGAGCCAGTTCTGACATCGACCAATGCGCCTGGTTACCCCAAAAAGTCGGAAGAGCCGATCTTCTTTGCTCGACCGCGGCGCTTCGGCAAGTCCCTGCTCATCTCCACCCTGGAATCACTCTTCAAACATGGGCTGAGAGACTTCAAGGGGCTTGCCATCGAAAGGCTTTGGAAGGAAAGAACGTACTCAGTTGTTCGCCTCGATTTCTCTCAGGTTTGCTCCTTTGAGTCTCATGAGGAATTTTCCGATCTGTTTTGGACTTACATCGCATCCGAACTTTCCCAGCTATCCGACAACAGCCTAATCGGCAGCGACAATCAGTCCACTGCCCGGAACATCTCCAACCTGCTTCGCGATCTTCGGGAACGGTCTCTCGTCATTCTCATTGACGAGTACGATTCTCCAATCACCGAATGCTCTGACGATTCCTCTCTCTTTGATTGCATTCGAAAGGAAATGGATGATTTCTTTCGGATGTTGAAACTCAGGGACAGGTGCTTGCGGCTCCTGTTCATCACCGGCATTACCAAATACCGTGACACCAGTCCCTACTCCAGCTTCAGCGATTTCAAGGATTGCTCAATGTTGCCGGCATACGGTAGTCTGCTCGGCTTTACCGAAGAAGAACTGTTAGCCAACTTCAAGCCGTCCCTGCAGTTGGCTTCTGAAGCAGCCCATACGTCCTTGGACGACCTTATTGACAGACTGAAGCTTTTTTACGACGGATACAGCTTTGACTGCCTCGCATCGACACGTGTTTTCTGCCCTTGGTCCGTCCTTCGATTTCTAGATGAACCAGCCCTGGGCTTTCGGAATTACTGGTACGCATCCGCAGGACGTCCCACGGTCATCGCCAAACGTCTGGCGAAACTCTACTCCGACTTTCTCATCAGGCTTGATGCTCTGACCACAGCCACTGAAAATGACCTGGAACTGGCAGACAAACTCACCGAGCTACAACTTTATGCAGTTCTGTTCCAAGCCGGCTACCTTACGGTCAAAGGATTGGACTCGGCCGGCCGATTCTTGTTGGGCTATCCCAATCGCGAAATCAAAGCGTCCATGGCTCAGCTCTCTGCCTCCCTTCTCACACGCAATGAGAATTTTGACGCGTGCGATGTGCTCGAGGCCATGAAAAGGGGAAACGTCGATGTAGTCATTGCGTTTTTCAACAAAGTCATCAACGCATTTGATGATCACCACTTCATCATCAAAGATGAGGAAACATGCCGCACTTGTTTCCAGTTGCTGATGCACTCGCTGTCCCTTCGCCCGGAAATCGAAGTTCATTCAGCTCTGGGACGCAGCGGCTTGGAAGTCAATGCCGGCTGCTATCGATGGATGTTGGAGTACAAATATGCCCGCAAGGGCGAGGACCCGCAGTCCCTGCTGGACATAGCCGCCCAGCAAATGATTGACCGTCAGTACGGACCAACGCCTAATCAACAGAAGATCCTCCGCGTTGCGGCTGTTTTTTCAGAACCGGATCGGAAGATTGCTTGTTGGCGTCAAATCGACTGACTTGGCCGATTAGAAACTCGGCAACGCCGAGCATACCAATAGAACGGGGAAGCGTACGCACAGCGCTCCCCCGATTCAAGTCTTGGCGTAAACCTGTCCGGCTTACTTGGCGACTTCAGTACCGGCGTTGTGGCCGAAGACCAGCAGGTCGGTCAAAGCATTGGTGCCGAGGCGGTTGGCGCCGTGGACGCCGCCCGTCACTTCACCGGCAGCGAAGAGGCCGGGAATCGGCTTGCCGTTTTCATCAAGCACCTGCGTATGCGTGTTGATCTTCAGACCGCCCATGGTGTTGTGGATGGTCGGAGTGATGGGAACCGCATAGAACGGAGCCTGTTCAACCGTCAGACCGATCACGGACTTCGGCACGGAAAGCTTCGAGGAATCCTTTGCGCGAACAGCGGCGTTGTAGTCGGCGATGCCCTTCTTCAGACCTTCCGGATCGATGCCGGCGATCTTGGCAAGCTCTTCAAGCGTGTTGGCGCGGAATTCGTAGCCGTGTTCGATGGCACGTTCAACGGGTTCCGAACGAACCTTCTTCATGTCAAGCTGGCGCTGGTCGTAGATCGAGAAGGCGATCTTGCCCGGCTGCTTGAGAATGCCGTAGGAAATGTCGTCGCGACGGCCCGTTTCGTCAGCAAAGCGCTGGCCGAGCTTGTTGACGTACGGCGTGTCCTGCGTGTTGCCGGTCACGTTGCTCATCAGTTCGCCCGTCTTGGGATTTCCATGCGGATGAATCTGAAGCCACGTCATGCCTTCGGTGGCGGCGCCGTGATCAATGGCGGCCTCCATCACTTCGCCGGTCGTGCCGGGAGCATTGGAAGTCTGCTGAACGGAAACCTTGTTGTACTTCTCAACAAGAGCCTTGTTGGCGCCATAACCGCCCGTAGCAAGCACGACGCCCTTGGAGGCGCGGAAGATCTGCGTCTGGCCGTTCTTGTCAACAGCGATCACACCAACCACTCGACCCTTCTTTTCAAGAAGGTCGACCACCTTCATCTGAGTGATGATGTGGGAGCCGGCTTCCTTGACATGTTCGGCGAGCGGGCCGATGTAGGCGTCATACGTGGCAATGTAGCCGCCGTCGGCAGCCTTCGGATAGTGAGCGCGCGGATAGAGAGCGCCGATGCCCATCACGAGAGCTTTGCGGTTCTTGTGATCCCAGGTCATCGGAGACTTGTCATCAAGCCACTGCATGGCCTTGGCGCTTTCCTTGGCCATCTTGATGACAAGCTTCGGATCGGCCTTCAGGTTGCCGCCGATGAGGGTCTGAAGAGCATAGAGTTCAGGCGTATCGAAAATGTACGGCTTCTTGCTTTCCTTGTAGCTCTTGTACTGTTCGCGAACCGTGTCCTGAAGAGCCTTGATTTCGGGATCGGTAATCTTGACGTCGAGAGCGCGCATCACGATCTTGTCGAGAGCCGGCGTCATGTTGACGAGCTTTTCCGGTTCCGGATCGACGGCACCCATATTGCCTTCGGAACGAGCGGTGTTGCCGCCGAGCATAGCCATCTTTTCAAGCACGATGACCTTGGCGCCGAGGTCGACAGCGGTCACGGCAGCCACAAGACCGGCACCACCGGCACCGACGACGATGACGTCTGCCTCATGCGGGAGGTCCATGGCAACAGGAGACTTGACTGCATTGCCGGCCGGCTGAAGGAGAGAATCGCCGGCACCGGCCTTCTTAAGGGCGGCCTTGACAGCGTTGATGACGGCCTTCGACGTCAGCGTGGCGCCGGAAACGGAATCAACGGCAGCAGTGTTCTGAGCCACCATCTGAGCAGGCAGTTCGTTTTCAGCCAGCGTGCCGATGCCTTCCGTTTCCTTGGTTTCGACAACCTTGACGGAGAGAATCTTGGAAGCGTCGACCGAGACTTCAACCTTGACTTCGCCGTTGCGGCCGGCAGCTTCGCCGGTGTAGGTGCCCGGGGTCATGGCCATCGCCGAACCGCAGAGGCAGGCGGCAGTAGCCAGTACGATTTTTTTCATAGAGAATTGCATGATAGGAGTTCCAGTCCGAGGAGAACATTAGAATGAACAGGGGGGAAGTTTAGGTATTCCCCTTCCCATCGCCCATTGCTAGAATCCCGCTTTCCACTATCAAAAATCGAATCGAGAAATGAAAGAAACTGATCAAATAGACCTTCAGTCGCTTCAATTTTTTCTCTCCCTCTACAAAACGGGAAGCCTGAAGGCGAGCGCCGACGCCATCGGCGTCAGCCAGCCGACGGCCCAGCGCACGCTTGCAAAGCTCCGTGACTACTGGAACGATCCGCTTTTTGAACGCCACGGCTTCAAAATGGAGCCGTCTGCGAGAGCCCGCCGTCTCCAGTCGATCGTCGCCGACATATGCTCCACGCTTGAAAAAAGCCGCCGGTATGCCGTTGATCAGCAGGAAGCCAGAACGCTCAAGATCGGCGTCTACGACACCGCCGTCATATCCATGTTCGCCCGTCAGTTCGCCGAGATTCACCAGCGATTCCCCGAATTGCACCTTCGTTTTTTCCAACAGGACGAACGCATGTTCGAGGAGCTTCGCAACGGTTTCCTGGAC
>CAKQKT010000132.1 GCA_934249275.1 uncultured Sutterella sp. | reverse complement strand
AAGTCAAGGTCACTCATTCCTATTAGCAGTCTCTCCATCTGGACGTTCGGACATCTTTTCGTGGAAGGTGCAGAATCGATCGCGACCGGTTTCCTTTGCGGCATAAAGAGCCGTGTCGGCTTCGTGAATAAGTTCCTTGAAGGAGGTCTCTCCGTCGGACTTCGTCAGCGAGCTCATGCCGATCGAAATCGTCAAAGGCTGATTTTTCGCGTTTGTCGGATGAACGGTGGCATCCTGCCTCGAAATCTGCCGTGCCATGCGCAGCAGGCGTGCGGCGACCTTGCGGGACTTGTCCTCGGACGTGTCGGGCATGATGACGCAGAACTCCTCGCCGCCGAATCGGAAGATGCAGTCGTTTTCCGAAATGCCGTCCTTGAGCTGACGGCCGAGCTACTCGAGAATCTTGTCGCCGAAGAGGTGTCCGCGCGTGTCGTTGATCTGCTTGAAATGGTCGATGTCGATCATGAGGGCGCGCGTGCGCGATGCGGGCTTGCCGTGCTCGCTGATGTAAGAGCGCAGCGCCTTTCGGTTTTCGACCCCGGTAAGCGGATCCATCGTGCTTTCGGTGACGAGTTCAGAGTACTTCGATTCAATGCGCTGCCGATCCTCGCGATTTTGATTGAGAAGTTTGCAGAAGACTGAGAACCAAGCGATGCTGTCGTTGATTTCAACAATGCGCGACATCGGCGTATTGGGCATGACGCCGGTCGTCAGGAACCGCTTCATGTCGTCGTTGATGACCATCAGCGGCTTAATGATCGAGAAATACCCGTGGATCAGAATCCCAGAGATAACAATGAAGATGCCGGTGAGCAACAGGAAAATGGGCAAAGCCGGATCCGTAATCTTGTTGATCTGCTTGATTTCGCCTACGAGCTCGCTTGTCTGGATCATGGAGAATTCGGAGCGAAGAGACTTGCCCTGGCTGACCATGACGGCAATCTTCTGGTCGAATTCGGAGCGCAGCGCAGGGAGCTCGGCAATCTTTTCATCAAGCGCTCGCATGTTTTTGCCGGTTCGGAGGCAAAGCGTCTGTCGATCGGCCGATCCCGTCCGAGGATTGACGCAAATCGCATCGAACATGGATTCCAATGCCTCAAACTGACGCAGGTATGCGGTCAGATGCAAGGTTCGGTATTCGGTACGAATGACGGCCAGATCGATTTCGGGCAAGGTTGATTTCTCAACGTTCGGTGCATACGCTGCCGCCTTGAGAAGGTCGGAATAATTGGACAGAGCCTTTTGGCGAATGAAGTCGAGCGCATCGTCATACTTCTGGCGCGTGTGCCAGACTTCACGCATGCTCTCGAGGAGCGCATTCATGCTCTCGCGGGTCTCGTCATGACGGTCGACTGCGGATTCGGAGATGAGCTTCCAGGCGTTGATGTAATTTTCGCGTGCGCGCTGGCGGTTCGGAGATTCAACCAGCGTATAGAGTGAGTAGCGAAGGCCTTCAAGCTTGAGCGCGCCGCGCTGCTCAATCAGGGCGTTAGAGACGGCGTGGCGGGCGAGCGCGTCCGTATGCTCGGAAATGTTGTTTGTGAGCATGTAGGAGAGGCCTGCAGCGCTGATGACGAGGAGCCCTAGCGGAATCATCGACAGATAAAGAAAGCGCTTCAGCGTGACGGGCTTTCCAACACGGCCGGAAGACTTGATCATTTCGTGGAGCATCTTCGGAATCTCAATAGTTGATGGCCGGGAAGTACTTGAGCGTCAGCTCCTGATAGCGGCCGGTGGCCTGCAGGTGAATGAGCGCTTCGTTGATGTAGATCATCAGGTTTTTGTTGTCGCGATTGACGGCGATGCGGCCTTCGGAAAGCGAAGAGCCGTTGTCGGGATAGTTGCCCGCAATATGGAGGTTTTGACCTTCGGGACTCTTGAGGAGCGCGTATGCGGGAAGCCCTTCGGTGAGCATCACATTGATCTCGCCCGTTTCAATCGCCTTGTAGATTTCGGGATGCTTCTCAAAGGGAACGATGGTGATGCCCGTCGTTCCAAAATCCTCTTGCAGGCGCCGCTGCTGCAGGCTGTCGCGGATGACGCCGATGCGAAGCTTCGTCTTGTCGGCCTTTTCAATGGGCTCCAAGGCAGGATCGTTCGTAATGAAGATCGACATGGACCGATAATATTCTTCAGAGAAGGCAAGGTACTTGAGGCGTTCGGGCGTTGAACTCAAGCCTGCGATCGCGATGTCGACCGTCTTGTCCTTGAGGCCTTGCAGAACATCCTCGTGACGCATGGGCACAATGGTGCAGTCGGCCTTCATGTGCGAGCAGATGTCGCGGGCGAGCTCAAGGTTGAAGCCTTCCCGTTCGCCGGACGCCGTAATGTATGAAAACGGATAGTAGTTGTCCGTGATGGCGACGGTGAGCGTCTTCGGCACGCCCGCCGCACGCCGGGATTTCATGGCGGACGAGAGCTGAAATGCAAGGCTCGAGGCCACGATCACGGCGGCGAGCACATAGAATATATTTCGTCGTTTCATAAACGCTTCTAAGTTCTGAATCGGCTTGAATCGCTTGAACTCGTAATGTTTCGATACTGTTAATTTTACGCGAGACGTGCTGTCCGAGGCTTGTGGAAGAATGAAAAAGAGGGAATACCCGAATGATTCGGAATCCACTTGGCACCCTTCCGGCCCGGGCGACGTCAAGACGCCTTGTCAGGTTCGGACTTGTTCGTTTCCGGCACCTCAATCATGGATTCGTCGAAGACCATTGAGCGGTCTCGACCGGCGTTTTTGGCGGCGTATAGCGCAATGTCGGCCTCGTGAATCAGTTCGTCAAAGTTCTTCTCGCCGTCAATCTGAAGAACCGTGCTGAGCCCGATGGAGACCGTCAGCGGATCATCGGCAGCAGAATCCGGCGAGATGGAGGCGTCCTCGCGGGAGATCCTGCGCACGACGTCGAGAAGTCGGCCGGCCACGATTTCGAGCCGGGCCGTCGTGGCGCCCGTCATGACAACGCAGAATTCTTCGCCGCCGTAGCGGAAGATGTGGTCACGCTCAGACAGATTTTCCTTCAGCACGCGTCCGAGCGCCTCAAGGATCTTGTCGCCGAAGGGGTGACCGCGCGTGTCATTGATTTTCTTGAAGAAGTCGATGTCGATCATCATGAGGCCGGTCTGAGCACGGGCGACAGGGTTAAGATGAATGAATTCGCGAAGCGCCTTGCGGTTCGAGACGCCCGTGAGCGTATCCTTGGCACTCTCCGTCATGAGGCGGGAGTACATGGCTTCGATCACGTGCTTTTCGTCACGATTCTGTTTCGACTGCTCGCACGACTTCATGATCCAGTTGATGCCTCGGTCAACCTCGACAATTCGTGAGTTGGGATTCGTCGGCATCGTCCCGTCCTCGAGGAACCTGTTCATGCCTTCGGAAAGGAGCATGATGGGCTTCATCACGACATAGAACCAGACGGAGAGGATGCCGAAGAGCATCACGCTGATACCGGCCAGAAGAACTGCAAGCGGAACGGCAGGGCTCGCGATGTCGTTGATCCGGTGAATTTCAGTGAGGAGTTCGTCGGTCTCGGCAACGGAATATTCCGTGCGCAGCGCAAGCGTCTGCTTCTTCATGAGAGCGATCTTCTCTTCAAAGGGGCCGCGTATCGCGTGAAGATCGTCGATCTCGCGATAAAGCACGTCGAAGATGCGGTCCATGCGGTGGCACAAGGGCTTGATGGCGGTGACGGTGCTGTTCGTGCAGACCTTGTCGTAAACGTCCTCGAATTCCTTGAGCTGCTTCTGATGAACGCTCTCATCGTATTCGAGGTATTCATGACGCATCGGCTGGAAGGTGATCTTCGGCATGTCATCCGCCTCAACGGGCTTGGCAATGGCGGCCGCATTAAGCAGGTCCTCGAAGATCATCAGGTCGTGTTCCCGAATGGAAGAGAGAAGCATTTCGTAGTCCTGGCGCTGCTCCCAAACGCCGCGTACGGTTTCAAGGAGCTCCTCCATCTTGTGCCTGGTCTTGTCGTGGCGGTCCAACGTCGACTCGGACAACAGCTTCCATGAGTTAATGTAGGCGTTTCGGGCAGTCTCGTGATCGTGCGCCTCGACAAGCGATGCCAGCGAGAAGCGCAGGCACTCGAGGTTGACGGCGCCTTGCTGAACGCGAAAGACGTTCGACACCGTGTTTCGAGCGAGCGCATTC
>CAKQKT010000131.1 GCA_934249275.1 uncultured Sutterella sp. | reverse complement strand
GTACCGAAGTTCAGCTTGCTGATAAAGCCGCCGAGGAAGGGGAAGCCCACCATGGAGAGCGCGCCGATGGTGAAGGCAACGCCCGCGATGGGGCTGCGATACCCCGCGCCGCGCAGGTCGCGGAACTTCTTGCTGTTACCGGAAGCATCCGCCAGACCGCCAGCCGCAAGGAACAGCATGGCCTTGCACACCGCATGGGAGAAAATATGGAACATGGCCGCCAGCATACCGGCGTCGGTGCCCATGCCAATACCCATGTATACGTAGCCGATCTGGGCCACAGAGGAGAAGGCGATCATGCGGCGAATGTCGTTCTGCCGAATGGCGGAAACGGAGCCCATGACCATGCCCACCAGACCGAAGACGACCGAGCGGGTCGTATTGACCAGAATCTTCGTGAGCTCGCTCGAGAGGTTGCCCGAGACGCGCTTCATGAGCGTCTGCGTGCGGTCGGCGAACCAGGCGCCGTCGCGATAGAAGAAAAAGACGATGAATGTGACGAGCGCAAGCTGCATGAGAATGTTGGTGATGTTGAAGGCAACATTCAATAGTGCGGCAGAGAGCGGTTCAAGAAGCTTCTGCATCGTAGTCGAGAGCGATGCGGGATCGATGGCGAAGAGAAGCTGCTCGTGGAGCCAGGGACCGATGCCGGGAATGTCGGCGATGGCGGGCGGGATGGTGAAGCCGCTCGAAATCCATTGGCGAATGACGGAGATGCCCTTCGGAAGCTGTTGGGCGAGTGCAATGAGGAGGAAGCTCGTCGGAATGAGAACGCCGACGATGAGTAGGAGGACCATCATCGCTGCGGGAACCGTGGTCGATCCGCCCATGGAGGAGCGTGCTCTCGCGAACATCGGCCAGGTGACGACCGCAAGAATCGCGGCAATGATGATTGCGGTGAGGAACGGCTCGATGATGAAGTAGCAGCCGATCGAGACGGCGACGGCGAGAACGACGCGGATGAGCAGGTCGATGCGGTCGCTGAAGCTGAGCATGGAGCGCAGCGTTCGCGGGGCGGCCGGACGTTCGGAGCCCTGGGCCTTGTCGGGGGTCTCGGGCGAGCGCGCTTGGGCATCCGTTCGAGAGGCGTTTTTGGTCATGATGGCTTCCTGATTGCGTGTCAGTCGGCGACGGGAGGCTCGTCAAGATAGAAGCAGCCGTTGAGCGTGGTGCTCTTGACGGCCTGGGCGAGCTTTTCAAGCGCAGGCATGCGGGTATAGCTCTTGCGCCAGACCATGATGACTCGGCGGGACGGAGACGGGCTCTTGAAGGGAATCGTCTTGATGCTGTTGATGTTCGTGCGAAGGTAGGGAACGCACGAAGCTGGTAGCACGGTAATGCCGAGGCCCTGGGCGACCATGTGGCAGATGGTCTGCAGAGAGGAGCCTTCAACGGTGCGCTGGACGTCGGCAACGCCGATGTTGGCGCGCACGAGGTCGGGGCAGATGCCGATGATCTGGTCGCGGAAGCAGTGGCCGGCGCCGAGAAGAAGCATCGTCTGATCGCGAAGCTCCTGCGGGCCGATGTAGTTGCGGTTCACCCAAGGATGATGGGACGGAACGGCGACGACGAAGCTTTCCTGATAGAGGACCTGGGTCATGAAGCCGGTGTCGGAGATCGTGTCGGCCATGATGGCGACGTCGATGGCGCCCGTGCGCAGCTGAGTGATGAGTTCGCTCGTGTACGTCTCTTCAAGATAGACGGGCATCTTCGGAGCGATGGTCGAGAGCTTCTGAATGAGCTCCGGCATCAGGTAGGGGGCGACCGTATAGATCATGCCGAGGCGGATCGGGCCGGAAAGGGGATCCTGACCGCGCTTGGCGATTTCGGCAATCAGGCGGCTTTCCTCGAGAACCTTCTGGGCCTGTTCGATGATGGCGGTGCCGATGGGCGTGACCGTGATGTCGGGCGTGCGGCGCTCGAAGATGGGCACGCCGAGCTCTTCCTCGAGCTTCTTGATGGCGACGGAAAGGGAAGGCTGACTCACGAAGCAGGATTCGGCGGCGCGGCCGAAGTGTTTTTCACGGGCCACCGCGATGACGTACTTGAGTTCGGTAAGAGTCATGATCGAGGATCCTTGAATGTCGAATGTATGAGTATGGTAGTGCTTGCTGGGGCTGCTGCGCAAAGGGCGTCAGGCGGCAAGAAATGCGTCGGCGGGCTTGAACCATCGGCCCGCATGCATGAGGGCTGCGTTTCGGTCCTTTTCCAGCCATGCATCGGCTGTTCGTCGTGCGGCGGCCAGAAGCGCTTCGTCGCGCTCCAGGTCGGCAAACCGGAGAAGCGGAGTGCCCGACTGGCGCTCGCCGAGGAATTCGCCGGGACCTCTCATCTCGAGGTCGCGACGCGCAATTTCGAAGCCGTCGGTGGTGTCGCGGATGGCCTTGAGGCGCTCCCAGCCCGCGGGAGAAATGTCCTCGCCGAACAGAAGGATGCAGGCGCTTTGCGCCGCGCCGCGTCCGACGCGGCCGCGAAGCTGGTGAAGCTGGGCAAGGCCGAAGCGTTCGGCATGCTCGATGACCATGAACGTGGCGTTGGGCACGTCGACGCCGACCTCGATGACCGTGGTGGCGACAAGAATCTGGGTGAGGCCGGAGACGAAGTCCTGCATGACGGCATCCTTCTCGGCGGCCGGCATGGCGCCGTGCACGAGTCCGACGGTGAGGTCGGGGAGCCGATGCTGAAGATCGTCTCGGCAGACGGTCGCGGGCGTAAGGTCAAGCTTTTCGCTTTCTTCAATAAGAGGGCATACCCAATAGACCTGATGGCCCTGAGCAACGATGCCGCGGACGACGGAAAGAACGTCGTCCTTGCGGGCCGCCTTGACGGTCTTGGTGACGACCGGCGTTCGTCCGGGCGGAAGCTCGTCGATGACCGAAACGTCAAGGTCGGCGAGATAGCTCATGGCGAGGGTGCGGGGAATCGGAGTGGCGGAAAGCATCAGGAGATGCGGCACGAGATCCGACTCGGCACGCGTGCGGAGCGCAAGACGCTGGGCAACGCCGAAGCGGTGCTGCTCGTCGACGATCGCAAGGCCGAGATTGGCAAACTTGACGCCTTCCTGAATGAGCGCATGCGTGCCGATCACGATCTGTGCGTCTCCGGATGCTACAGCTTCGAGGGCGGCATTCTTCTCGGCAGACTTCAGGCGTCCGGTCAGCCACGCGGTGCGGATGCCGAGAGGTTCGAGCCATGCGGCAATCTTTTGGAAGTGCTGCTCGGCCAGAATCTCGGTGGGCGCCATGAGGGAGGCCTGGAAGCCGGAGGCGACGGCGCGAAGCGCGGCAAGGGCGGCAACAACGGTTTTGCCGCTGCCGACGTCGCCCTGAACGAGCCTGTGCATGGGGCGTGCTCGGGCAAGATCTGCAAGGATTTCATCTGTGACGCGGCGCTGAGCGTTCGTGAGCCTGAAGGGCAGGGCGTCGAGGAAGCGGGCGACGATTCCGGCATCGTCTCCGGTGAGCGAGGGTGATGTGCGGCTGAAGGCAACGGCACGGGATTCGCGAAGCGTAATCTGCTGGGCCAGAAGCTCGTCGAAGATGAGACGGCGCCAGGCGGGCGCTGTGCGGTCCTGAAGGCCGGCGACATCGGCGCCGGCGGGCGGCGTGTGAATGTAGGCAAGCGATTCGCGAAGGCTGGGAAGACCGAAGTTCCACCGAACCGATTCTGGAACCAGATCCGAGAGATCAAGGTCGAGCAAAGCTCGGTCGATGCGCTTTCTGAGCCATCGCTGCTGAATGCCTTCGCCGGCCGGATAGACGGGCGTGAGCGCCTTGGGCAGCTCGCGTTCGGCCGATTTTCCGGACTTGATTCTCGGGTGCACCATCTCGAGTCCGCCGTAATAGCCTTCGCGGGGTTCTCCGTAGAGACGAACCGTGCTCCCGACGGCAAGCTGCTTCTGGATGGACGGGAAGTAGTGGATGAAGCGAATTGTGATGCTTCCCGTTGCGTCCTCAATGACGGCGTGAAGCTGCTGGCCTCGTCCCGTTCGCACGAATCGCTGGTCGGCGACCCGGCCTTCAATCTGGGCGTGCGTGTTCGGCGAGAGGGACGCGATGGGTGTCACGCTCGTTTCGTCCTCATAGCGCAGCGGAAGGTGGAGCGCAAAGTCCCAGTCTCGCACGAGGCCGAGTTTTTCAAGTCTCACTGCGAGGGGATCGAGC
>CAKQKT010000130.1 GCA_934249275.1 uncultured Sutterella sp. | reverse complement strand
CTTTCTCGAAAAGTATGGTGATCGCTTAGCGGGAGATGATCGCAAGAAGCGTTCTACCGCTTTCCTGTTGACATGCATGAAGCGTGTCATGGATATTTCTGATGAGGAATCATTTGATCTTCTTACCGACGGTCCTCAGGATGCTGGCATTGATGGCATTCATATTGGCGATGTCATCGACAATGAGTTCGTGGTAACTCTGTTTCAAGCGAAGTACAAGCACGATCTGGAAACAAACTCCAATTTTCCAGCTACCGCTGTGACTTTGGTGTGTTCTGCTGTTCGCAATCTTTTTGATCCTCACAAGACTGTCGAAATGAATCCAGCGCTTGCGGCCAAGGTGGCAGAAATTCGATCCTTGATTGCCGACGCTTATATTCCTCGCATTAAGGTGGTCCTTTGTAACAATGGCAAAGCATGGGACAATACGGCGCAAAAGGAAATTGACGAGATTCGAAGCGAATTCAATTCTCAGGTCGAATTCCACCATTTCAATCACGCCAGTATTGTTCGAATTCTCAGCAAGGCTAAAACTGTTGATGCTTCTTTGACGCTTCAGGGAAAAATTATTGCTGAGGATCAAGACTTCCTTCGTGTTCTTATCGGACGTATCCACGTTCGTGAACTTGTCGGCCTTTATCGTCAGTACGGCGATCTGCTCCTTCAGAGAAACATTCGCCGATATCTGGGGCTTAATGATAACCGAGTCAATCAAGCGATTAGCGAGACCCTTCTATCGGATAAGGCAGAGAATTTTTATTGCTACAACAATGGTTTGACTATTGTTTGTGACAAATTCGGATACAACGCCTTCCAACAGACTGATCACATTGTCAGCTTGAAAAATCTGCAAATCGTAAACGGCGGACAAACATGCCGAACGATCTACGAAACGCTGAAGAACAAGGCCGAGAATGAAATTCCCAATGCCTTCGTCATGGTTCGCGTCTACGAAATTGACGATAACAGGGAAGACTTTGTCCGTGCGATTACTTACGCTACGAACAGCCAGAATCCAGTTGATCTTCGTGATTTGCATTCCAACGATGCAATTCAGAAAAGGCTTGAACTTGGTCTGAGCGACTTGGGTTTCATGTATAAGCGCAAGCGTGATGACCTTGGCACCAATCCCAAGACATTAACAAGCAATCTTGTTGCGGAAGCGGTTCTTGCTATTTGGCGAGAGCAACCGCATCAGGCTAAATTCTTGAGGCGCGAACATTTCGGGAAACTCTATGAAACGATTTTCTCCAATCTCAATGCCGCTCAAGCATTGTTGGCTGTGACGATATTCCGTGATGTTGAAGGAAGACGAAAGAAGAATCTGCCTGATGCCCCCGTTTTCACGCCTTATTCCTCTCATTACGCATCTATGATTATCGGACGGCGGTTGCTTGCGGAGGCTGGTCTTTCCGGTTCAGCCGGGATTGATCATCGAACGATCGATTCGCTGTTATCCCTTTATGAAGAAAAGAAGGACTCCTTTTATCAAGAGGCTACTCAGGCCATACAGTCGGCATTGAATGCCTGCTACGGCAACAGAGAGATCTCTTTGCAACAGTTGTCGGCGACCTTCCGTCGCGGGGATCTTCTCGCCATCCTTTCCTAATCCTAATCGCAGGATTCGCTAGCGTTTCTTGCTGGGATCGGCGGCAGCCATGCGTTCCGATGGAGAGAATGACTCGGTCGATTCCTTAAAAAGAGATTGAGTGCCAGTTGTTTCCTTTGGGCAAAATTGCTTGTGGGAGAGGGTTTGTTAGTAGGGGTTGATCCTAGTTATCGTTTTTATACGGCAGGTCTACACTTCCAATTGTTGCCTTAACGTGACGCGGTCGCTGCCGGCCGCTCGCTTTCCTTTTGGGAGATTCCTATGCTTTTCAAGACAAAGATTGCTGCTCTCGCCATCGGTGCTGCCATTGGTTCCCTGGCCTTGAACGCTTCCGCCTGCACGACGATGATCGTCGGCAAGGACGTGAGCCAGACGGGCAACATCATCGTCGGCCACAACGAGGACAACGGCGGTCGCATCATGACCGGACAGTATTGGGTTCCTGCCGCCACTCATAAGGCCGGTGAAACGGTCAAGTTTGAAGAAGCAGCTGCTGAGATTCCTCAGGTGGAAAAGACGTTCGGCTTCTATTGGTCCCAGACCTACAGCACCAAGGGCTCTTCCTTCTCCGACGGCTTCGTCAATGAAAACGGCGTCGTGATCGTTTCCAACAACTGCTCAGGCATCTATGACGACGACCGCATGCCTCTCAAGGACGGCGGCATCGGCTACGGCATCCGCCGCCTGATGGCCGAGCGCGCCACGAGCGCCCGTCACGCCATTGACATCGCCATCGACCTTCTCGGCAAGTACGGCTACTTCGCCGAAGGCCGCACCTACACGGTTGCCGATCCGAAGGAAGCCTGGCAGATCGCAATTCATCAGGGCAACACTTGGGTCGCCCGCCGCGTTCAGGACAATGAAGTCGTCTTCATCCCGAACAACTTCATGATGGACAAGGTTGACGCCACCGACACGAAGAACGTGATCGTGGCTCCGGGCATGATCGAGCGCGCCATCAAGAACGGCCGCTACAAGCCCGCCAAGCAAGGCGTCTACAGCGACTTCAACTACCGCGTTGCCGTTGCTCCGGCTGCACGCCGCGCCGCCGACTTCAACTACATGCGCAACCACATCGGCTGGAAGGCCATTGCCGGCCTCGACATCACGGATCCGGAAAAGTTCCCGTACAGCGTGACGCCGTCCAAGAAGTTCGGTGTTGAGGACGTTCGCGACATTCTTCGCATGCATGAAGAAGGCATGAACGACCAGGATCCGAACTGGTCGCACTCCACGAGTCTCGGCATCTGCCGCGCCACGACGCATGAATCCGCCGTGTACGAGCTCAACGACAATCCGCTTCTCATCAAGGGCTTCCGCGCGCTCGCACGTCCGTGCGAAGTGCCGTTCATCCCGTTCTTCCCGCTCGCCAAGCCTGCTGAAAGCCTCGGCTTCATGACCTGGGACGAAGCAACGGCCGAACACTTCAAGGGCACGCTCGAGAACTTCCGCTATCGCGCCGACTGGCCGGTGTGGACCTTCATCAGCAACGCCAACGTTCATGACTTCCAGCGCGACGACGTCGCCGAAAACACGAAGTTCGTGAGGAAGCTGGAATCCGACATGGCGGCCACGATGCCTGCCGTTCAGAAGGAAGCCGCACGCCTGCTTGCCATCTCCGAAGACAAGGCCGGCGAATTCCTGCATGAATACAACGTGCGCATGGTTCGCGACGCTGAAGCTGCAATGGCCCAGCGCCTTGCCAAGGCCGCGCCTCACAAGATCACGATCCTTGCCGACAAGATCGACCCGAAGAGCACTGAAACCGTCGATGCCGTTCTCTACGGCGACAAGACGCTTGATGTCTCCAAGGTTGACCCGAAGAAGGTGTGGCTCGGTGCGGGCCGCGCCAACGTGACGAGCCGCATCCTGATGGCTGACGCCATGGGACAGGCCGTCAAGGTGGCCTTCAAGGACGTCAACGGCGACGGCAAGACCGATGCTGTCTTCACGTTCGTTCAGAAGGATGTTGCCAAGCGCCTGGTGGCCGGCACTTCCGTGCATGAAGTCTGGCTCCACGGCTATGTCGGCGACAAGCGCGTTTCCGCCATGGACACCGTGAAGGTGATCAAGTAACTGAAGCTCGGGGAGCCTTTGGCTCCCCGCAGATGGTTCTCAGAGGAGGAGTCTCGCCGGGCTCCTCCTTTTTTGTCGGAATTCAGAGCGAGGGCTGTGAATGATGCTCGCCAATGAACGGAAAGTACGCTTTCGGGCAGGCGTTTTTGTACGGCGCGGCTTATTCATTCAATTGATGAAACAAAGCTCCGAAGGGGCGTTGCTCGCGAAGCTGGTAATTTTGGCGGGCCATGTTTCTTGTCAGGGACAGAAGCATGACCAATGAGGTCGAACGAGTTTGCCTATCCGTCCGACAGCCGGTTTCCGGCTGTCATCTTGGAAATACCGCAAATGTATCAAACTGCACGGCTATACAAGCAAGTATACTTCTAAGTATAGTAGAAGTATACTTAACTATACTTTCGGCGGAACGCTCGATTTGGCTATGGTGTAATGGTTGGAATCGTTGTGTGGCAACGGTTGTCGGTAAAAATATGCTTGTGGCGGATCAGGTTGGGCGG
>CAKQKT010000129.1 GCA_934249275.1 uncultured Sutterella sp. | reverse complement strand
CGGAAGAAACTATTGCCGTCGACTTACTGAAGCGACTTGATCTCAGCGGACTTCTTCGCGAGCATGACGGCGACTTCGGCGCCCTTGTCGAGCGACTTCACCGGGATGCATTCGAAGACGCCGTGGAAGTTCATGCCGCCCGTGAAGACGTTCGGGCACGGCAGGCCGCGCACGGAGAGGCGCGCGCCGTCGGTGCCGCCGCGGATCGGCTCTTCCATGGGCTCCATGCCGCATTCGCGATAGGCTTCGCGGACAATCTCGAGGACCTTCGGAGCCTTGTCGAGATAGGGCTTCATGTTTTCGTAGCTGTCCTTGATCGTGATCGAGAACTTGGCTTCCGGGAACTCGGCGCTCATGTCGTCGACGAGCTTCACGAGGAAGGCCTTCTTGTCTTCGTAGAGCTTGCGGTCATGGTCGCGAACGAGAATGCGCACGACGGATTCGACCACGGTGCCCTTGGCCATGTTCGGATGCAGGAACCCTTCGTGGCCTTCGGTCGTTTCGGGCGCCTGATCGATCGGAAGGCGGTCGATGAGCTTGGCGGCATAGCGCACGGCGTTGACCATCTTGCCCTTGGAGAGGCCCGGATGAACGCCGACGCCCTTAACCGTCACCAGCGCGGTGCCGGCGTTGAAGTTTTCGGATTCGAGCGTGCCGATTTCGCCGCCGTCGAACGTGTAGGCATAGGCTGCGCCGAAGCGCTCGATATCGAAGTTTTCCGTGCCGCGGGCCACTTCCTCGTCCGGCGTGAAGCCGATGCAGAGCTTGGCGTGCGGAACTTCCGGATGGGCCTTGATCCAGGCGACCATCTGCATGATTTCGGCGATGCCGGCCTTGTCGTCGGCGCCCAGAAGCGTCGTGCCGTCCGTGAAGATCACATCCTCGCCCTTGTACTTCGCAATTTCCGGGAACTGCCCGGCCGCGAAGACGATGTTCTTTTCAGCATTGAGAAGGACGTCGCCGCCTTCATAGCGAATGATCTGCGGCTTCGCGTTTTCGCCCGACGCATCGGGAGACGTGTCCATGTGGGCGATGAAGCCGATGCCGGGATTGTCCTCGCAGCCAGGGGTCGCGGGAATGGAGCCGTAAACGACGCCGCCGTGGCCGACGCGGGCGTCTTCAACGCCAAGGGCCTTGAGTTCGTCGACAAGGAACGCCGCCAGCGCGAGCTCCTTCTCGGCGGACGGAGCCGTCTCGCTGTCACGCACGGACTGCGTGTCAACTGCCACATACTGAAGGAAGCGCTCGGTCGTGCTCAAGCTCTCGACAGTGCTCATGGAAAAATCTCCTCACCGGGGTTCAAAAATTGGTTGCCGTGAATTATTCCGACCCGTCCGCCGTTTTTTTAGGCGGGTTCTCCCCTACCACCTAGGGGATATAAAAATCACCTTTCCCGTTCCCGCGCCGCCTTCAGCGCCGTATTTTTACAACTATCCGTATAAATACGTACGGGAAAGCACATAAATGCTCCCCATATTCCCCCATGGCTCTAAAACAGCTCTCCCTCTAGGATTTGACAATCCCAACCGTCCAGGAGAGACAACAACATGACGATCTACGTCTGGGGCGCCATTGCGGTCGTGATTCTCACGCTCGCCGCGCTCATCCGCCGCTACGACACGAAGCTCGTGCTGCTCATTGCCGGTCTGGCGATGTGCTGCCTGTCGATGAATCCGATGGCTGCCTTCCAGCAGTTCGACAAGTCGATGACCAATTCGGCCCTGATCATTTCGATCTGCTCGTCGATGGGCTTTGCCGCCTGCGTCACCATGACGAAGTGCGACCTTCATCTCGTTTCGCTTCTCACGAAGCCGCTCAACAAGCTCGGCATCATGCTGCTTCCGTGCTGCATCGGCTCTCTCGCGGGCCTTTGCGCCGCCATCGGCCCGACGCTCGTCGGCCTGATGATCCGCGCCGGCTTCCGTCCGGCCATGGCCGCCGCCGTGATCATTTCCTCGACGCTTCCGAACTACTGGTCTCCGGGCTCCACCGACAACATCTACGTTGCCAAGCTCGCCGAAATTCCGGTCATGGACATGGTCACGTACGTTGCGCCGACGACGCTGATTCTTTCCGCGCTCTCCATCGTCTTCGTGATGATCGTCTGCGTCCTCTACGGCGACTACCGCAAGGGCGGCTTCGGCTCCGAAGGCGTGCATCCGGGCGAAGACATTCAGAAGAAGCTTCCCGACCTTCCCGCGAAGCCGAATCTCCTGATGGCCGCCGCTCCGCTGCTTCCGGTCGTCATGCTCTTCATCATTTCGCTCTGCTTCCCGGCCGTCAAGATGTCGGTTGCCACCGCCATGCTCATGGGCCTCATCTACGTGATGATCGTGACGCGCCTCAACCCGCAGCAGCTCTGCTCGAAGTTCTTCGAAGGCATGGGCTCGGGCTACGGCAGCATTCTCGGCCTGATCATCGCCGCGGGCGTCTTCGCCGCCGGCCTCAAGAGCTGCGGTCTCATCAGCCTCTTCATCGACTATCTGAAGAATTCCTCCGACATTGCCAAGCTCGGCGCCTCCTTCGGCCCGTACCTGCTCGGCATCATCACGGGCTCCGGCAACGCCGCCGCCTTCGCCTTCAACGAATCCGTCACGCCGCACGCCCTTGAGTTCGGCATGAAGATTCAGGACCTCGGCTTCATCGCCTGCGTCTCCGCCACGCTCGGCCGCGTTTCGTCTCCTCTCGCCGCCGGCGTCATCCTGATCGCGGGCATTGCCGGTGCTTCGCCGCTTGACGTCGTCAAGCGCTCGATCCCCGTCATGCTCTGCACGATCGGCGTTCTCTACTTCCTGACCTAGTAGGGAATCCGCTTCCTCTGGAAGAGATGAAGAAAGATGCCCTCGGACGAATGATCGTTCGAGGGCATCTTGTTTTGAAGTCTTTTCTCGTCAGTCAGCCCGAGAGGCCTTCGATCTGCTCGGTCATGAAAAGCAGGCAATGCCGACTGCCGGAAGACTCTGATATTGGCGGCGACCGCACAACCGGCCGCCCGCTTCTTATGCAATGAAATAAAGCAAGATCAGTGCTGCAAGCATGGCAGGCGCCGTGCGCTTCACGATTTCCATCGGATTTACGCCGGCAACGCCGGCCACGAGAATCATACCGCCGGCAAGAGGCGAGGAGAGTCGGCCGAAATGGCCGGCCAGCACGGCCAGATAGCCAAGCCCTTCGACCGTCATGCCGAACTGTTCGGCATGCGGCGTCACCGCCTCATTGAAGGCAAAAGCCGCAGCGTCGCCCGAACCGGTCATCAAACCGAGGACATAAGGCCCGAGAGCGCCGCCGAGGCGCGCCACGGACTGCGCTTCGGTGAGGAAGTTGATGAAGAGATCAATCACGCCCGAAGCGCGAAGGCCCGCCGCAAACACGCCTGCAGCAATGATGATGCCGATGATGTTGGCGTAGCCCTTGCCCATGCCGTTGAAGAACTGCTTGATGCCTTCATCGGGACGGGTGCGGGTGACGGCCATTGCGTAGATCATGCCGATGAGCATGGCAGTCGCAACGCTCAGCTTCATCTGCGGCGCCCAGAGCGAGGCGGCAATCAGGATGACCACGGGAACGAGCGGCGCGATCGCAAAGAAGAAGTTGGGCTTCGCGGGCAGTTCGGGCAGGCCGGTGCTCTTCGTATTGACGGACTGCAGCGCGGACATGTCCTTGTTCGGGCAGTAGTCGCGGTAGAACATGCAGGCAGCCGTCATGACCACGATGACGAGAACCGTCAGGCCCAGCGTCACCGGCAGGAAGTCGCCGATGAAGGTCATCACGTCCACGCTTGCGAGCTTCGCAACAAACACGTTGTGCGAAACGCCGGGATTGAGCATCGCGGGCGTAATGGCGCCCACCACGGCCGCCGCGGCCGCGGCCGGGAGCGGCGTGAGCACGGCGGAGGTGCTGACGGCGGTGTGGCTGGCGGGCCTTGCGGTCATGCTGGCCTGGAGCGCCGTGTCCTATCTGCGCATCCGGCGGCGTCTGGCTCAGGCGGAGATGCTGGAGCCGGGGGTGTTTGCCTGCCCGGGGCTGGAAACGCCCTTTGCGCTGGGCGTTTTCCGCCGCCGGATCTATGTCCCCGCCGGGATGGAGCCGGAGACGCTGCGCTGCGTCCTGCTCCACGAGCGGGCGCACCTGCGGCGGCTGGACCCGCTGTGGAAGCTGGCGGCCTTTCTCGTGCTGGCGGTCTACTGGTGGAACCCGGCGGTGTGGCTGTGCCACAGGCTGTTCTGCCGGGACATGG
>CAKQKT010000128.1 GCA_934249275.1 uncultured Sutterella sp. | reverse complement strand
GCTTTAAGCATTCTACCGGTATTATCAGTACTACACTGCTGATTTTATCGATAGTTGACTACTGATTTTATCGGTAGTATCATCGTGGATATCCAGGCAAAATCAATGACTGCTATGACTTATCTCCCTAGAACAATTGAACCTGTCATTAAGGAAACCTCCGAGATTTTTAAAGTCGTTCTTCTGACAGGATCGCGCCAGTGTGGCAAAAGCACCTGCATGGAACACCTTGCTAATGATGCACAACGCGAGCGACTGAACCTTGACAATGAAATTCTCTTAACCGAAGCTAAAGAATCGGCGGATCAATTTTTGGTACACCATAAGTTCCCGGTATTCATTGACGAAATTCAACGTGCGCCGAATCTTTTCCTGCAAATCAAGGCCAAAGTTGATGAGATGAAGAGCTATGGACAGGTGTGGGCCTCCGGTTCTCAGAAATTTGCTCTGATGAAGGGAGTGGCAGATTCCCTGGCCGGTCGTATTTGTCCTTTGGATCTGATGCCTTTGAGTATTTATGAGCGTGTAGGTAAAGGGTTAGAACAGAAACCTTACATACCGAGTGCGGAGCCTTCAAAAATTTTAGAAACCGAGGCCAAAGAGGAGTTGTGGAAGACGATATGGCAGGGAGCATGGCCTCGAGTCATTGATATGACGCCTCGGCAGAGGGGATTCTTCTACAACGGGTTGGTGCAGACCTATCTGGAAAGAGATGTCCGCACGGAAGCCGGAGTGGAAAAATTAGCGCAATACCGTATTTTTTTGCGGGAATTGGCACTTCGTACGGGCCAAGAACTACGAATTGGTGATCTCGCCAAAACAGTCGGCGTTATGGATCGGACGATCAAAGGTTGGTTGTCCCTGGCAGAGAATTCCGGGTTGATTTTTTTGCTGCGTCCGTACTACGCCAACATCGGAAAACAGTTGGTGAAGTCCCCGAAGGTCTATTTCACGGACACGGGGCTCGCTGCTTATCTGATCGGGTTCACGTCGCCGGAAAAGATGGCCGAGTACACGACCGCCGGCGCTTTCTTCGAAACGTTCGTCATCATGGAAATCTTGAAGGGCTGGGTGCACAACGGCCTGCAACCTGAGTTCTTCTTCTATCGGGATTCAAAGAGTCAGAAGGAAATTGACTTGTTGATTCGTTCCGACGGCAAGCTTTACCCCGTCGAAATCAAACTCGGCAGTCACCCGAAGAAAGACGCCATAAAGAACTTCTCCGTTCTTGAAGAACTTCCGGAAGACATTGGGCACGGTGCGGTCATTTGCACGGCCGAGGCTCCCTACGGACTCGCTGAAGGCGTGACTGCGCATTCGGTTTGGCAGATCTAACCGAGGATTTGCAAGCATCCATCTGCACCCGATTGTTCGCCGCCACATGGCTCGAAGGATGCCTTCGGCATCCTCCTCACCCAAGGCTTCGACGATCTCTCCGCTCCGTCAAGCTCGTACGCGGCATATGCTCGGACGCAGTCGAGTCCTCCTCTATACGTTCCCAGCCTTGACTCCTCAGAGAGCCCGTCCCGTTAGGCCAGCCTCCTCACTTCTAAATCCGTTTCGCCTGGTACTGTACCCGCGCTCGTTGGCGCGGATTTCATCGGCGCTACCCACAAGTCTCCACGAAGCCTCGGTTTATTCAGCCTTCCGGAACAGAAAAACGGGCGTATTCCCACAAACGGATAAACGCGATCAACGCCCACATCTCCCCGTTTTGCAAAAAAGACAAGCTTTATTTGCGCCTGCTTGATCGGCTTGGCATGCGCAACTGGAGCGGCTCAAAACCTCCGCTCCGCTTTTCCTTGCTGTTCAGTGTATTTGACCCAAAGGCGTCACAGCGTCTGCCAATCGGTGATCTGCCGCTGTTCTTCGTCAAAGACCATTCCCACACGAATGAGCTTCTTGCCATGAAGCGTGTTGCCGTAGTCCTTCTGTCGAATCTGTTCTAGAGCTTCTCGGCACAGTGCCTTGGAATCCCCGCCAAGCTTTGCGAACTTGAACTCAAACACCCAGTAGTAATCACCAGCTTCCACTTCCATGTCGCTTCGACCTCGAGCCGTATGCACCTCAACATGAGGACGCAGTGACAACCCGATCATGAGAATCTGCAAAGTGCCTCTAAAAGAAGCCTCATCACGAACCGGATATCGTTGATAGTCCAGTGAGTTGAAAACCTTGTTGACGAAGCGGACCGTATCCTCGACATCACCTTCCAACATGTAGTTCAGAATATCGTCGGACTCAAAATCGGCATCATCAACCATCGCTTGAGCATATAGCTGAGCCATGGAGGCCTCAACCTCCCGATTCGGGTAGCCGAGCAGAAAATTTCCTGCCGCATTGGTCGAACGGATAGTCAGATAACCGGTTTGATGCAGCAGTACATTGACATCGAGCTTGTGATATGGCGCACTCGAAAAAAGCTTTTTCGAGCTCATCGGAATGGTCTTGAGAAAATCCAGTGGCTCTTCCAGCTTCCGTTGTGCAAGATAATTCATCAGAACACCAGGCTGACCTCCGGACTGGAACCAATAATTTTCAAACTTAAACCGGCTGCTTCCCAGAAAATTCAATACAGACCACGGGCAATACACATGGGTTGAGCACTCTCTATCGAATGAAAACCCGTCATAGTATTCTCGCATTTGCCCCATGAGCGCATCAAAAGATATACCCAATGTCTGCGCGGCATTATCCAAATAATCACAGAAATAGTGACCAATTTCAGACTCGGTATACCCGACCAAGGTTCCATACTTCGGTTCTAGAGAAATATCCAAAAGATTATTAAACCCTGAGAAAATACTTGTATTGCTAAACCTTGTTACTCCTGTCAAAAACAGAAACCTGAACACACCTTCACTGAACTTTAGAATATTGAAGAATTCCTTGAGAATGCTTTGAATTCCCAGGAACAACTTTTCATCATTCAATACTTGAGTCAGCGGCGAATCGTATTCGTCGATCAGCAGCACCAGAGATCCACCGTCCTGCTTGGACAACCAGTTAGAAAACTCCGCCATAAAGCGAACGTCGTCTCCGGAAGGCTGGAATCCCAAGTCGCCAAAGCGAACGGCCAACATCGCCTTGAAGCCTTCATCGAAACGCTCAACCGAATTAAAGTTGGCTATCGTAGAAAAGTCCAGTTGAATAACGTTATATGTACTATCTTTCCATACTTTTTCAATCGCCAATCCTCTGAAATCACGAAGTCCGTGTTCGAAGAGCGAGGCAAAGGTCGAAACCAGCAACGATTTACCAAAACGACGCGGCCTAGCCAGGAAAACCTTCCCGCGAGAACTCGCCAATTGGTATATCAAATCCGTTTTATCAATGTATATTTCATTGAATTTCCGCAGCGTTTCAAATGACTGCGTCCCCATGGGCAATTTTTTTAACATCTTCATAACATTTCCCTAAGGGCATTGAAAGTATTGCTCTAAGACTCCAAGCAAAGTCAGCCTGCATCACTAGTTCGTACACACCAATGCACGAACCTCCTGACGCTCAATCCCAACCACTCAGAAACCGTTTTCAGCTCTTTGCTCATCGCACGTCACCGCTGAGTTATCGAGTCATGCGCCAAACGCGATGGCCCCAAGTCACTCTGCGTCCGCCAGTCTGCACAGATCGTTTTCAGTTACTCGAGAACGGGCAACTTTATATCGGATTATTTTAGTCGATTGTTCGCGTCAGCCCATAGCTCACGGTCGACAAGCTCGAAGTCATTCCGAAGCACCTGCGTTCCCGGACCGCTTGACTTCCTTGCGCCGTCTCCGGAACGAAATTCGGAATGTGTGAGCATGCGCACAGTTTTTAGTTATTGCATTCCCACGGAGCCGGAAATCTCGGACCGTCTGGCTGTATAACCAGCCGGTTCGTCATCTCTTGAGCATCTCCACAAGACCTTACACAAGGCATTCCTTGTGAACGGCCTTGAGTGCCTTAGCCCGCGCCTTCATTTCGCCGGGCGTGCCCAAGGTGAGGCGGTTCCAGCCGACGATGGGCGGGAATTCGCGGCCGAGGATAACGTTATGCTTAATCGTCCTTATACAAATCCTTCATCAGAACTTCGACGCTATCAAATGTTTCTCCACCACCTGCCTCAATCTCTTCAATGGCAGCTTTTGTTTCAGGCACCTCGTACCAAGGAATGCGTCCGATAGGCAAAGCATTCCTAGAGAGTGCCTCTCTAACCAACTCACGAAGGGCTAGCGAAGGCGTTACACCGTTGGAGGCGCAA
>CAKQKT010000127.1 GCA_934249275.1 uncultured Sutterella sp. | reverse complement strand
AATGGGGTAGGCCCCCGCAGGCGCGGGGAAAAAGTGAAGGGATAATCCCCTTCGGGGTTTAGGTAATTTAAATATTTTACCAAGCAAGAGGCGCCTTGTGTTGAAAAGGGATGTCTTCTCAAGTCGCCCGCAAGCCCGGAGGCAGGCTTCATCAGCCCATGAACATGCCGCCGTTGACGTGCAGCGTCGTGCCCGTCACGTAGGCACCCGCGTCGCTGGCGAGGAACAGGCAGGCTTCGGCCACTTCCTGAGCGCTGCCGAGACGGCCGAGCGGGATCTGGGCAAGAAGCGCGGCCTTGTGTTCCTCCGGCAGACCGGACGTCATGTCCGTATCGATGAAGCCGGGGGCAACGCAGTTGACCGTAATGCCGCGGGAGCCGATTTCACGGGCGAGCGCCTTCGTCATGCCCATGAGGCCGGCCTTGGCGGCGGCATAGTTGACCTGGCCGGCATTGCCCATGGCGCCCACGACGGACGAAATGGAAATGATGCGGCCGGAACGCTGCTTCATCATCGGACGCACGCAGGCGCGGGCGAGACGGAAGGCGGCGGTAAGGTCGGTTTCGATGACATCGTCCCAGGCATCGTCCTTCATGCGCATCACGAGCGTGTCGCGTGTGATGCCGGCATTGTTGACGAGCACGTCGATGCGGCCGAATTCGGCGACAGTGTCGGCCACAGCCTTGGCGGAGGCTTCGCCGTCACAGACATTGAGCACGATGCCGCGGCCCTTGCCGCCGAGTTCGGCGATGCGGGCCGTGATGCGTTCGGCGCCGGCTTCGCTGGTGGCGGTGCCGACCACGGTGGCGCCGGACTTCACGAATGCTTCAAGAATGGCAGCGCCGATGCCGCGGCTGGTGCCGGTCACAAGAGCCACGCGCCCTTCGAGCGCGCTGGCGGAAAACGTCGTCATTTATCTTTCTCCAAAATTCAGTTCAGCTTCTCGAGCACCGCGGCAAGCGTGGCGGCATCGAAGATGTTGTGGCCGTTGATCTCCGGCGCCGTGCGGCGAAGAAGGCCGGTAAGGACCTTGCCCGGACCGCATTCGACGATGTCAGTAATGCCGGCAGCCTTCATGCGCTCGATCGTGCGAACCCACTGAACCGCACCGGCGGCCTGACGGGCGAGCGCCTCGCGAATGGCGTCGGGGGTTTCATGAACCTCAACGTCGATGTTGGTGATGACCGGAATGGCGGGCACGCAAATATCGGTTTCGGCAAGACGAGCTGCAAGCTTGTCGGCAGCAGGCTGCATCAGGCTCGAATGGAAGGGAGCGGACACCGGGAGCTCGATCGCACGGCGGCAGCCTCGAGCCTTGGCGCACTCGATGGCGCGGGCGACGGCGGCCTTTTCACCGGCAATCACAACCTGGCCGGGCGCATTGAAGTTGACGGCCTCGACTCGGCCGGCTTCGCGTGCTTCGGCAACGGCAGCCTCAACCACGTCATCGGCAAGACCGATGATGGCGGCCATGCCGCCCACGCCGACGGGAACGGCGCTCTGCATGGCCTCGGCGCGGAAGCGAACGAGGCGAACGGCCGTTTCAAGCGACATCGCGCCGGCGGCGCAAAGCGCAGAGTATTCGCCGAGAGAATGGCCGGCCATCATCTCGGGAGCACGGCCGCCGGCGGCGAGCCACGCTTCATAGAAAGCGACCGACGAGGCGAGCATCGCGGGCTGGGTGTTGACCGTAAGCGAAAGCGTTTCGGCCGGGCCTTCGGCAATCAGGCCGGTAAGCGAAAAACCGAGCGCCTCATCGGCGCGAGCCATCACGCCGGAGACGGTCTCGTTGCCGGCAAAGCCCGACAGCATGCCGACGCTCTGGCTGCCCTGGCCGGGAAACACAAATGCAATGCGCATGAAAACTGATCCTATGGGTTGATTTGAATCGGTAGGAGTTTAGCAGGTGGGGCATCGTCCGAAAACGGGACTTCCCCTCCCATGTTGGCGGGGTTTTCACCCGCTCCAAGGCTTACCAGCGAATGAGAGCCGAGCCCCAGGCCATGCCGGCGCCGACACCCTGAAGCAGAACGAGCTCGCCCGGCTTGACCATAACGCTGCGAACGGCGCGGTCCAATGCAAGGGGAACGCTTGCGGCAGACGTATTGCCGTGTTCGGCAACCGTCTTGACCATCCGGTCCTCAGGAATGCCGAGCTTGGCGGCCACCATCGTCATGATTCGCAGATTGGCCTGATGAGGCACGAAGAGAGCAACGTCCTCAGTGCGAACGCAGGCAAGCCCGGCCACCTCCCGGGCGCTGTCGACAAGCCCTTCGACCGCAAGACGGAAGACCTGACGGCCGTCCATGCGGATGAAAGGATCGCCTTCGATTCGGCCGTGATTGAGCGAAGCCGTCAGGCTCAGCACCTTCTCGCCGTAATTGCCGTCGGCATACATGCGGGCGGCAAGAATGCCCGGATCGGAAGAAGCCTTGAGCACGACCGCGCCCGCACCGTCGCCGAAAAGCACGCAGGTCGAGCGATCCTTCATGTCGAGAACGCGGGACATCACTTCGGCGCCGATCACGACGGCTGCGCGATAGGGACCGGCGCGAAGCATGGCATCGGCCGCATTCAGAGCGTAGATGAAGCCCGCGCAAACGGCCTGCACGTCAAAGGCGGCGCAGCCTTTGGCGCCGAGCGCAGCCTGCACGCGGCAGGCCACGGACGGGAAGACCATGTCGGGCGTCGTGGTGGCCACAATGATGAGATCGATTTCGGAAGCCTCGACGCCGGCAGCCTCAAGCGCGCGGCGCGCCGCCGCCACGGCGAGCGAAGACGTCGTTTCGCCTTCGGCCTCGTCGGCAAAGTACCGGCTTTCGATGCCGGTTCGCGTGCGAATCCACTCGTTGCTCGTCTCGATTCCGTCGCGAGCGAGCATCACCGCAAAATCATCATTGGTGACGATGCGCTTGGGAAGCGCGCTGCCCGTGCCTAAAACGCGTGAATACATTGGGCTTTCCTTTAAAAAATCTAAAGAGCTCTGAATGTTATAGAAGAAAAGGGAGCGCACACGGTGCTCTCCCCCTCCATTTGTAAGCAGAAGCAACCTGCCTCTGCAAGTTACTTCACCAGCTCATACGGCCACTGCACAACCCCGAGGAAGTTGTAAACGTGCCGATAGCCTGATGCAACCAGCGCCTCTCCTGCATATTCGGCCCGTCGTCCGGTGCGGCAGTAAATCAGAATCGGCGCATCAAGATTCGAGGCAAAAGGCAGGCGCATGCCCGGACGGATCGTATCGAGCGGCACGTTGACGGCGCCGCGGACATGGCCCGTCGCGAATTCCTCGCGCGTTCTCACGTCGATGACGACTACGCCGCCGCGGTCCATCATGCTGCGCGCCTCTTCCGGGCGAATCACCCGGTATGCCGGTTCGGCAGCAAAAAGTACGGCGGGACAGGATGTCATCGCAACGGCCGTGCAGCCGGCCGCAAGGAGGCGGCGTCGTTCGATCATGTGCATGGAGAATCTCCTCAGGGTTCCAATGGGCAGTCTTTCATTTTAGTCCAGCACCGCTCAAGCACTCGAAAGGCAGGACCATCGCCGGCCGCATAAAAAAAAGGGACCCGTTTGAACGGATCCCTCTTTTTATGACTTCGACGATCTTCTCAACGTCTTCCGATGTGAGCTGCAGTGGAGCCTAATCCTTGAAACCTTCACGCGAGTCAGCTTGTCCTGTCACTCACCGTGGGGTTCGCGCGTTGCATCCTGCGCGCAAAGACTTGCCGGACGGCATGGCGCTGTCAGCGGCGTCGGAAGGAAGCTTCTTTGTCGAAAAGACCGGCAGACGCTAATTATTCGTCAGCCTTCGTCGCGATCACCTTCTTGCCGCGGTAGAAACCGGTCGGGCTGATGTGGTGACGACGATGCACTTCACCGGTCGTAGCTTCGATCGCGGTGGGCGGGTTGGTCAAAAAGTCGTGAGCACGATGATTACCGCGCTTGTTGGTGGATTTCTTGTTCTGCTGAACAGCCATGGCAAACCCCACGTATACAAAACGAGTGACATTACGAGTGGCCTGCAGGCCGGCACTCGATAACTAACCTGCAGACTTCCGGAAAAAACTTCCCGAGGGACGCTTTCAAACCGTTGCAGATCAACCGTTTGAAGAGGCCGGAACAACCAACCACCCGTGGCGGCAGTTCAGTCGAAACCGTATCCCATCGTGGAAAGTGGCGAATTTTACCAAATTCGCAGAAAGTTGGCATCTGTCAAACGCATTTTTTTTGATTTGCGTTTCAGATGCGCATGAAAAAAGGGGAGGCATCACGCTTCCCCTTTCCTCTGAAACCTGGAGCGGGAGACGAGTCTCGAACTCGCGACCTCAACCTTGGCAAGGTTGCGCTCTACCAACTGAGCTACTCCCGC
>CAKQKT010000126.1 GCA_934249275.1 uncultured Sutterella sp. | reverse complement strand
CGTCGTGGCCGCAGGCATGGACGGCTTCGATCGTGCCGTCGTCATTCTTGAAGGGAAGGGCGTCCATGTCGGCGCGAAGCATCAGGACGGGACCGGGTTCCGTTCCCTTGATGACGCCGATGACGCCCGTCTTGCCGACGTTGCGCGTGACGGCGTAGCCGAGCTTTTCGAGGGCGTCGGCGAGGTAGGCGGACGTCTTCACTTCTTCAAAACCGAGTTCGGGCATCTTGTGCAGGTCGTGCCAGATGTCAAGAACATTCAGGGCCATTTTTTGGTCTCCCATAGTCAGGTGGTCAATGGACTCTTATCTTACCGCGGCGCGCCTCAGTTGAGATAAGGCGAATGCCTTATTCGGCTGTCCGAAACGAATCCGGATGGACGATCGCGTGCCTGAAATGTCGTTTTTCGGTCAGGCATTACCCTTATTTTTTCAGAAAATGTCCGAAATTCCGTATTGAGTGTCCGTTCGGAGGTTGGCGGGTGCAATGGTTCTGACATATCATGTCAGCCACGTCGGATATGCCGATTCGGACATGTTCGGCGAATCCTCCCGTAGGGAGAGGATAAATGCGGTGCGTGGCTGCGCGTTCCATGACGCGGGCTGGCCATGATAAGACCGGGATCATCCGAACGGATCGTGAAAGGGCCGTTTTCTTGTCTGTTTTTCGAAACTGTCATCATGTCCGCACCGACATTCGCAACCAAATGGCCTACAGGCTTCAATCCCGACAAACCCGATCTTCTATCGCTAGCCGCCGTCATCAGCGAGCATGTCGAGCAGAACGCCGATCCGCTTGCCCTGCCGCCCCTTCACACGCATCCGTCCGGCCAGCTTGCCCTCTCGACGGGCGGCTTTGTCGGCATTCGTCTTGAAAACGGCTACTGGTCCATTCCCACCAATTCCGCCATCTGGGTCCCGCCCGGCGTTCCGCATACGGGCGTTCTCGGCATGAAGGGACGCTCGGTCTTCTTCATGGTTGGCCCGGAGCATCTCGATGGCTTTCCGACCGAAGTCTGCCGCATCATGCTCAATCCGATGACGATCGAGATGATTCTCTTCGCCGCCCGCGGCAACGACCGCAATCGTTCGCCCGAGGCGAAGGAAAGGCTTGCGCTGGCCACCATTGAGGAGGTGCGCGCCGCCAAGCGCCTGCCGCCGCATTTTGCGCCGCTGCCGGCGTCCGATCTCCTGCGCTCGATCGCCATGGAGTTCTGCTCGCCCGACAAGGCCGGCTGGACGATGGCCGACTGGGCCGATTATGCGGGCGTGAGCGAACGCACGCTGGCCCGCCAGGTGTTCGCCGATACGGGGCTCACGTTCCGCAACTGGCGCCTGCAGCACGTCCTGCTCGTGTCCATCAGCCAGCTCTCCCGCGACCTCAGCGTCGAAGAGGTTTCCATGACGGCGGGCTACCAGAACACCTCCGCCTTCATTTCGGCCTTCAGGCATGTCTTCGGCTGCACGCCGGGCGAATACCGCCGCATGCTTCAGGGCGCCTGATGCGCCTTCCGGCCCGAGCCGGCCGAATCAGGACAAAAGAAAGGAGCCCGTGGAAAACATCCGCAAGCTCCTTTTTCGTTGCAGTCTTGTGCGTCTTAACGCATCGTCACGAGGCACTTGCCCGTCATTTCCGGCGGGATCGGAAGGCCCATGAGTGTGAGGACGGTCGGGGCTACGTCGGCGAGGACGCCGTTTTCAACGCGGTCGACGCGGTCGGAGACGACGAGGACGGGGACCGGGTTGAGGGAGTGGGCCGTGTTGGGCGAGCCGTCGGCGTTGACCGCATTGTCGGCATTGCCGTGGTCTGCGATCTGGACGACTTCGTAGCCGTGGGCGCGGGCTGCGTCGATGACGGCGCCGGCGCAGGCGTCGACGGTCACGACGGCGCGCTCGATGGCTTCATAGATGCCGGTGTGGCCGACCATGTCGCCGTTGGCGAAGTTGAGGCAGATGAAGTCGTACTTTTCGCTGTCGATGGCATCGATCAGCTTTTCTGTGACTTCGGGCGCGCTCATTTCGGGCTGAAGGTCGTAGGTTGCCACGGACGGGCTCGGCACGAGAATGCGGTCTTCGCCTTCATACGGGGCTTCGCGGCCGCCGTTGAGGAAGAAGGTCACATGGGCGTACTTTTCCGTTTCGGCGATTCGCAGCTGCTTGAGGCCCTGCGCGGCGACCCATTCGCCGATAGTGTTCACGACGTTTTCCTTCGGGAAGAGGACGTGCAGGCCCTTGTAGGTCGGGTCGTACGGCGTCATCGTGCAGAAGTAGAGCGGAAGCGGCTGCATTTCGAAGTCGGGCTTGGCTTCCTGCGTGAGAACGGTCGTGAGCTCCTTGGCGCGGTCGTTGCGGAAGTTCACGAAGACGACGGCGTCGTTGGGCTTGATGCGGCCCACGGCGGAGCCGTGCTCGTCGGTGAGGTACTGCGGCTCGAGGAACTCGTCGGTGATGCCCTGGCGGTAGGAGACGCGAACGGCGTCGGGCATGTCGGCGACCGGGTTGCCGATGCCGTTGACGAGCAGGTCATAGGCGCGGCGGATGCGCTCCCAGCGCTTGTCGCGGTCCATGGCCCAGTAGCGGCCCACGAGGCTCACGAGTTGGCCCGTCGCATCGGGCTTGGCCATTTCGGCGAGCATGTCCTTCACGAAGCCTTCGCCGCTCTTCGGGTCGGTGTCGCGGCCGTCCATGAAGCCGTGCACGTAGACCTTTTCAAGGCCGGCGGCCTTCGCAAGGCGAAGGAACGCGTACATGTGGCTGTTGAGGCTGTGCACGCCGCCGTTGGAGAGAAGACCCATGACGTGAAGGGCGCAGCCCGTCGACTTGCAGTGCTCGAGGAGCGCCTTGACTTCCGGGTTTTCGGCGATGGAGCCGTCGGCAACGGCGCGGTTGATCTTGACGAGGTCCTGGTAGAGAACCCGGCCGGCGCCGATGTTGAGATGCCCCACTTCGGAATTGCCCATCTGGCCGTCGGGCAGGCCGACGTTCTCGCCGTCGGTGCGAAGCTCGGCGTGCGGGAACTGTTCCATGAATTCGCCGAGACGCTGCGGCTTGACGGAGCCGATCACGTCGGCCTTGTCGCCGCGGCCGATGCCCCAGCCGTCAAGAATCATCAGCAAAACCTTCTTTCGTGCACAGGCCGTCATCGCCATCTCTCCTTTATTGTGTGCTTAATGGAGAACAATTCCCGACAGGGAATTATTCCTCGTCCTGCGGTTCGACGAATTCGACGGGCTTTTCGCTGAGGGCCTGGGCCACTTCGCGGTCGAGCACGGACTCGACGAATTCGCTCACGGACTGGCCGCGGTTGGCGGCGGCGTGAATCAGGTTGTCGTAAAGGGACGAGTCGATGGCCACTTCAAGGGTGACGTAGTTGGTGTCTTCTGCCATTTGAATCTCTCTCGATCTAATAGTTGGGAAGGTCGCTCCGACGCTCGGAGCGTTCCTCGCCGGAAGCCCTTAAAACGGGCGCGGCGAGCCGATGTCCGGCCTTCCGGGTGAATCAAAAAATTATCGGGTCTCGGCACTGCATCGTCAATACCGCAGGGATGCCGCCGGCGCCTGCAGGCAGGATCATGGGAGCTTTCTCAGGACCCAGTAGCTCTTTCCGGAAAAGGTCTTCCAGCTGAGCGGCGACGTTTCCGTGGTTTGGGTGGTTTGGAAGGTTGCGCGGCCGTCGGCGTCATACGTGACGGTGATGCTGTAGCGGGTGACCTTGATCTCATTGACCTTGGTTATGTCCGCGTTGGCCGCATCCTGCGGGTCGGCAATCCGAATGTCGATCCGGCCGCTGCAGTTCTTGCCGTCCGTGCATTTGCTATACCCCCAATTCTCGCGGCTGATGCGCCAGATGACGCCCGAGGCATCGACGCCGGCCGCATTCATGGCCGCGGTGACGGCTGCGGTGATGGAGTTTTTGACGTCGCCGGCGCCGGAGTCGATTTCCGCGTTCTTGCCCTTGATGAAGAGTTCGGAGAGACTCTTGTAGCCGGAGAGGTTCTGCTCGTCGTGGAAGGCGGTCTGGAACCAGTTGACGAGTGCCGAGCCGTCGCCGGGCGTGACGACCCAGCTGCCCGGCGCATGAATGGAGCATGAGGCGGTGAAGGTGTAGTCGTCCTTGCCGTGCTGAACGGCGCGCACGGATACGAGTCCGCTTGCCGGACAGGCCTGGCCCGACGGAAAGAGGCTGTAGAGAACGGCCTGAGCCGAATTCGCGGCCGCGGTCTGCGAAGAGCTGTCGAAGATCTTATTGTCCTTCGCGTATCGGCCGAGCGCTTCACGCGTGTTCACTTCGCTCAGAATCGCGCTTCGATTGTGTTCGCAGACCTTTTCCTGCGCGGACTGGCGCATGTCGACGAACTTGGGCAGGACGACGGCTCCCAAAATGCCCAGTATGACGAGCACCATGACGAT
>CAKQKT010000125.1 GCA_934249275.1 uncultured Sutterella sp. | reverse complement strand
CTTGAAGTGGGCGGCAAGTCCCCGGCCATCTTCCTCCCGTCCGAGGACTACTCGCACGCCTATCCCAAGATTCTGAGCTCGATCTTCTACAACGCGGGCCAGACCTGCACGGCGCTCTCGCGCCTCATCGTCCCACGCCGAGACCTCGCCCGGATCGAAGCCGAATTCTCCGAACTCGCCGCCAAGCTCGTCGTGGGCGATCCGACCGACACCCGGACCGACATCGGTCCCGTGTCGTCCAGAGCGCAGTTTGAAAAGATCGCCGAATACGTGCAGTGCGGCATCGACGAAGGCGCCCGCCTTGTTCTCGGCGGCGTCTCCACCGACATGTCCCACGGCTACTACGTCAAGCCCGTCATCTTCTCGAACGTGCGCAACTCCATGCGCATCGCCCGCGAGGAAATCTTCGGGCCCGTTCTCTGCATCATTCCCTACGACACCGTCGACGAAGCCGTCGCCATCGCCAACGACACGCCCTACGGGCTTTCGGGCTACGTTCACGCCCCGACGAAGGCCGAGGCCGTTGCGGTCGCGCGCCGAATCCATTCGGGCAACGTCTACGTCAACGACGCGCCCCGCGACGTGACGGCGCCGTTCGGCGGCTTCAAGCAGAGCGGCATCGGCCGCGAGGGCGGTCTGGCGGGTCTTCTGGAATTCACCCAGCAGAAGGCCGTCTTCGACCACACGTCCTACTGATCCCGTAACCGGGCATCCGGCGGACGCCTCCTCCACAAAACAAATCGCCTCCCAGATCCGAAAGGACGGGAGGCGATTTTCGTGGGGCGTTTCGTTGTTCGCGTTATGGCGGGTTACTTCGCGCGCGTGAACGTAATGAGGGGGATTTCGTTGTAGGTGCCGCTTCTCACCGGGAAGCCGGCCCAGAAGCCGGTGCCCTGGGAGACGTAGAGCTTCATGCCGCCGACGTCGTAGAGACCCTTCACGAAGCCGTTGTTGAAGAGCGAGGCGAGAATCGCGACGGGGCCGGTCTGCCCGCCGTGGGTGTGGCCCGAGAGCTGCAGGTCGACCTTGTAGGCCGGATCGGCGGCTTCGGGCGCGGTCCTCGGCTGATGATCCATGAGAATGCGAAGATCGTCATCGGCGAGGTTCGCGAGCGCGGCCTTGAGGTCGTGGCGGCCGGCGCCGGTGCGCTCGGACGCGAGATCGTCAACGCCCGCGATCGTGACGTGACGGCCCTTCACATTGATCGCAACGGCTTCGTTGTCGAGAAGAACGACGCCGTTCCTGCGGATGATCTCGAGAAGCTTCGCGCGGTCCGGACGAATGTACTCGTGATTGCCCGTCACGCCGAAGATGCCGTAGGGCGCCTTGATGGCGGAGAGCGGCGCAAGATCGCCTTCGCAGCGGGCGACGGCGGCCGGACGGTCAAGCGGACCGTCGGCAAAGTCGCCCGTGATGAGCACGAGGTCGGGCTTGGCGTCATTGACGAGCTTCGCCACAAGCGCCGTGCGGGCGGCCGGGAAGAAATTCGAGGCGTGCAGGTCCGTGATCTGAGCGATCTTGAAGCCTTCGAGCTCGGCCGGCAGATCCTTCACCTCTATCGTGACGGGCTCAATGAAAGGCTCCGACATGGCATTCCAGGTCGAGGTGATGCCGAAGACGATGCCGAAGACACCGACGAAGACGGTGGAGACGAGCGTGAAGAGGTCGCGCTTCTGCGTCTCGCGATGCTGAAGCTTGAGAACCAGCGCGCGAGCGCCGCCGATCAGGTCGCGAATGAGCGCCAGCAGGAAGAACCAGTAGGCAAAGCTCACGAAGAGCCCCGTCACCGGAACCGTGTCGATGATGAAGCTGCGGTCAAAAAGATCGGTCATCTCGAGAAACACGAAGTGCGAGGCCGCCACAAGCGCAAAGAACGCCGTGACGGCAAGCTTCGCGCGAATGCCGAGATTGGAAATGCGAATCGTGCGCCAGATGCCGTAGGCGGCCATGAGAGCCGTGACGAGCGCGCAGATCAGAACGATGAGGCTGGAGGACATTAGGGTATTTTGTTGTTTGTTGGTCTTGGGTGGAAATTGAAGAACCTGCATGCAGGCGGCTCTTCATGCGTGCCGAAAATTCTACACGGACGCAGTGCGGCCGTAGGAATGCAGGCCGTCAAATTGATGCCGCTTCCGATCAAATCAGAGATGCCCTTGCCTCTTTACAAACGACCGGGAAAATAAGGCACCGAACGGGAACGAAATTCGTCATGCGGTGCCTGCATCGGGTTTGCGAAGGAGCCCTGGTCAGGGATGGTAGGCGCGGGAGGCTCGCTCCTCTTCAAGGCGTCTGGCCTTCTCGCGGGCGACAAGGTCGTCGCCCCAGGCGCGGCAGAAGGCCATGAAGGACTGCAGGTCTGCAGAGCGATACTTCTGGCGGTGCATGCAGAAGGAAAGCTGGCGCGTGAAGGATTCGGGACACCAGACGCGGCGCAGATGCGGCCCGAAGAACGGGTCGTTCAGAATTCGCCCGGAAATGAAGGTGAGGCCCATGCCGTTGATGAGCATCCCGACGATCGTCTCGAAGCTGTTGACGTTCGCAACGATGTTGTGCTCGGAAAGGTAGAGGCCGATCTGCGCGTCGAAGAAGACGCGGGTGCTCGAGCCCTCCTCTCTCAAAATCCAGTGTTCGCGGGAGAGCTGCTCCCACGTGGCAATGCCCTTCGTAAGGCGATGACCCTTCGGGGCCACCACGACCATCTCGTCCTTGATCCAGGGCTCCGTAATCAGGTGAGGACTCGTGACGGGGCCCTCAACGATCGCAATGTCGGTTGAAAAGCTCAGCAGCGACTCGGCCACCTCGGCCGTGTTCGCGATGCGCATCTCGGGCATCCAGCCCGCATGGGCCTGGAAGTCGCGCATCAGATTTGCGAGCATGAAGGAGCCGATCGTAAAGGTGCAGGCGAGCTTGAGCTGTCCTGTCGCACGGCCGGAAAAGAGAGACTCCAGGTCGTCCGTGCGTGCCATGAGTTCGTCGGCGGCAGGCTTGAGGCGCCGGCCTTCGGCCGACAGAAGCAGACGCCCGCGGGTGCGCTCGAAGAGCGAGACGCCGAGTCGCCCTTCGAGCTCCGTCAGCGCCTGGCTCACCGCACTCTTGCTCATCGAAAGGTGCTCGGAAGCTAGCGACAGGTTCTCGGTGCGGGCAACGGCCAGAAAGACCTGAAGCTGACGAAGCGTAATCTGCATGACGGGGATTCCTTAATATGGGAAGAAGGAAAAGACGGTTCGGCCGATCCGAACAAAAAGCAAAGAACTGTACGGCTTTCCCAAACAATCATTATGGCATGCACGGACCTGAACAATACGCGGGTTTACCCTGCGACCGTTTCTCCAACAGCCGTTGAGGCCCCGGTGCGTCGCTGTCTCTGAAGTCCGAGCAAGAGGCGCGTGTCGGGGCTCAGGGGCACGTCGTGAATGACGGACTTGTCCTTGCACCAGACGACGTCGTCCTTGGAGAGGCGCCATGCGGCATGCAGGAGCGCGGATTCGCCCAGAAGCGAAACTGCTCGCGGGATGCTCATCAGGTCGACGAGTCCTATCTCATAGTCCTTCCAGTGCTTCGGCTCGCCAAGGAGAAGCCCCGGCGTGAAGTGGCGACGGCAGTACGGCTTGTTGTGTCCGATCTCACGATGCACGGCCATGGCGTTGAAGAGAATCGAGTTGTGCGTGCGCTGGCGCGTCGGCTCAATGTCGCCCGACGTAAGGTAGCGCGCAAAGACCTTCTCCGGCAGCTTGACCTCAAGGGACGGCGGCTCCGGCCATGACGTCTGCTGACGCAACTTTTCCGTCGTGTAGTCGAACGACCACTGGCCCATGTTCACCCACACTTCCGGCGGAAGGTTTCTCACGACATTCCAGCGCGACAGAACCTTCCTCGGCTTCGCAGCGCCCTCCTTCGTTTTCTGGTCCGTGAAGCGCCGGCGCTTTTCGTCTTCGAATTCGGCCCGCAGGGCATCCGGATCGGACACGAAAATGGAGAGCGGAACAAGAACGCTCATCACCCGCGTCTCAACGTTCGCATGAATCCAGTCGGCCGCATCCTCGTACGAGAACAGATACTTCGCCTGCTGCGCCTCATAGTCGAGCGACGCAATTTCGTCCGCACAAACGGAGCGCACGCGGTCCGAAAGAAAAAGACGCGGCAAAACTGCGCCGGCCCCCTCGCGAAAGGCGTTGTAGGACGCCCAGGGCCCGTGCGAAATAAGCTCCGTCATCGGATGCCGGTAGGTGCGCAAATATTCGGCCGCTTCAAACGGATTCTCGGTCATGATGACGTTTTCACGTCGAAGCGCCGCCTGCCGGCGGCCGACTTCCTCAGAAATCAGGGTTGAACCCGGGGTCGTCTCTTTATTGTCCTTGTCCATGGCGTCAGGAAGTCGCGGCCACTGGCAGGCCTTTTTGCAGGATTAGATGTTT
>CAKQKT010000124.1 GCA_934249275.1 uncultured Sutterella sp. | reverse complement strand
AGGCGGTTCGAAGAGGTAGTGACAGATATTTGACTTTCCTCAAGTCAAATGTGGATCAGCTATCCGGGAGTTCAGGCTCTAAAAACGGGGCGCACGTCTGCTGACGGCGCCTCGTTTTTTTATGAGCAAAAAAAGTCGTCCTCGCCGCAAATGGCGAGGACGACTGGCTGAGTGCCGAGTTTGGAAACGAAGTCGTTATGCGACGGTTCGCATTGCAACAAGACGGCTGAAGGCGGCCTTCATGTCTTCGCGGACGAGCTGTTGACGCATGTTGTAGAGCGTGCGATAGCGTGCGGTAAGCGCGGCATCGGGTGTGTATTCGGCATCGCGTGCAATGTTGTCGGAGAGCGTCTGCTTGACGTTCGGAGCGTCTCCCACGGCGTGAGCCGCAACGATGCAGTTGGTCAGAACGGCACCGCCTGCGTTTCTGAAGCGCACGACATCGGCGCCGAGCATGTTGCTCTTGATCTGGTTCCAGAGGGCATTACGAGAACCGCCTTCGGTCACCGTGATTCGGTTGAGGTTGACGCCCGCGGCGCGATAGCTGTCGGCAAGGCCCATGTAGTCGTAGCCGATTGCTTCAAGCACTGCACGCCACATGACGAACTGGTCGTCGTCCATCGTCATGTTGAGGAAGCAGCCGCTTGCTTCCTTTTCCTCGCCGGAGCCGCCGGTGAGGTAGGGCAGGAACATGACGCCTCGGCAGCCGGCGGGCACTTTTTCTGCGCCGTCCGTCATCGGGCCGTAGTAGGCGGCATCGTCGGCTTTTTGGCAGACGTTGTCCTTGAACCAGCGCAGCGCGAGGCCGCCCGTGCGAACAAAGCCCCAGTAGAAGTACGTGTCGGGGAGGGTGCCGGAATTGAAGATGAGGCCGGTGCCGGGCTTGGAGAGCTCGGGGACGATGCCCTTGGTGGAAACGCAGAACATGGCGCAGGTGCCTGCTACGTCGACGCCTTGGCCGGCTTCGAAAATGCCGGAGCCCAGCATGGACTGCATGGTGTCGCCGGCGCCGCCGAGAATGGGAATGCCGGCCTTGAGGCCCGTGCGTTCGGCCATTTCTGCTGAAAGGCCGCCGATCTTGTCCCAGGGCTTGACGATGCGCGGCATGAATTTGCGGTCAATGCCGAGAATGGCCAGCTGTTCGTCGGACCAGCACTTCTTCTGAACATCGTAGCCGAGGCCCCAGCCGGACATGGCGCCCCAGTCGATGAAGGCTTCCTCGCCCTTGAGACCGGCAAGGTGCATCAGGATGTACGGGGCGTTGTGCACGAACTTGACGCCTTCTAGGCAGAAGTTCTCGTTGTTCTTGAGGAACCAGCGGGCGAACATGGCCGGGAACATCGGAGAGGCGACCGGGTTGCCCGTTTCGCGGCCCCAGATTTCTAGTTTTTTGGCATTGAGCGCCTCGACGTCCGGCGTCGTGCGGCTGTCAAGATAGTTGATGTAAGGCGTAACGGCATTGCCTTCGGCGTTGACGCCGACGATGCCGCAGATGATGCCGTCGCCCATGACGGCGCAGACGTCCTTGGGATCGCGGCCCATTTCCCGCAGAGACTGTGCACAGGCGGTCATCGACTTGACGGTGATCTCGAGAAATTCGTCTGCGCTCATCTCAACCCAGCCGGGCTGCGGATAGTTGAGGTGCGTGGGCAGGCTGTGGCTCGTCAGACAGTTGAACTGTTCGTCGTAAACGGCGACCTTGACGCTTTGGGTTCCGGCGTCAAAGCCCATGTAGAGTTTGCTCATTGTGGATTGCCTTTATTGAATGTGGATGGAAACGTCCCGGAGACCTGCGTATCCGGCGCAGGAGGAAAGCTCAGACAAAAATGAAGTCCGTGCAAGGCTTTGTGCGATGGGTGGCCGGACGGCAAATTGCTTTTCTGCAGGTCAGAGAGAATCCTCCGATTTTTTTAGTAGTGGAGCTTTATTCGTCAATTCTATTCAATCTGACCTGTCGGCGACGGCATTGATCGTCCGGGCATGCAGGGGACGGCTTTTCTGAAAACATGGGTTACAATCCATGCACTGTTTCGAGGCGGACAATCAGGTAGTTCCTTTCTCGAGTATTGAAATCGGACGGGTGTAGTAAAAATTATGGCGAAGACAAACGGCAGTGCGGAGGACTATGGCGTTTCCTCGATCAAGGTGCTCAAGGGCCTCGAGCCCGTCAAGCAGCGCCCGGGGATGTACACGCTCACGGACAATCCTCTCCATATTATTCAGGAAGTCATCGACAATGCGACGGACGAGGTCCTCGCAGGCTTCGGCACGAGAATCTCCGTGACGCTTCATGCCGACGGCGGCATCACGGTTGAGGACAACGGTCGAGGCATTCCGACGGGGCTTCATCCTGAGGAAAAGGTGCCTGTTGTTGAGCTAGTCTTTACTCGACTGCACGCCGGCGGCAAGTTTGCCAAGGCTGACGGATCCGGTCCGTATTCCTTTGCAGGCGGTCTGCACGGCGTGGGCGTTTCGGTGACGAACGCGCTTTCCAAGTCCATGAACGTCACCGTCTGGCGTGACGGCGAGGAATCGACCATCGGCTTCGCGGGCGGTGAAGTGGTCAATCCCTTGAAGTCCCGCAAGTCCCCGCGTCCCAAGTCTCAGACCGGAACGCGCGTGACGGCGTATCCCGATCCCAAGTATTTTGACAATCCTTCGATTCCTGAAGCGGCTCTCGTGCGTCTTCTCCGTTCCAAGGCCGTGCTGCTTCCGGGGTGCGAAGTTGTTTACAAGAATGAAAAGACCGGCCGCGAGGATTGCTGGAAGTATGAGGGAGGTCTTCGAGAATACCTTCTTTCCGAAATTGCAGCCGAACCGCTCGTCGTGCCTTTCGAAGCGCACGGCTATGTGGAGGATTCAAGCGACGGCTTTGCGGTCGGTGAGGGCGCAGCCTGGGTCGTCATCTGGACGACGGAAGGTGCTCTCGAGCGCGAGAGCTATGTGAATCTGATTCCGACGCCGCAGGGCGGCACGCACGAGGCCGGCCTCAAGGACGGCCTTTATCAGGCAATGCTCGCCTTCATGCAGGCTCACGGTTTGCAGACCAAGAATGTGAAGATCCTCTCCGAGGACGTCTTCAGCCGCGCCAATTTCGTGCTTTCCACGAAGGCGCTTGATCCGCAGTTCCAGGGGCAGACCAAGGAGAAGCTGACGAGCAGAGAGACGATGAAGCTCGTAAGCGGCTTTGTGCGTCCTCAGTTCGAGTTCTGGCTCAATGATAACGTTGAGGAAGGCAAGAAGCTCGCCGAGCTTATCGTTTCTCAGGCGCAGGCTCGCCAGCGTCAGTCAACGAAGTACGAAAAAAAGAAGTCCTCGAGTGTTGCCGTGCTTCCTGGCAAGCTCACCGATTGCGAATCTTCCGACATTTCCATGAATGAACTCTTCATCGTGGAAGGCGACTCCGCAGGCGGCTCTGCCAAGTCGGGGCGCAACAAGGAATTCCAGGCGGTGCTGCCGCTTCGAGGCAAGATCCTCAACACATGGGAGGTCGATGCCGACAAGATCTTCGGCAGCGACACCGTACATGACATTGCGGTTGCGATCGGCGTTGATCCTCATCCCGCCGAAGGCGATCCGGACCTCAAGGGACTTCGCTACGGCAAGATCTGCATTCTGTCCGACGCCGACGTGGACGGCAGCCATATTCAGGTGCTGCTGCTGACGCTTTTCTATCGCCACTTTCCGAAGCTCATTGAGCTCGGACATGTGTACGTGGCCATGCCGCCGCTCTATCGCGTCGACGTGCCGAAGAAGGGGCGCAAGCCGGAGCGCAAGTTCTATTGCCTCGACGACCGCGAACTCTCGCGTACTTTGTCGGCGCTGAAGAAGGAAGGTTTTGAGGATGACAAGATCTCGATTTCCCGCTTCAAGGGCTTGGGTGAGATGAAGGCTCAGCAGCTGGCCGAGACTACGCTTCACCCCGATACCCGCCGACTCCTGCCTGTAGGCATGGGTGACGTTGACGAAGCTGTGACCGGCGAGGTGATGAACCTTTTGATGGCGACGAAGAGTGCGGGCAGCCGCAAGCTCTGGATGGAAGAATACGGTGACCGCGTTGAGGCGGACGTTTGAGCTGGAGAGAAGAAATGGCAAGAAAAAAGACCGGCCTCAATCCCGAGACCACTGAAGACGGCAGCCTCTTCGGCGACCTGACGCTCGTCTACGAGGATGATTTGGAAAAGGATTCCAAGCCTGCCGAACAAAAGAAAATGACCTCTGTTCAGAACGAGACGGCCGAAGACGTCTCAGAGACTGCGGAATCTGAAGCCGCGCCCGTTGATGTCGATGAAGAGAATGTCGTGGCATCCGAGCCGGCGAACTCCGAAGAAGAGCCCGCTTCGGCATTGGGGGCGAGTGTTGACGGAGTGATGACGGGCAGTGTCGAGTCCGACGGCCAGCTCACTCTCGCACGCTATGCAAGCCGTGCT
>CAKQKT010000123.1 GCA_934249275.1 uncultured Sutterella sp. | reverse complement strand
GGGACAGACCGGCAAGATGATCGCGCCGGATCTGTACTTCGCCGTCGGCATTTCGGGCGCGATCCAGCATACCGCCGGCATCAAGGATGCCAAGACGGTTGTTGCGATCAACAAGGACGCCGAAGCGCCGATCTTTGAAGTGGCCGACTACGGTCTCGTCGCCGACGGCGTTGAGACGCTCGAGGCTCTTCGCGCCAAGCTGGCTGCCGGTTGATTCGCTCTCATGCTTTAAATGCAGGACGCCCGCCTTGTGCGGGCGGCTTGGTTTTCGAAATGTCGAAAAAAAATCGGCGCAGAGCTTGCGCTCGATTTATCTGTGAGATAAAATTCTGATCTTTCGCAACGAGCAGATTATTTGTCCGTTGCGTAAAGATTTCTTCCGAATGCTCCTCGTGACGGGGGCTCCGGTTATCAATTGAACCAATAAGTTAAAGAGGTAAACTCATGGTTATCATTCGTCTCGCCCGTGGTGGCTCCAAGAAGCGTCCGTTCTACAGCATCAACGTTTGCGACAGCCGCTGCCGCCGTGACGGCCGCTTCATCGAACGCATCGGCTTCTACAACCCGATGGCTGCTGGCCAGGCCGTTCGCCTCACCGTCAACCAGGAACGTCTTGCCTACTGGCAGGGCAATGGCGCCCAGCTCTCCGAAACGGTTGCCCGTCTCGTGAAGGAAGCCAAGGCTGCCGCCTAATTTCCTGACGGAAAGTACAAGTCATTGCGCCGGACTCTAACGGCGCAGAAAACCCCGCCAAACCTCAAGTGCGGGCTCGCTCGCAAGCGGTCGTGCCTCTCGTGTCCAGCACATCGTGATCCGTCTGCAGCAACATGAGCCCGGTATCTACGCCTGAGAGTCTGCGGGGTTTTGTTTTATTCGCAAAAACGATTGAATTTCGGAGACTGTTGTTATGGACGATCTCGTCGAGCTTGGACGTACCGCCGGTGCCTACGGCTTTCGCGGCTGGGTGCGCATTGTGCCGCTCGAATCCGGCGAAGTGCTTCAGAAGGCCAAGACCTGGGTGCTCACCGACATCAAGGGCGTGCGCACGACGTTGAACATTGAGGCCTTTCGCCGCCACGGCGACGGCTTCATCGCCAAATGGGAGGGCTGCGAAACCAAGGAGGCTGCCGATGCCGCCCGCGGCCGCGTCTCTGTCTCCCGTGCGGATTTTCCGGATGCCGGCAAGGATGCCGTTTGGGCCGTCGACCTGATCGGATGTGCCGTCGTGAATAAAGAAGGCGTTGCCCTCGGCACGGTCGAGAGCATCGGTTCCAACGGTGCGCAGGACCTGCTCGTCATTGTCTACGACAACGCCGAAGGCAAGAAGGCTCAGTTCATGCTTCCGCTCGTCAAGGATGTCTACCTGGTCGCGATCAACACCGATGCGCGCACGGTTACCGTTGACTGGCAGGCCGACTGGCGCTGAAGGGGCGGATCATGCGCTTTGACGTTGTAACGCTCTTTCCGGAAATCTTCGATTCGATCACGAAGTGCGGCATTACGGCTCGTGCGATGAAGCGCGGTCTCTGGTCCTGCCACACTTGGAATCCTCGCGCCATGACCGAGGACGTGCACCGCACGGTTGACGATCGTCCCTTTGGCGGCGGTCCGGGCATGGTGATGATGGCTGATCCGCTTGCGAAGACGGTCGACATGATTCGTGCTTCGGGCAATTGCGGCCGCGTCATCTCCTTTGCGCCGAACGGTACGAAGCTCACGGATGAGCGCGTGCGCCGCATGGTTGCGGAGGATGAGAGCATTGTTTTGGTTTGCGGCCGCTATGAGGGCATTGACGAGCGCTTTCTTTCGACCTATGTCGACGAGGTGGTGAGCCTCGGCGACTTCGTGCTCTCCGGCGGTGAAATTCCGGCCTGCGCCTTGATGGATGCCGTCGTGCGCCAGCTGCCCGGCGCTATCAAGGATCTGTCCACATCGGATGAGAGCTTTGCAACGGGGCTGCTTGATGCGCCTCACTATACGCGTCCCGAAGTCTGGCGCGGCATGGAAGTCCCGCCCGTGCTTCTTTCCGGGCATCATGCGAACATTCAGAAATGGACGCGCGAAGAAAGTTTGCGATTCACCTTGCAAACCCGTTCGGACTTGATTAAAATCGCGAATTCTTCCGGTAAGTTGAGCGCCGCGGATCTAAAGTGGCTGCGCGCCAACGGCTGGAAGTAAGAGTTTTAGATTAATTTTGCCATCCTCTCGGCGGTGGGCTCAGCTCCCTCAAAAACAGCCGCATGACGATGGTTTTGGAGAAAAAAATGAATCTGATCCAGATTCTCGAACAGGAAGAAATGGCCCGCGTTACCGCTGGCAAGACGATCCCCTCTTTCCGCGCCGGTGACACGGTTGTCGTGAACGTCAACGTTGTTGAAGGTTCCCGCAAGCGCGCTCAGGCCTTCGAAGGCGTTGTGATCGCCCGCCGCAACCGCGGTCTCAACTCTTCCTTCATCGTCCGCAAGATCTCGTCCGGCGAAGGCGTTGAACGTACGTTCCAGCTCTACGCTCCGACGATCGCTTCCATCGAAGTGAAGCGTCACGGCGATGTCTGCCGTTCCAAGCTCTACTACCTGCGTGACCGCTCCGGCAAGGCCGCTCGTATTAAGGAACTGCTGGTTCGCAAGAACTAATCTGAAAGCTTCGGCTTGCAGACATGAAAAATCCCCGCGATTTCGATTGCGGGGATTTTTTTTCTGTCGAAAAAAGGAAGAGCCCCGGCATGTGTCGAGGCTCTGCTGATGCGAAAGCAGAATCAATCGTTTGCTTCTTCTTCGCGCGGCTTTCTGCGGTTGCTGCCGGCAACCATGTCGAAGCGGAAGAATCGGCATTCAAGCGGGCCGTTGAAGAGGACGGTCTTGCGCGATTCCTTCAGGCGCATCTGCTGCGGCAGGGTGCGGTCTGAGGTGAGCATCCAGGCGGTCCAGCCTGCGAAGTTGGCCTTGAGGTTGTCGGCCACGTGCTTCATCATCGACTGGATGGAAGCGGTCTTCGGGTTGGACTGTTCACCATAGGGCGGGTTGGCAATGAGAAGCCCCGGCTTCATGCCTTCTTCAGGACAGGCTTCGCGGGCGTCGCCCTGACGGAAAGTGAGGCGGCCGTCGTCAAGCATGTCGCCCAAGCCCGCACGGCGGGCGTTTTCTTCGGCTTTTTCGACAACGATGGACGAAATATCGCTGCCGGCGATGCGGATCTTCACGTGGCGGTTGACGGCGGCACGGGCATCTTCCTTCATTTCGGTCCAGACATCCTGATCGAACCCTTCGAGCTTTTCAAAGGCAAAGCGGCGGTTGAGGCCCGGAGCCATGCCGGCGGCCATCTGGGCGGCTTCAATGCCGATCGTGCCGGAGCCGCAGAAGGGATCGACGAGCGTCTTGGACGGGTCCCAGCCGGAGAGCATCAGCAGGCCGGCGGCAAGGTTTTCCTTGAGCGGGGCTTCGCCGTGGGTAAGGCGCCAGCCGCGCTTGAAGAGCGCTTCGCCTGCAAGGTCAAGATAGAACGTGCAGGTGTCGTAGGTGAGGAAGGCGGCGATGCGGACATCGGGGTTGTAGCGCTCGACGTCCGGACGGCGGCTGGCGAGATCGCGGAAGCGGTCGCAGATGCCGTCCTTGATGCGGAGCACGGCAAAGTCGATGGATTCGAGCGGGCAGCGCTGACCGTTGGCGGAGACCTTGATCGTCAGCTCGGGACCGAACCATTTTTCCCAAGGGGTGTTGGCGGCCATTTCGTAGATGTCGCGCGTGTCCCAATAGGAGGATTCGGCCACCTTCATGAGCACGCGGCTCGCGAGGCGGGAGTTGAGGCATACGGCCATCGCCGTGGAGGTCGTGCCGGCAAAGGAGACGCCGCCGCGCGCGGCGCGGATGCGTTCGGCGCCGCAGGCGGAAATTTCGCCTGCGAGCAGTTCTTCAAGCCCGAAGGGGCAGACGGCGTAAAAGGAAAGGTTGGCCATGAGTTGTCTGTCGATGTTTGTTCAGATGGGGGACGTTCAGCGGCGGCCTTCGCCGTGGCCAAGTACGACGTACTTGAGCGAGGTGAGACCTTCGAGGCCGACCGGGCCGCGGACATGCAGCTTGTCGGTCGAGATGCCGATTTCGGCGCCGAGGCCGTATTCATAACCGTCGGCAAAGCGCGTCGAGGCATTAACCATCACGGAGCTCGAGTCGACTTCGCGCAGGAAGCGCTGGGCGCTGTCGAAATTCTTCGTGATGATGGCGTCGGTGTGGTGCGAGGAGTGGCGGTTGATGAAATCAATCGCTTCGTCAAGGCTTTCGACGATGCGGATCGAAATGATCGGGGCATTGTACTCGGTATCCCAGTCCTGCGGGGTCGCATCAACGGCGCTCATGCCGCTGTGTTCGACGATTCGGCGCGATAGATCATCGCAGCGCATCTCGACGTCATGGTCGTGGAATATGCGGGCCATGGGAGGCAGGAAATTGAATGCAACCGCACGGTGCACCAGAAG
>CAKQKT010000122.1 GCA_934249275.1 uncultured Sutterella sp. | reverse complement strand
GGTCTTGGCAGCACCTGCCTTGGGAGCATTGTCATCACCGCAGCCGGCAAGACCGAAGGCCAGACCGGCAGCAACACACACGGAAGCGAAAAGCTTGAATTTCATGGGAATTCACCTTAAATAATTGAACAGGACAAAAGCCTCCGACATGCGAGGACGTTGAGAAGAAGTAAACCGGAGAGGATCCGGTGTCCCGACTGCATGCCTATTGAACGGAAGCCCTGCCGGCTCCCACGGATCCGGCGAAGTTCCTAGATTCTACCTGATGAATTCTCGTTTCGCTCTACTGCCGATGCCTTAGGCGGAAGATGCCGACGGAACCTTCGTGCATCGGCATGATCCAGTCATTTTTTGATTGCAACCGTTGCGCCGCAAGGCTTTCAATGTAAAAAGCTGCCGTTTTGACTGGATCATTTTGCGATTCTGATGCGCCGCTTTTGGCTGAAATCAGGCAATTGTCAAATATTTCGATGCGTCTTCCCGAAGTGACTCATACTCGGGGCAAGGCAAAGCTTCGCGTATCAGCGCGCCTTTGCCGTCAACGTTCGATATAGCATTTCAGCCTGTTTCCGTCATGTCCAACATCACCCTGCCCATGGAGCTCATGCTCCGCGACATTCTTCCCTCCCGTTCCGAACAGCTTCTCAGCGGCCTTCGCTTTCTCAAGCGCGAATCCTATCCCCAGTCCGTCAAGGGGCTTCTGACCCAAGGGTTCGATCCCGAGCTCTGCGCCGACCTGATCGCCTTCAAGGCGACCCGAGGCCTCGACATGCCGCTCACGATCGCGCTCTTCATTGACGAGCTCTTCAAGGCCGCCTGCGCCGACTATGCCGCCCGGGAAAGCTTCAACAAATACCTGAAGCGCCGCGCCCGCACCGTCGACGTTGATGCGCTGAGAAATGAAACCTCAGTCATCATCAATGCGCACTTCAGCGGTCTGGACAAAGCCTGGCTCGGTCCGCTCATCTCGACCGACAAGGCGCAAAAGCATGTGCCGCTCTATTGATGCTCAAGAAGCGAGGGAGAACAAAGCCCGCGATCCAAACCGGATTTGCGGGCTTTTCACATGCTGTACAGCTGTTTTATTGGGCAGCAGCCTTTGCCTCGGGCGCCTTTGCGGGCGCTGCTGCACCGGCCGGCGCTGCATCTTCGGCCGGCGCTGCCGGAAGCACGGCGCGATCGCCCAGGCGCTTCTTCGTCTGGTTGAGAAGCTGGACCGTATAGGCGGCCACATTGTCAAACGTGAGGCTCGTGCCCTGGTTCGCGCGGCCCGTCGCTTCAATCGCCGGCACACTGTTTTCAAAGGTCTGGAAGCGCACGGCGTCAATCACCCTGGAATTCGTGGCAACCTCGTAGGTCATCACGAACGAGCAAGCCTGGGGACCGTCGCCGGGCTCGAGCAGTCGGGGCTCGCTGCCGAAGCGGCGGATGCCGGCCTCGAAGGACTTGACGAGCTGCTCGCTGTCGACGCTCTCGTTGACAAGCACGCAAACAACGGAAAGATCGACCGGACGCTTCATTGCGTCGGCGGGAATCTCTTCGGGAATGTCGGCTGAGAATGCCGCACAGCCCGCAAGAAGCGCCGCTGAAGAAGCGGCAAGCACAACGCGAAGAATTGAAGAATGGTTGAATGAGCCGGTCATGAAGGTCTTCTGTTTGTTCTGAGGGCTGCCCATACTAGCAGAGGCGGGCATTCCGTGCGCCTCCCTTGCGTTTTCAAGGCCTTTTTGAGTCGCCCGCCATCATCATTTCGGGTAATATGAATGAAAAATGCGGGAGAAGAGCGCCTGCTCTTGTCTGCCTCCCGCATCATCCCATGCATATAATAATCGGATGCGCGCCGGTTTCTCATCCGCCCCCGGTTGGGCCGGGCCGCTCCGAGCAGATACATAAGAACTAGGATTTCACCGTGTACGATCCTGCAAAAATCGACAAGCCCCTGATCCGCGTCATCGACGATGACGACGCAATGCGCAATTCCTGGGCCTTCCTCATCGAAGGCGAAGGCTGGGACGTCAAGACCTATGCCGACGCCATTACCTTCCTTTCCTCGAACGACTACGTTCGCCCGGGCTGCCTCCTTCTGGACGTTCGCATGCCCCACATGTCCGGCCTCGAACTCCAGCTCAAGCTGAGGGAAGCCGGCTGCGACTTGCCGATCATCTTCATTTCCGGCCACGGCGACATCGACATGGCCGTCAATACGCTCAAGGCCGGCGCCGTGGACTTCCTGCAGAAACCAGTTGACGACCAGCGTCTCCTGAAGACCATTGAAAACGCGGTCTCCCACAACCTCGCCCAGCGCCGCGGCAGGCAGGAGGTCACAGACTTCCGAAGCCGCCTCGAACAGCTCACGCAGCGCGAGCGCGAAGTGATCCGCATGGTGGCCCAGGGCTATTCCAACAAGGAAGTCGCCCGCGAGTACGGCATCTCTGAAAAGACCGTCCAGGTTCACCGCGGCTCCGCCTACCGCAAGCTTGATCTTCACAACGCTGCGGAAATCGCCCGCCTCATGATGCTCACAGGCGACTCGCTGTAACACAGCACCTTCGTCGTCCCGTCCGAACAACAGTGTTTGGGCGGGATTTTCTTTTTCTGCGACGGCTTCCGGAAATATTTTCACATTTCCCGCCCCCTTGAGTGAGTTTTGAGGCATACTCTCACAATCTCGCCAATTGGACGGCAGGAATCGCTCCGTTGATGGCTCCCTCAGGGTTGAGCGCCGGACGCTCCGAGACCGTGCCGCAGGCTATCGGTTTTTAGTTTTTCAGGCATTTAACCTTTATTGGGAGATCCCATGCTCAGCGATATCGAAATTGCTCAGGCAACCAAACTCATTCCGATTGATCAGCTCGCTCACGACGCCGGCCTTTCCGACGCCGAATTCGAGCCCTACGGCCGCGACAAGGCGAAGGTCGAACTCGACCCGTCCCGTCCGTACACGGCCAAGCTCATCCTCGTGACGGCCACCTCCGGCATGCCCGCTGGCTCCGGCAAGACCACCACGTCGATTGCTCTCGCTCAGGGCCTCAAGCAGCTCGGCAAGAAGGCCGTCCTCGCTCTTCGCGAACCGTCCCTCGGCCCGGTCTTCGGCATGAAGGGCGGCGCTGCCGGCGGCGGCTACTCGCAAGTCCTTCCGATGGAAGCCATCAACCTGCACTTCACGGGCGACTTCCACGCCATCACCTCCGCCAACAATCTTCTCGCCGCTCTCATCGACAACGCCCGCCATCAGGGCCAGGTCGAGCTCAAGGAAATCTTCTGGCGCCGCGTCATGGACGTGAACGACCGCATGCTCCGCAACATCGTTACGGGTCTCGGCGGCTCCGCCAACGGCATCCCGACGGAAGCCGGCTTCGACATCACGGCCGCCTCCGAACTCATGGCCGTTCTCTGCCTCGCCACGGATCTTGACGACCTGCGCGCCCGCATCGACCGCATCGTCGTCGGCACCCGCCGCGACGGTTCCGCCGTCACGGTCAAGGAACTCGGCGTCGGCGGCGCTCTCGTTGCGCTCCTCAAGGACGCCATGAAGCCGAACCTCGTCCAGTCCATCGAAGGCAACCTCGCCTTCGTCCACGGCGGCCCGTTCGCCAACATCGCCCACGGCTGCAACTCCGTCGTCGCCACCCGCGCCGCGATGAAGCTCGGCGAATACGCCATCACGGAAGCCGGCTTCGGCTCCGACCTCGGCGCTGAAAAGTTCTACAACATCAAGTGCCGCGCCGCCGGTCTCAACCCGGCCGCGGTCGTGCTCGTCACGTCCACCAAGGCTCTCAAGTGGCACGGCGGCGTTCCGCTTCCGGAAATCGGCAAGCCCAACGCCGAAGCTCTCAAGAAGGGCCTCTGCAACCTCGACGCTCACGTTGAAAACCTGAAGCGCTTCGGTCCGAACATCGTGGTCTCCATCAACCACTTCCACACGGACCTCGACGAAGAAATCGCCATCATCCGCAACCGCTGCGCCGAACTCGGCGTCCGCTGCGCCATCTCCGACGGCTTTGCTCTCGGCGGCAAGGGTGCTCTCGAAGTGGCTCAGGCCGTCATCGACGCTGCCGAAGACGTTCATCCGCTCAACTTCACGTACGAAGTCGACGCTCCGGTTCTTGAAAAGGTCGAAAAGATCGCCAAGACCATCTACGGCGCCGCTTCCGTCGAACTCGCTCCGGCCGCCCTCAAGGATCTGAAGCGCCTCCAGGATCTCGGCTTCGACCGTCTCCCGGTCTGCATCGCCAAGACTCCGTTCTCGTTCTCTCACGATCCGAAGCTTCTCGGTGCTCCGAAGGGCTTCACGCTGCCGGTTCAGCGCCTCATCCTCAATGCAGGCGCCGGCTTCATCGTCGTGACGACGGGCGCCATCATGCGCATGCCCGGCCTGCCGAAGGTTCCGGCCGCCATGTCCATCGACGTCAAGGACGGCAAGATCACCGGTCTCGCCTGATCGCGACTGACTGAATCGTCCGAAGGGCCTGCGCAGCGATGCGCAGGCCCTTTTGTTTGCAACCTGAACTCCCGGATAGCTGATCCACATTTGACTTGAGGAAAGTCAAATATCTGTCACTACCTCTTCGAACCGCCTG
>CAKQKT010000121.1 GCA_934249275.1 uncultured Sutterella sp. | reverse complement strand
AGCCATCGAATGCATTGGCTACGCTCTGGGCTGGCTTGAGTAAGCTCAGTTATTTTTTATAGATGCGTTTGCCCTGCGAATCATGCCCGTTCGGGGATCTTTGACGGTTTCCATCAGGACGGGGCCGGAAAGCTGAACCGTGCGAGAGGGGAGCGTCATTGGCGGATGACCCCGGCGCCAGTCGCGCGCAAGTGTGATGTGAGCGCGAAACGGTTTGTTGTCAAGCGGCAGTCCGAGTCGAACGATTGTGTTTCTGACTTCTTCGACAACCGGATCGAGACTTTCTGCAGGAGAAAGACCTGCGTATAGGATGCGTTGGCGATCAAACGTGCCGATGCGGCCGATGGTGATGTCGCGAGGCGTGAGGGAGGAAAGGGGACGAAGGGCGGCAGAGAGCCTGCGGGCGTCCTGTGAGGAGACCTCGCCCACGAATGCGAGCGTCAGGTGAAGGTTGGTGCTTCGGGAAAAACGGGCGAGCGGATCAAATCTGGCGAAGGCCTTGGCGTCGCGGGCAAGAGCGTCGCACACGTCGTGAGGCAGCAGAAGCGCGGCAAAAACACGGGGCATGGCAATTCCTGTCGTTGAGGATGGATAAAAGAAAAAGGCGCTGCGATCCGAGACCGCAGCGCCCAGTGTTCGTTATGAAGACCTTGTTTTTTAGGCCTTCTGTGCGGCACGCCAACGTGCGACCGCTTCGGAACAATCGGCGATGAGGGCCGGACCGGAATAGATGAAGCCGGTGTAGAGCTGGAGAAGCTTGGCGCCGGCTTCCATCTTTTCAACGGCATCCTGAGGCGTCATGACGCCGCCGGAAGCAATGATCGGCAGAGCGCCCTGGACGTGGTCGGCAATGAGGCGGACAACTTCCGTGGAACGTTCACGGAGCGGGGCGCCGGAAAGGCCGCCCGTTTCGGTGCAGTTGGGCAGGCCCTGAATGCGGTCGCGCGTGATCGTCGTGTTTGTGGCGATCACGGCGTCGATGCCGCGTTCGATGAGCGTATCAACGCAACGAAGGATTTCTTCGTTTTCAAGGTCCGGAGCGAGCTTCACGGCGATGGGCACGTGCTTGCCCTTGCGGGCGTCTTTGAGCTGCTGGCGTCGGGCAACAATGCCAGAAACAAGGTGGTCGAACTTGTCGGCCCCCTGAAGCTGACGGAGATTCTTCGTGTTGGGCGAAGAAATGTTGACGGCGATGTAGTCGGCGTGGTCATAGACCTTGTCGAGGCACTTTTCGTAGTCGGAGAGCGCATTTTCAATCGGCGTGACGGCATTCTTGCCGATGTTGATGCCGAGGATGCCGCCGCGCAGGCGGAAGGCGTCGGCGCTACGGAGGTTTTCAATCACCTTGTCGCAGCCTTCATTGTTGAAGCCCATGCGGTTGATGATGCCTTTGGCCGGAATGACGCGGAAGCAGCGGGGCTTCGGATTGCCGGGCTGGGCGAGCGGGGTGATCGTGCCGATTTCGACGTGGCCGAAACCGAGAGCGCCGAAGGCGTTCACGCGAATGCCGTCCTTGTCCATGCCGGCGGCCAGGCCAATCGTATTGGGAAAGCGCAGGCCCATCACTTCGACGGGATCCTCGTCGGGCATGTGCGTCAGGAGCTTGTGAAGCCCGAGATGCGTGGCCCAGTCAAGGTTGGCCATGGTGACGTGGTGAGCGGTTTCCGGTTGCATCGAAAACAGCACGCGGCGGCAGAGCGAGTAAAGCATGAGTATCTAAAGGGAATTTGGGTCGAGAATCTTCAGATCGGCGTTAAAACTATGTTCCGGCATCCAGTTGTTTTCCCAGAATATGTCCATCGGCTGGAAGCGTTTTTTATAGTCCATGCCGGGATAACCGGGAAGCCAGTAGCCTAGATACACGTACCTTAGGCCGCTTCGTCGGGCATATTCGATTTCGGAGAGGATGCCGAAGGTCCCTAGGCTGAGCTTGGGAACATCTGGGTCGAAGAAGGTGTAGACGGCGCTGAGCGCTTCGTCTAAATAATCTATTATACAAACCATCTTGAGCTCGTTGGGGCAATCTGCGTCAGGAGATGTGCGAAATTCAAGAATTTTGGAGTTTGTGCAGGTGGAGAAGAGCACTTGCGTGACTTCCTCTCTCGTCATTCTGCCCATGGCGCCATCCTGATGACGAGATGTCTGATAGCGACGGTAGAGGGCGTACTGTTCCTCGGTTACGGAGCTAAGAGGAAGTTCGCGCATGACGAGAGATGCGTTTCGCTTCATGGTGCGTCGCATCGTGTCGTCGGGCACGAAGGCGGTGACGTCAATGCGTGTAGGGATGCATCGGCGGCAGCTTTTGCAGGCGAGTCTGTATAAATAAGTGCTGTCGCGCCTGAAGCCTTCGTCGATCAGACGGTTGTACATGGGAGTAACGCGCTCGTCGTTCGAAGGCAGAGGAACGATTTCCATCGTTGATTTTCGGCCGTCTTCGTAGTAGCTGCATTTGTTGGCAATGCAGATTGTTTCAAAGATCATGCCGCCGGCATGGGCAATGCGTCGTTCATGCTCTTCAGGCTGGTCTGCGGACGGCTCCTCAATATATTCCGGGTAGACGGCCTCGAGAAACGGCAGAAGACTGATGCCTGCGGTTCTCTCCCATGAGTGGACGGGAAGGCTGGCGAGGGCTTGATTGAGCTCGAGGAACGACTTGCCCTCAAGTACAACCGCTCCCATGCGTATGACATGCTCGGTGGGCATCTGGCAATCGATGACTGGCAGGTGAGCAATTCCGCCGAAGGCTGCCAGAGCGGCCAGTGCAAGCTTGGAAGCGTCGGGGCGAATGGAGAACATGCTTTCGCCGTAGAGCATGCGGCCCACGGAAGTGAAGTAGAGACCGCCGGAAAGTTCGCCATCTAAATATACAGAGACGGAATGAGCATGCCCTTCTTTATGGAGAACTTTCCATGTGTCGATCAATTCACGCGTCATCCAGGTGCCGTTGGAGCGAGTTAGGTGGTAATCGGCGACGGCTTCGATAAGTTCGTCGAAGTCGCTGTCGAGAAGTATTTCAAGCTCAAGACCGTTGTAATGACCGCGGACGGCATCACGGACACGCTTCTTCATTGAGTGCGTTAGAGAGACTCGACCTGTTTTCAGAACGGTGCAAGGGAAGAGACGTCCCCATGGATAAAGTCCGGAATGCATGTCTGCGGCATCGGGCCATGGAAAGGCCCCGCGCTCGTAGCCTGACAACACCAGACGAGGTGAGAGGCCGCGGCTGCGACATACGGTAGAAAACTTGAAGTGTTCTTCGTCGGCTGATACAGGGGGCGTCATGTCAAAGCCGGTGTCTTCGGCACTGATGACAGGAGGGGTGTCCGGAACGGAATCTGTGGTCATGGACGTGGACGGAATGATGATGAATGAGGCGTCATCATAGCCTAGGCAAAAAATATTTTTGCGAAAGGCTTGACAAATAAAAAAATAGTCTGTAATATTCAAATCCTCAACGGAACAAACCGTTGCGACAGAATTACCGCGGGGTGGAGCAGCCCGGTAGCTCGTCGGGCTCATAACCCGAAGGTCGGAGGTTCAAATCCTCCCCCCGCAACCAAGACAAGACCCTCAGTTCGAAAGGACTGGGGGTTTTTCGTATGCGCGGAATTCGAAGAAACAGGTGCAAAGCAAAATTTCGTAAGGTCTAGCAGACAGCGACGATGCAGCCGGCACGAGCCTGGGCGGCGTGCAATCGGAAAACGCAGTGCTTGCGGCCGCACTCGGTGAGGTCGGCGAGCCCCAGCAACTGCCCGGTGGCGGACAGCACTTGGTAGGACATGCTCTTTTTTGGGGGATTGCGTTGAGGTTGCACGCAATAAAGGAGCGTGTCGGGGCCGTCGGGGCGTGCGTGGAAAACGCGAAGGCAACCGTTTTGAGCGAGAGCTCTTCGATCCGCCAGATAAAGAACGGGATAGAGCAGGCCGAGTAAAACGGCCGCCAGCAGGCAGATGAAGGCGGCAGGTAACGGTTCGAAGCCGAAACGAGAGAAAAGAAAGGAGGGACTTGCACGCCGAAGTGCGTCAATATTCGAGTAGGTATTGATTTGCCACGATTGCGGAGCCTCGTGGGGCAGATCGGGAAAGCTGACGCTTGCTGTGAACGTTGTTGGGGCGGGAATGTCTCCAAGCGTAAGTTCGGTATGCCAAAGGGTGTCGCTGGTAAAAATTTTATTGGCGACGGTGACTCTTGAGAGAGTGACGGTGGTTGAATCTGGTGAGAGGGACAGTTGTATTCTGGGCGGCAGTTTTGAATGCTGACCGTGTAGAGTGCCGGAAATCTCGGCAGATGTGCCTGCAATCATGAATAGCGTGTGCTCTGGGAGTCGATATTCGGTTTGCAGGGCATCGAGGCATGCAAGCATGCCAAGGCCGAGAATTGGAAGAAGGACGGCAGGAAGGGCGCGCCGAAGCCGTGAAAACGGTTTGGCGGCATCAAGAGTGTGGAGAATGGCGGTTGCAGTCATGGTCTCTACATAGGCGGAAGCTTGAGGCGGCGCTTGGACGCGGAGGCCGGAGGCGCAAGTTCGATGCAGATGCTTGCCATTGATTGTAGGGAAGTAAGGTGTGTGTGAATCGATGGGAATCTGAGTAATCCACCTAATGCCGCCTGAGTTCTCTCAAGAAGTTGAAGGATGGCTCTTAAATATTTTTTTTGCGGTATCTCTTGACAAATGAAAAAGACTTCTGCATAATTCAAATCCTTCGCTTCTCGCGAAGAAAGTTCTTTAAAAATCAGAATCAACGAACCGATAAGTGTGAACATCGGCAGTTTCAAGAGTGAGTTCAAAGGCACTCAAAAAACTTACGAAGTTCGCGCTTTGAAGGAAAGCCGAAAGACGAAAGTTAATTCTTTCTCTTT
>CAKQKT010000120.1 GCA_934249275.1 uncultured Sutterella sp. | reverse complement strand
GCCGCTCAAGGACCTGAACTTCTTGTACGTCATCAGCACGAACGCCGGCCTGCCTTCCTCGCTGAGCATGACCGCCCCGTTTTCCCGGGCAAGGTTCCTGATCTGCAGCGGCTGTCGAATCAGTTCATTCAGTTCCCGTTCGAGCATTTTTTCACCTCCTGCAATCACATTTTCAAAAGAGGCCTTTCCGATCGACGTTCGTGCCGATCTCCGACTTCGGACACGCGCCTCAACCATCCGGACCATCTGCTCAATGCGAAAGGAGGAGCCCCAGCAGGCCCCTCCCTGTCATTCCCCTACGGGATTTTTCATGCCCTGTCAAACAGATCGGCGAAGTCTCGCGCAAAGAAGCCGTTCCTTACGAACGCCGCATAATGCTCCTGACTGGAATTATTCTGAGCTCTAACCTGCATCCCAAGGACGTCGTTGAAGAGACCTTGTGAGCTCCAGGCATCGGCCTCAACCACCCTGCCCAACAGCTCCAGCTGTCGCGCATGATTCTTCGCATCCTGGAGCCTGCTCACGGCAGCACTAACAGCGTCCGGTTCAAGACATGTCGACAAACGGGCCTGATATTCCTGGACATTGACCGCCATCAGCTTGTCGAAGGTTTCGCGGTCAATATGCGTGGGCTTGGAGATTTGATTGAGTCCGAAGGACGAGCGAAGAGCCATCAGCTCGGTGTTGTTCAGGTTATCGCCGTCAACCCGGGGCTGTCCGTCGACGCCCATCCTCTCGCGAAGCTGTTGCTTGATGCGGTCGGTGAGGAAGGTGGTCAGGCCGACCTTTTGAGTGCCGAACGACGCATCGTTGTCAATGCCCGTCACCTTGACATTTCCCGTCTTGGGATTGATGTCGACAAGATAGTTGCTGTTGTGGCGGTCAACCTGTCCCGAAAGCGCATCGGCCCAATCGAGATTGCTGAGCGCTCGCATCAGCTGGCCGCGAGCCTTCTCAAAATGACCGTTTTGCTTGAGCTCCCGAGCAACCTCAGGGAATTTGGATCTCCATTTGACAGCTTCCTTGCCCGGAGCCGCCTCCATGTACAAGCCCATGGTGCCGTTGAGCATGCCGATCTTGGAGCGCGCAACGACGTCTCCGACACCGATCTGATCGGCGGAAATCGTCGTGGCAATGTTGAGCTGCATGACGCGGGTTTCTCCATGGTAGCCGCAGTTTGAAGCGACGAGATGCGCCAGCCCGTGACGTGCGCCGACTTCCGGCTTGAAGACCAGCGTCAGAGGGGTTCCGTCCTTGTCGTTGTACTTGCAGAGCGTAACGGCATTGACGGCGCCCTGCCCCAGAATCTTCTGCGAAACGAGCGAGCGCGGATCTGCGCGAGTTTCGAGCTGATCGACAGGAATGTCGCGAAGCTTTGCGTTGACGATCGTGTCGATGGAAAGATCATGCTCCAGCGCGGAGGCCACATAGTCGGAAGTGAGCGTCACGCCCGCCCGGAAGCTTTTAATCATGCCCGCAAGTTCATTGATCTCGGCCGTTCTGATTTCGTTTGTCGTCGAGAAGATGGAGCTCGAGAGAGTCTCCGCGAGTCGGGCAATGTCAGGATACTGGGTGTAGCCTTCTTGTGCCCAGCCGTATAAGGCCTTGACTTCGTTGTTCGTGATCGGCATGTTCGTGCGGCTGCGCAGGAGCTTCCCGAAATCTCCCAAACCGAGATGTCCGCCGTACACCGCGCTCGCCAGACTGAGAGCCTCCTTGGCAACCTTCGCAGTCCCATCGTGCGGCTGATTGAATCGAACGACAAGCCTGTTGCACTCATCCTTGAACCCGGACGAGGTCACATCGACATCATCGATCTTTCCCTTGACATCGACGGTAAGCTCGTTGTAGATCTTTACGTTGTCTGCAAGGGCCTTGCCGAATTTTCTGAGGCTTGACGGAAGCGTATCGACGAACGCAGCAACATCATCCGACGAAAACTTCGGGAACAGATCGTCGAATGAATGACGAATCTGATCCTTCGGATCGGAATCACTCATGTGCTCAAGCCGGCTGTCGGCACGATCCAGAAGCGCCTTGAAGGCAGCATTGAGACTCAGATCCTCAAGCTTGCCCTCTGCGGGACTCTCCGGGTCATGAGTGGGCAAGGCGCGGCGAAGAGCGGCAACCTCCGTCTTGAGTTGGCCAGCCCTGGCCTGGAAAATGGCAACCGTAAGGTCCTGACGGTTGGCTTCAAGCTTGTCAAGCTTGTCGGCCAATCCGACAGCCTGCTGAAGTGCGTCTTCCTTGAGCTTGCCGCCATGCATGACGGACGTGGTCGAGGCCATGACGTCGACCGTCGAACGATTGTCCAAATCGCCGATCGCCTCCATGCGGGCGCGGACTGCGGTCTCTTCTGCCGGCAGCTGCCCTTCACGGGCGGCAATATTCAGACAGGCTGCCAGACTGATGGCTTCGGCCGCTCTGAACTGCGTCGCCTGAATGGCGGACGTGAGAAGCGGAGTGCTTTTGCCCGTCGCCTTCGTGAATTCAACCAGCTTTCCGTAAAGCTCATTCTGAGCTTCCGTGTATTCCTGGAGCGCCTTGAAGGCCGGGGAATCGGCGTTCGGATCCATGACATCCGGAGACTTGAAGGCTCCGGCGGGAATCTTGGCAAGCTCTTGAGAGGCACGATCGCAGCGCTCGGCTGCCGCAATAACTGCCGGGTGAATGCTGCGGCCGCTGCGCAGGATCCCCGGACGGGGAACCTCAGCCTTGAGCTGAGCGGCAAGGCTACCGTCCATCGAGGGCATCTGAAGAGCCGCCTTGTGCAAAAGCTGATCCAGACGAGCCGACGCATTCCGAACGGTATCGGCAAGATTCAGCGCCGGCACCGGAACGGGCGCCGGGTGATTGCCGGCAGCAGGCGCGGCTGCGCGTTGAGCATCAGGCTGATCAATCGCTTCGGCAGCCGGAGCGTTGACGGACGCGGGATTAAGGAGATTAACAGGTGTGGTCATGGCGGTCTCCTCAAGCGGGAATCCAGTTGAGCGTAAAGGGATCAAGTCCGCCCGTTGCGGCAGACTCAAGCGAGATGAGGAGACTGTCTACATCAGTCCCCTGCTCTTCTCCAAAGGATCCCGTACGACGCCAGACAACGCTTTCTTCGGTCACAGCCGCTTCCAGAAGATCGCCTTCGGGGAGTTCCATGCTTGCAGCAGTCAGAAGCCGGTAGGCGGAGGTGAGCGCGCGCCGCTCGCCTTCCGGCGATCCGTAGGCGCAGCCCCAGGGCATCGAGAGCGCCAGATGGTGTGACGGATCAACATACACCATCGTGAACCTCCGGTCCTGAAGGCCGGTGCCTGACAAGCTCAGCCCGGTGTAATCGGGCGCCAGATAGCCTTCCTCTCCCCATTCATCCTGAAGCAAAACCAGGTCAACCATGCTGTCGATGCGCGTAAGAGCGCGCGAGTCGGTGGCAAAGCAATCCTCGTCAACCTCGTCAAGCCGGCCTACGGTCTCGGCGGTGATCGGCGGAAAAGGCAGTTTGTTGGCTTCCAGCCATTCCAGGAAGCCCTCAGGCGGGCGAATGCCGTCTCCTTTCTGCGGTGCAGTCATAATTAGGTCCTTCTACTGCAGTGGTGATATGTTCCAGTTTAGCAAAAGCACTCGCAGCTTTAAATCTTTTTTAGAGTTGATTGGCACCAACTGCTGTGTTATAAGCGGAAATGATGAAGCATCAAGAAGTCTTTTCTCGGCATCCTCCTCCTTTTTTCCACCCCCATCGTCTCAAGCTCAACGCAGCCTCTCGGCCACATATTTTTATCCTTAAGCCATGTTTGACGTTGACAAAGCCACACAGATCGCCTCGTATTTGGTTTGGAAGTGCGAAGGCCATCTGGAAGCTTCCAGCCTTCTCAGTCTCATGTATCTTGCCTAGCGCGAGTTTCTCCTCCGCCATGGAGACAGGTTGACGGGAGATATGCTGGTGGCCCAGCCGGACGGTCCTGCTCTCTCAGAAACCGCACGTCTATTCCAAACTGAAGACAACTGCGACGTATATGCCGATTGGATCATTCCGTGCGACGCCGAGTTCTTTTTCAGGAAGATGGATCAGGTCGATTCCAACGATCCTCTTTCTGTTTTCGACATGCTCAGTGAAGCAGACGTTGAAGTCCTGGATGAAGTCCTCGCCCGTTACGGCCATCTGAACGCTTCCGAACTATTAGTCGCAGGTTGCTGCCCTGAATATTCACGTCCCATCGGTTCTGCGCGTCAAATTGACGAGAAAACCCTGCTGATCAAGCATGGAAAATCACCTGCCGAAGCAGATCGGCTAGTCAGCCACTTGACCGAAAAAGACAGCGTCGCAACAATCAATCGAGTCTTTGCCTGAGAGTCGCCGCTTCGCTCCACCGCTCAACCGCCAACTGAAGATAACAACCATTTCAGTGAGTTGGCGACAGTTCGGAACGAGCTCCCTGCGCCTCTTTTCTGGCGAACTCAACCGTTCTCCGAACAGCCTTCCGGCCTTGAATCACCTTTCAGATAGCATAACCGCACTTTCTCTCTAAAATCGGACACGATCCTCGCGCCCAACCCACCATGCCGCACCATATTCACTTCGGCTTCGTACTCGTCGCCCTCCTGTTCTGCTTTCTCGCGCTCTTCCTCCTTCTTCAGAAAAAGAAGCGCGACGAAGAACACAAGCGAGATCATCATTCAATTCCCGACCAGGAACGAAAAGGAAGCTAATCAAGCCTCCAAAGCTTGATGTCTGCGGTTCCATTTTTCAAGACCGACTCATCATTTCCCCGTCCCGCGCCTCGCCTGCGTCACGACCTGACGCACCCCCGAAGACAATTTCCGTCATGCAGCTTTTGCTGAAAACCTTTGGACTCAACAGCGAGGAAGAACCAATTGATCCTGTCTACGAT